>CALWTY010000008.1 GCA_944384585.1 uncultured Clostridia bacterium | reverse complement strand
TTTCGACCACATTTTGCGGTGGTCTGTTTTGTTATGCCATTTTCTCTCTTTTTCTTTCGAGTTTTATTTTCAGACTTGTCACCTCGTTTTCCGCAATGCCGCCGGATCGGGGCTTTCGCCGTCGTCCGTCATTATATCGGAATCCATTATACCATATTCAAGGAAAAAATCCATCTTTCCCCGCCCCCGGAGCTAAAAAAGGGAAGGCGTCCCGCGCGGGACGCCTTCCCTTTTGGGTATGATCGATTCATGCCGCCGTATCAGCCGTCTGTCCGACCTCAACGGTGACGATAAAGCCGCCCTTGTTGTCGCCGCTGATCAGATACTCGCGGTTCTGCGGGACCGGGACCTTGACCACGCCCTCCGCAGCGCCCTCCACATAGAAGATCTCGTACCGCATCCCGTCGGCGCAGTCGACCGTCAGATGCTCCGCCGCATAGAGATGCTTCTCCGCCAGCAGATTGAGATATTCCTCGAGGCAGAGGTTGTTCGCCTTCATATAGGTGGCATGGGGCACGCCCACATAGCGGATCTGCCAGGGGATATTGTAGCCCGTGACCGATTTCTTGTCGGAGGGATAGCGGAAGACAAAGCCGTATTCATGCATATGCTCGGTGAACCACGACGCCTTGGCATCGGTAAGATTGGACAGGCTGTATATTTTCCCGCCGGCATACGCCGAGAGCATGAAGGTCGCGCCGGTGTGATAATCGCTGCTTCCGGGGGAAGCCGCGCCGCTGCTGCCGGCGCTCAGCGCCTTCTGATAGTCAAAGGAGCGGTAGGCGTCGGTGATGATCGTCTTGTCAAAGCCGGTATCGGCCACATACTGCGCGATCATCCGATTGATCTGATCGATGGTATCGGAGCGGAGCATCAGATCCTCCTTCACCGTCCCCTCCTCCGTCGTATAGCTGTGCGCCGTGCCGATCTGACAGCCCGCCTTGAGATTTCCGATCAGCGGGACCATCGAGACGCCGGGGAACCGATAGATATGATCGGCGTCCACCAGCACCAGAAGGCCCGATCCGCTGTCCTCCGGCTTTTTGTCAAGTGTCCGGTACTGAATGACAGACGGGTCTTCCGCAGTGCCGGGCTCCGTCGACGGCGGCTCGGTCTGACTGTCGGTCGCGGTCGGCGCTTCGGTTCCTTCGGCGGTGCCGGAGGAGGTGCCGGGCGTTGTTCCCGGCGTCGCCGTCGGATCGCGGAAAAGCCCCGTCCCCGTCACCGACATGATGTACAGCACCGCGCCGAAGACGATCAGCACCGTCATCGCGATGGCGATCCCGCTTTTCAGCGAGGCCTGTCCTCCTTTGCGGCGATATCTTCTGATCGGCTCGCTGCCGCCCTCATAGCGGTTTTGGTTCATTCCCATGTCAATATCCTCCCCTTCCCGGTTCGATCCGGTGTTCATCGATGCGGCGGAAGGAGCCGAAGGGCTGTCCGCCGGGTCATCTGTAATTCGAAATATCCTCGGAGGTGGTCAGCAGCTCCTGTACCTCTTCCGTTCTCATGCGGCAGAACGCCTTCATCTCCTCCACCTTCTCGGGGGAGTAGGCCGCCAGCGCCTCCGTCGGGTATTTCACCGAGGGAGTGAAGGTGCTCTTATACATCTTATCGATGACAATCGCCTCCTGGATATCGGCGGCGGTCATTCTGCCGTTGCGTTCGCAGACAAAGACGTTCTCTCTGCCCTCCAGCAGCATATCCACGGCCGCGACGCCCATGCGCGCCGCCAGCAGCCGGTCGGCCAGAGAGGGGGAACCGCCTCTGACGATGTGCGCCAGACGCGCGAATTTGGTCTCGACGCCGGTCTTCTCCTGGATCGTCTTGGCGAGCTTCTCGGAGTAATTCTCAACGCCCTCCGCGACGATGACGATGAAGTTGCGCTTGCCTGCCGTCCGTCCCGCACGGATCTTCTCAAGGAGCGCCTCCTCGTCGTACTTCAGATCCTCCTTGATCACCACGGCGGTGGCGCCGACGGCGATGGCGGTCTCAAGCGCGATGTAGCCGGCATTTCTTCCCATCACCTCGACGACGTTGCAGCGGGCGTGCGACTCGCAGGTGTCGCGCAGCCTGTCCACCGCCTCGACGACGGTGTTCATCGCGGTATCGAAGCCGATGGAATTGTCGGTGCAGGTGATATCGTTATCGATCGAGCCGGGGATGCCGATGCAGGAGATTCCCCGCTTGCAGAGATCGGAGGCACCGCGGAACGTGCCGTCTCCTCCGATGGCGACGATGCCGTCGATCCCGAACTCGCGGCAGACCTCCGTCGCGCGGGCAAGCCCCGCCTCCTCCTTGAACTCCAGGCAGCGGGCGGAATACAGGATCGTGCCGCCCTTTTCGATAATGTTGGCGACATCCTGCGGAGCAAATTTCTTGATGCTCCCCTTGCCCTCGATCAGCCCCTTATAGCCCTCGTATATTCCGTAGACCTCGATGCCGCGCTTGATCGCGTATCTCGTCACGGCACGCACCGCCGCGTTCATACCGGGCGCGTCGCCGCCCGAGGTGAGGATCCCGATTTTTTTGAATTGCTTAGCCATGGTAAGACGCATCTCCTTTATGATACAGATAGTATTTCCAACATATGCTATGATAATACATTTCCGAAAAAAAATCAACAACCTCCCCGCAATATTTTTTTAAATTAAAAAAAAAGACACATTTCGGCGGAAGGAAAATAAGAAGAAGGAAGCCCGCCGGCCGCCGCGGCGGGACGGCGGAGGGAAAATATGCTATTTCAGTTTCAGCGGGAAAGAAAAAAATGTGCAGTGTGCCGAAATTCTTGTATAAAGTGACAAGCCCTTGACAATGCTTTGAGGAAGGTGCTATAATAGATTGTGTTTTGTATAAAAATCAAACCCTTTTATACGAACGACAAACAAATTCTCAAGAAAAGGAGGTGCGGTATGCCAACCTTTAACCAGCTCGTCAAGCACGGTCGCTCCGAAAAGATCTACAAGTCCAAGTCCCCTGTTCTGCAGCACGGCTTCAACACCATCACCAACAGACAGACCGACCTGAGCGCCCCGCAGAAGAGAGGCGTTTGCACAAAGGTGACAACCACCAGCCCGAAGAAGCCGAACTCGGCGCTCCGCAAGATCGCAAGAGTGAGACTGACAAACGGACTCGAGGCCACGACCTACATTCCCGGCATCGGACACAATCTGCAGGAGCACTCTGTCGTCCTGATCCGCGGGGGAAGAGTCCGCGACCTGCCCGGTGTGCGTTACCACATCATTCGCGGCACCCTTGACGCACAGGGCGTTGCAAACCGTAAGCAGGGCCGTTCCAAGTACGGCGCCAAGAGAGGCAAGAAGTAAGCTTGCTTTTTGACCGGTATCCGACGGAAGGTGATATTGTCCGCCGGAAAATCGTTTGTTTGTCGAATCGGAGTAAATAGACGCGGCTCCGCCGCTTTGATATTGAGCCCGATATCTGACAGCGCACAAACGAATCGTTTTTTTCGAGTACCTGTGATATCATATTATTAATGAAGGAGGGAAGTACAGTGCCGAGAAGAGGTCAGATATCAAAAAGAGATGTGCTGCCGGATCCGCTTTACAATTCCAAGCTCGTCACAAAGCTGATCAACAACGTGATGTATGACGGAAAAAAAGGTGTTGCACAGAAGATCGTCTACGACGCATTCAAGACCGTCGAGGAAAAGTCGGGCAAGAGTGCGCTTGAGGCGTTCGTTGCCGCGCTTGACAACATCATGCCTGTCCTTGAGGTCAAGGCAAGACGTGTCGGCGGCTCCACATACCAGGTCCCTATGGACGTCCGTCCCGAGAGAAGACAGACCCTGGGGCTTCGCTGGCTTGTGAACTACGCAAGATCGCGCGGGGAAAAGACCATGGCCGACCGGCTCGCTGCCGAGATCGTTGACGCCGTCAACGGAACGGGCGGTGCCGTCAAGAAGCGCGAAGAGACGCACAGAATGGCTGAAGCCAACAAGGCTTTCGCCCATTACAAGTATTGATTTCATCATTCCGGGGACGTCAGGGTCCTGCGGAACAGTAGTTTAAGGAGAGTCCCATGCCAAGAGAATACCCTTTGGAAAGAACCAGAAACATCGGGATCATGGCACATATCGACGCGGGCAAGACCACCACGACAGAGCGTATCCTCTATTATACCGGAAAAACGCACAAGCTCGGTGAGGTCCACGACGGAAGTGCCACGATGGACTGGATGGCGCAGGAGCAGGAGAGAGGAATCACCATCACCTCCGCCGCCACCACCTGTTTCTGGAAGAATAACCGAATCAATATCATCGACACGCCGGGACACGTCGACTTCACCGTGGAGGTCGAGCGTTCCCTGCGCGTGCTGGATGGTTCGGTGACGGTTTTCTGCGCCAAGGGCGGCGTTGAGCCTCAGTCTGAAACCGTCTGGCGTCAGGCTGACCAGTACGGCGTGCCCCGCATGGCGTATGTAAACAAGATGGACATTATGGGCGCCAACTTCTACCGTGTCATTGACATGATGAAGACACGCCTGAAATCGCACCCCGTGCCGATCCAGCTTCCGATCGGAGCGGAGGATACCTTCAAGGGTATCATCGACCTGATGAGCATGGAAGCCGACGTATATTACGACGAAATGGGCAAGGACATGCGTGTCGAGCCGATTCCGGAGGATATGCGCGAAAAGGCGGAGGAATACCGCAGCCAGATGATCGAGGCGATCGCCGAGACCGACGAGGCGCTTTTCGAGAAGTACTGCGAGGGCGAGGAGCTCACCGTGGACGAGCTGAAGACGGCTCTGAGAAAGGCGACCATCAACAACCAGCTTGTCCCTGTTGTCTGCGGAACTTCCTATAAGAACAAGGGCGTACAGAAGCTGCTTGACGCCATCATCGACTATATGCCATCTCCGGTCGATATTCCCGCCATCAAGGGAATCAACCCCGAGACCGAGGAGGAGGATGTCCGTCATGCCAGCGACGAAGAGCCGTTTGCCGCTCTCGCCTTCAAGATCATGACCGACCCCTTCGTCGGAAAGCTCTGCTTCTTCCGCGTCTATTCCGGCACGATCGAGGCGGGCTCCACCGCCTACAACCCCGAGAAGCGCACCAAAGAGCGCTTCGGACGTATCCTGCAGATGCACGCCAACGAGCGGAAGGACATCGATAAGGTCTACGCGGGAGACATCGCCGCCATCATCGGGACCAAGAGCACCACGACCGGCGATACTCTCTGCGATGAGAACCATCCGATCATCCTGGAGCAGATGGTCTTCCCCGATCCCGTCATCAACGTCGCCATCGAGCCGAAGACCAAGGCAGGTCAGGAAAAGATGGGAATCGCCCTCGCCAAGCTCGCGGAGGAAGATCCCACCTTCCGCACCTATACCAACGAGGAAACCGGACAGACCATCATCGCCGGAATGGGCGAGCTTCACCTTGAAATCATCGTCGACAGACTGCTGCGCGAGTTCAAGGTCGAGGCCAACGTCGGCGCGCCGCAGGTCTCCTACAAGGAAACCATCCGCAAGGAAGCGACCACCGATATGAAGTATGCCCGTCAGTCGGGCGGTAAGGGTCAGTACGGCCACGTCAAGATCACCATCTCCCCCAACGAGCCGGGTAAGGGCTATGAGTTCCTCAACACCGTGGTCGGCGGCGCGATCCCGAAGGAGTATATCCCCGCGGTCGATGCCGGTATCCAGGGTGCGATGCAGACCGGCGTCGTGGCAGGCTACAATGTCGTCGATGTCAAGGTCAACCTCTTTGACGGCTCCTACCACGAGGTCGACTCCTCCGAAATGGCCTTCAAGATCGCAGGATCGATGGCCTTCAAGGACGCGATGAAGAAGGCGGACCCCGTCCTCACCGAGCCGATCATGAAGGTTGTCGTCATCACTCCCGACGACTATATGGGAGACGTCATCGGGGATATCAGCTCCCGCCGCGGATCGATTCAGTCGATGGAGCCGGTCGCAGGCGCGCAGCAGATCACTGCCTTCGTCCCGCTGGCAGAGATGTTCGGTTATGCGACCGAGCTTCGCTCCAGAACCCAGGGACGCGGACAGTATTCCATGGAGCCCAGCCACTTCGCTGAGGTTCCGAAGTCCATTCAGGAAAAGATCATCGCCGGCAAGAAATGACCGCCGGCTGTGATATAAACAACGAATTTTATAATTAATACGGAGGATTATTACAATGGCAAAGGCAAAATTCGAAAGAACCAAACCGCATGTCAATATCGGCACCATCGGTCACGTCGACCACGGCAAGACCACGCTGACCGCCGCTATCACGAAGTACCTCTCTCTCGGAAACGACAAGATCGAGTTCATGGCATACGACCAGATCGATAACGCGCCCGAGGAGAAGGCTCGCGGTATCACAATCAACACCCGTCACGTGGAGTATGAGACTGCCAACCGTCACTACGCTCACGTCGACTGCCCCGGCCACGCCGACTATATCAAGAACATGATCACCGGTGCGGCTCAGATGGACGGCGCGATCCTGGTTGTCGCCGCTTCCGACGGTCCTCTTCAGCAGACCCGCGAGCATGTTCTGCTCGCCCGTCAGGTGGAGGTTCCCCAGCTTGTCGTCTTCATGAACAAGACTGACCTTGTCGACGACGAGGAGCTGCTTGAGCTGGTCGAGATGGAAATCCGCGATCTGCTCAGCTCCTATGACTTCGACGGTGACAATGTGCCGATCATCCGCGGCTCCGCCAGAGCGGCTCTTGAGTCTGCCAGCACCGATCCCGCCGATCCCGTCTACGCTCCCATCAAGGAGCTGATGGATGCCGTCGACGAGTATATCCCCACTCCCGTCAGAAATGACGACCTGCCTTTCCTGATGCCCGTTGAGGACGTCTTCTCCATCTCCGGCCGCGGCACCGTCGCTACCGGTCGTGTCGAGAGAGGCACCATCAAGGTCGGCGACGTCGTTGAGATCGTCGGTCTTTCCGAGGAGAAGAAGTCCACCACCGTTACCGGTGTCGAGATGTTCCATAAGCTCCTTGACATGGCGGAGGCCGGCGACAACATCGGCGCTCTGCTCCGCGGCGTTGCCAAGAACGAGATCGAGCGCGGTCAGGTTCTCTGCAAGCCCGGCACCATTCATCCCCACACCAAGTTCAAGGGCAACGTCTACGTCCTGACCGAGAAGGAAGGCGGCCGTTCCAAGCCCTTCTTCCCCGGCTATCGTCCTCAGTTCTACTTCAGAACCACCGACGTTACCGGCGTGATCGGCCTTCCTGCCGACGTCGAAATGTGCCGCCCCGGCGACAACGTTGTGATGGACGTTGAGCTTATCACCCCCGTCGCAATCGAGAAGGGTCTCCGCTTCGCTATCCGCGAGGGCGGCAGAACCGTCGGTTCCGGCGTTGTCACCGAGATCGAGGCCTGATTAAGTCCTTGCGGTCCGGCGCTCCCCTCCGGGGACGCCGGACCTCCCGTCCGCCCGCTCCTCCCCGCCGTCTTCCGTCGGAGAGGGGGCGGCGCGGATCCATCCTGTCTGAAACTCTGATAATATCATACTCTTTGGGGCGCGGTGAAATTCCGCACCGGCGGTGACAGTCCGCGAACGCTTGACAGAGCGCCGAATGGGTGGAACTCCCATACCGACGGTAAACGGCAGAACGTTTCTTCAGGAACGATCTGCGGAAGTCCGGATGGAAAAAGAAGGCTGGCTTTGCGCCCTTTTTGACGCAGAGCTTTTTTCTTTCCCCTCTGAAACGAGGAAAAACCATGAAAAATCAATCCATGAATCGTCTCAATCGTCTGACCCTCGCCGCGATGTTTACGGCCTTTGCCTATATCGTCATGTTTGTGCTGCGGATTCCCGGCATCGGCGGCTTCCTCACCTTCGATCTCAAGGACGCCGTCATCACCGTCGCCGCCCTTCTGCTCGGACCGATCTCCGGGGTTGTCATCTCCCTGCTCGTCGCGCTGCTTGAGATGATCACCGTCAGCGGGACGGGGCATTGGGGGGCGCTGATGAATTTTGCCTCAAGCGCGGTCTTTGCAGCCTGCGCCTCCGCCGTCTATCTGCACGCGCCCCGGCTGAAAAAGAAGGTGTCGGGCGCATGGTGCGGGCTCGGGCTGTCGATCCTTGCCATGACGGTCACCATGCTGGGGATGAATCTGCTGATCACCCCCATCTACTCCGGGCTGTCGGTGGAGGCCGTCGCGGATATGCTCGTCCCCCTCCTGCTGCCCTTCAATCTGATCAAGGCGCTGCTCAACGCCTCAATGGTCATGCTGCTTTACAAGCCGGTAACGGTTGCCCTGCGCCGCAGCCGCCTGATTGCGCGATCCGACGAATCCACCGATTCCCTTCGCCTCAGCCGCCTGTCGATCGTCGTATTCTGCGTCAGCGTTGTTCTGGCGGCGGTCTGCGTATTTCTGCTCATCCGGGTCTTCGGCGGTCATGTCGAATTTTTCTCCCCGATCCAACCCAAATAATCCCCGCCCCGTCGGGGCGGCTCCGACACCACCGACAAGCGTTCTTCGCCGTCGGCGGTGTCTTTTTTTGCGTCTGTCGGCGGAGGCGTCGAGCCGTCCCGCCCGCCGGCGCTGGTATCAATGCAGGATATCTTCCCGCAAGCCATCCACGCAGACGGTAAAGCGCTTCTCCCCCGAAATCCAAACCGTCAGGCTGACCTCCTCCCGCCCAAGCGACCGTCTGACCGTCACCCGATCCGTTCCCGCCGTCACCTCGGTGCTGCCCCGCCGCAGCGCCTCCGAGCCGTTCCGGAGACGGCCGAGCCACCGATAATAATCGATCAGCTGCGGCTCCTCCTCCCGAAACCAGCCGCGATTGTCGGGATCGCTTCCGCCCCGCATCCCCGTCTCATCCCCGTAATAGAGGCAGGGCATTCCGGGGAGAAAATACTGAAGCGTCGCGGCCGCCCGATGCGCCCGCTCCGCCTCCTGCACGGATAAAGCGCCCTCCAGCACGCTCCGCACCCTCGGTGTATCATGCGTCGACAGAATCGTCATACAGCAGTCGAGCGCCTCGGCCGGGTATCGCTCGCAAAGCCGCATGATCCCCTCCGCAAAGCCCTGCGGCGGCAGCTCCCGGAGGAGCAGGCCGAGAATCAGCGCGCGGAAGGGATAATTGGTCACGCCGTCCAGCTCCCCGTCGCTGAAATAACGCCGCCGCTCCCCGTAAGCGCAATGATCGGAGGCATCCTCCCAGACCTCTCCGATGACAAGCCCGTCGGGATTCAGCTCCCTGACCCGCTTGCGGAGCAGCGCGATAAATCCGTCGGGCAGCTCGTCTGCCACGTCAAGGCGGAAGCCGCAGGCGCCGAGCCGCATCCAATGCGCGACAACGCTGTCCTCCCCGGTAATAATGAATTCCAGAAAGGAGGGGGTCATTTCCTCGACACAGGGGAGGCTTTTGATCCCCCACCAGCAGTCATAGTCGTCGGGATATCGGCGGAAGCGAAACCATTGCCGATAGGGGGAACCGGGATCGCTCATCGCCCCGCCCCCGAAGCGCCCCTCGGCATCGAAATAACGGCTGTCCGCTCCGACATGAGAAAACACTCCGTCGAGCAGCACCCCCATGCCCCGCCGCTCCGCCTCGCGGCAGAGAAGGGAAAACTCCTCCTCGCTGCCGAGCATCGGGTCGATCCTCCGATAGTCGGCGGTATCGTAACGGTGATTGGAGCGGGCAAGAAAGATCGGATTCAGATAGATCAGCCCGACGCCCAGCCCCCGAAGATAATCCAGCCGCGCAAGGATCCCCCTGAAATTCCCGCCGTAGAAGTCGCTGTTCCAGACCCCCCTCTCATCCGGCCCTTTCCGGGGCGGCTCCCGCCTGTCGGCGCGGAGGGTGAAGGGCGTGAGTTTTCCGCTCAGATCACAGCATCCCTCCGCCGCGAAGCGGTCAGGGAAAATCTGATAGATTCCTCTGCCTCTGAACCGTTCCGGCACGGAATAGTCGGCGGGAAGGCAGGTGATCTGCCACTTTTCCCCCGTCCCGATCCCCGCCTCCTTCGCGCCGAGACGATAGAGCGAAAAGGAGTCCTGTGCCGTTTTGACGGAGAAATAATAGCGGTAAAGCCCCCTCTCCGGAATCGAAAACCGACAGGAGAAGCGACGGAATCCCCCGTCCCCGCCGTCCGGGCAGAGAGGGATCTCCCTTTCTCCGCCCCCGTCCCGCTCCAGCATCAGTCCCATCGACAGCACAGGACAGGCTTCCGGCAGACTGATCGTGATCAGGCAGGATTCGTTCTCCCGCAGGCATCCCAAGGGTCTTTGATCCCATCGGCCGCCGCAGCGGATCCGCTCCCCGTTCATCGGCGCTCCCCTTCCCCGCCGAAGCCGGGAAGCCCCCAGATGCGCTCCGCATACTGCCGAACCGCCCGATCGGCGGAAAAGTACCCGGCCTTTGCGATATTGACGAGGGATTTTTCCGCAAAGCCCCTGCGGTCGGCATAGGCCGCCGAGACCTCCTCCTGCGCCCTCCGGTAATCGGCAAAATCAGCGAGCGTCAGATAGGGATCGCCCGCTGTCAGCGAATCGGCAAGATCGTCGTACCGCTGCCCGTTGATCCCGCGCCGCAGCAGTCCGATCGCCTCTTTCAGAATCGGGGTGCGGCGGAACGCCTCCCCCGGATCGAAGCCCTCCCGCCGCAGCCGCTCCGCCTCTTCCGCCGACAGCCCGAAGCGGAAGAAATTCTCCTCCCCGACCGCCCGCAGAATTTCGATGTTCGCGCCGTCCTCCGTTCCGATCGTCACCGCGCCGTTGAGCATCAGCTTCATATTCCCCGTTCCGCTCGCCTCCTTGCCCGCCGAGGAAAGCTGCTCCGACAGATCGGCGGCGGGGATGATGCGCTCCGCCAGCGAAACGCGGTAATCCTCGAGAAAGACCACCCGCAGACGGTCCCTTGTCACGGGATCGGAGGCCAGAAGCTGCGACATCCCGACGATCAGAGAGATGATCCGCTTTGCCCGCTCATAGCCCGGCGACGCCTTGGCGGCAAACAGATAGGTGCGGGGAAGCAGCTCCTGCCGCGGATTCTCCTTTAAGGTGAGGTAGCGGCAGAGGATCAGCAGGAGATTGAGGAGCTGCCGCTTGTATTCATGCAGACGCTTGATCTGCACGTCAAACAGCGAATCGGGATCGACGCCGCACCCCGTTCCGGCGGCAATCAGAGCGGAAAGCCGCTGCTTATTGCGCCGCTTGATGCGGTTGAGCCGATCCAGCACGCCGACATCCCCGCGAAACTCCATCAGTCTCTCAAGCCCGGAGGCGTCGGTCAGAAATCCCTCCCCGATCAGGGAGATCAGGCACTCTGTCAGCTCGGGATTGGCCTGACACAGCCAGCGGCGGCAGGCAATGCCGTTCGTCACGTTCGTGAAGCGCCTCCCGTCGAGGCGGTAATAGCCGCGGAAGAGCGTGCGCTCCAGGATGGCGGTGTGGAGCGGGGAGACCCCGTTGACGCTGTGGCAGCAGGCCAGGCAGAGATTCGCCATTCTGACCTCCCCGTCCGCAAGAACCGCCATTTCCCGCCGCAGCTCCCGCTCCCCCGGCAGCAGCTTCTCCAGCGTGAGCTTCAGGCGGCGGTCGATCTCGACGGTGATCTGATAGATTCGCGGAAGCAGCTCGGCATAGAGCTGCACCGACCATCGCTCCAGCGCCTCCGGCATCACCGTGTGATTGGTATAGGACAGCACACGGCCGCTGATCTCCCACGCCTTCTCCCAGCCGCAGCCGCAATCGTCGATGAGAATGCGCATCAGCTCCGGGACGCAGAGCGCCGGATGGGTATCGTTGATATGGACGGCGATCCGGTCGGGGAGGCTGTCGAGAGAAGCGCCCTCCTTCAGATGGCGGGCCACCACCGATTGCAGCGAAGCGGAGACAAAGAAATACTGCTGCTTCAGCCGCAGGCGCTTGCCCTCCGGATGATGGTCGGCGGGATACAGCACCTTGGAAATCACCGCCGCCCTGTTTTCCCGCTCGGTCGCCCCGGCATAATCGCCTGCCGAAAACGCCGCCATATCAAAGGCGTCGGGGGAATGCGCCTCCCAGAGCGTCAGCCGGGCGACGCCCCTGCTCCGATAGCCCGACAGATACATATCGCATGGGACGGCCAGCACCGTCTCCCCGCCGTACTGCCTGACGCGATAGATCCCGTCCTCCTCCACCCGTCCGACCGCCTCTCCGCCGAAGCGCACGGGGACGCTGTCATCCCGCCGAGGCGACAGCCAGACATCGCCGTCATTCAGCCAATCATCGGGAAGCTCGGTCTGTCGTCCGCCGATGATCTTCTGCCGGAAGACCCCGTATTCATACTTGATCGAAAATCCGGTACAGGGCAGCGCCAGCCCGGCGGCCGCGTCGAGATAACAGGCGGCAAGCCGCCCGAGACCGCCGTTTCCGAGCCCGGGATCGGGCTCTGCGGCAATCAGCGCGTCAAGGTCCTTCCCCGCCTCGGTCAGAAGCTCCCGCATCTGCTCCCCGATCCCGAGATTGAAGAGATGGGTTCGCAGGGAGGGACCGACCAGAAATTCCATCGACAGATAGAAGACCTGCTTTCCCCCCGCCGTCCGGCGGAAGGCATGATACCGCTCCGCCAGAAGCTCCCGAACCGCCGTACAGACGGCGCGATAGGCCTCCTTCTCCGACGCATCGGCAAGGGTACAGCCGAAATTCCGCATACACGCCGTTCCGACCCTCCGCTTCAGCAGCTCATAATCCATCCTGTATCCTCCTTCTGCGGGATCGTCCCGCGGCATTTCCCCGACAGGCGGATCAGGCGGGCAGCAATCGTTCATACAGCCTCAGATAGGCCTCCGCCGCGGCCGCCCAACCGTACTCCCCCGCCATATTCCGCCTCTGCAGCGCCGGGAAGCGCGCTCCGTCCCGATAAAAGGCGACGGCTCTTTTCAGCGCGCCGAGCAGCTCGGCGGGCGTATAATCAAAAAAGGTAAAGCCCCTCCCCTCCCCGGTATCGTCCCGATACGGCGGGACGGTATCCCGGAGCCCACCCGTTTCCCGCACGACAGGCAGACAGCCGTAGCGCATGGCTATCAGCTGGGCAAGCCCGCACGGTTCGCTGCGGGAGGGCATCAGAAACAGATCCGCTCCCGCATAGATCTGCCTCGCCAGCGTCTCGTCGAAGCCGATACAGACCGCGGCCCTGCCGGGATACCGTTCGGCAAGCCGTCGGAAAAAGTCCTCGTACCGCGCCTCTCCCTGCCCCAGCACAACGAGCTGAAGCCCGAGATTCATCATCTCCTCCTCGATTCCGTCGAGCAGCGACCAGCCCTTGGATTCGGTCAGGCGGCTGACGATCGCGGCCAGCGGGAGGGAATCGTCAGCGGTCAGCCCCATTCTCTCCCTCAGCGCCGCCTTACAGTACGCCTTACCTTCCGGCAGCTCCGGAGAAAAGGGCGCGGGGAGGCTCTCGTCCCGCCGGGGATCGTACAGCCCGCAATCGATGCCGTTGACGATCCCGGTCAGCCGGCAGGCCCGCAGCTCCTCCCGAAGCCCGAAGGGATTCCCCTCCCCGCACAGCTCCTCCGCATAGCTCCCCGACACCGTCGTGACCGCATCGGAGGACAGAATGCCGCCCTTCATCAGGTTCAGTCCGCCCTCGTACTCCAGTATATGCGCCTCCTCCCGATTCAGTCCCAGCACATCGGAGGCAAAATCCGCCGGCATCCGCCCCTGATATTCGGCATTGTGAATTGTAAAGACGGAGGCGGGCGTCGGCACGGGCCGCAAAAGGCGCAGATAAAAGGGGATCAGCGCCGTCTGCCAATCGTTGCAGTGCAGGATATCGGGAGGGAAGCCGAGCCGCCCCAGCCCCTCCGCCACGGCGCGGCTGAAGAAGGCGAAGCGTTCGCCGTCGTCATAATCACCGTAGAGGGCATAGCCCTTCGAACGGGAAAAATAATAGTCATTTTCGATCAGAAAATAGCCGAGCCCCGCCGTCCCGCTCGCCGCCTCATACACCCCCGTATACTGCCGCCGCCAGCCGAGGGGCGTCTGATATTCGCAGATCTTCCTCGCGGATGAAAAGAGGCGGCTCTCCTTGATCGTCCGATAACAGGGCAGGATGACCCTGACCTCGTCTCCCGCCGCCGCCAGCGCTCCCGGAAGCGCCAGGGCGACGTCCCCCAGCCCGCCGGTCTTGACAAAGGGAGCGGCCTCACTTGCCGCAAATAAGATGTTCATGTACCCTCCTTTCGCGTCTGCCGCCTCGCCCGTATGCCGACCGTCATACCGCCTCCCGCTTCCGCAGGACGGCGGGGCTTTGGGGCGCGCCGACGATCCGCCGTCCCGCCGACACCGACACGCCCTTGTCCAGCACGGCGTTCTCCACCGCCGCGCCCTCTCCGATCACCGAGCCGCTCATGATGACGGCGTTTTTCACCGTCGCCCCCTTTCCGATCGTCACGCCCCGGAACAGCACCGAGTTTTCCGCCCTTCCCTCAATGAAGCAGCCGTCTGCGATCAGACAGCCGCTGACCGAGGAGCCGCTCCCGTAATAGGACGGGACTTCGTCCCGCACCGTCGTATAGATCGGCGCCTCCGGGCGGAAGAGCGCGTCCCGGATCGCCTCCTCCCGCAGCAGAAGATTATTCCGATAGTATTCAGCCAGTGTGCGGTTTTTCAGAACCGGCCGGTCGAAGCGATACAGCCCGACCGACAGCGTCCCTCGATTGAAGCCCCGCTGGATCAGATCCCGTTCAAAATGGGTAAATCCCCTTGCCGACAGCGCGTTGACGCTCGCAATCAGCCCCTCCCGCCGCATCACAAAGATCCCGCAGGAGGTATACTTCCCCCGCGCCGCCGCATACCGAAGCCATAGCCCGCCGATCCGCTGGCCGTCGGGGGAATCGATCACCAGCTCCGACAGCAGCGGATCGTCCTCCTCCGCCTCAACCGCGACCATTGTCATCTCCTTCCCCGATGCGGCATGCGCGGCTATCACCCGACGCAGATCGATATTCAGGAGCGGAGCGGTATCGGCCAGTACCACCCATTCGGCGCTCTGCCGCTCAAGATAGGGGATCGCGGCGCGCAGCTCCTCCAGCTTCCCGCGATATTCCCCCGAAAGCCCCGGGGAAAACGGCGGGATCAGCATCAATCCGCCCCGCTTTCGGTTGAGATCCCAATCCTGGCAGGTGCCGAGATGCTCCATCAGCGATTGATCCTTGTATTTTGTGATCACCCCGACGTCCCCGATGCCGGAATTGACCATGTTCGACAGCACGAAATCGATCTGTCGGTATCTTCCCCCGAAGGGAAGCGAGCCGGCACTCCGATCCCGGATCAGCTCCTCCGGTCCGCCGCCGTATGCGCCGGAAAAAATCAGTCCCACAGCCTTCATGACATCTCCTCCTTTTCCGATTCAGCATATCTTTCCCGCCGGGACGATCTGCCCCTCTCCGATGCGCTTGCCTCCGCCGACAACGCTGATCGACCGTTCCGGTCCGCCGCCGATCAACGCGCCCGCCCCGATTTCGCTGCCCTCTCCGAGGATGGCGCGGCACACCTCCGCGCCTTCTCCGATGGTGCTGCCCGGCATGATGACACTGTCACGGACCGACGCGCCCGCCCCGATCCGACAGCCGGTCGAAACCACCGAGCCGGCAATCTTTCCCCGGATGACGCAGCCCTCCGCAATATAGGAATGCCCCACCGACGCGCAGGAGGCGATCACCGAAGGCGGCTGCGCGTCGTTCCTTGCATATACGCGGAAGCCGGGCGGCGCGTTGCGATTGAGAGGATCGGCGGGATCGAGCAGATCCATGTTCGCCTGCCACAGACTCCGAAGCGTTCCCACGTCCCGCCAATAGCCCCCGAAGGAATATGCGTAGACGGCTCTTCCGTCGGCCAGAAGCGCCGGTATGATATCCCGTCCGAAATCGTTCCGCGAGGCGGGATTTTTCTCGTCCTCCGTCAGATACCGCACGAGTGTTTCCCGATTGAAGATATAGAGCCCCATCGAGGCCAGGCAGCTCCTCGGCTTCAGCGGCTTCTCCTCAAAGTCGGTCACCCGCATACTCCCGTCGACTCCGACGATGCCCATGCGCGGTGCGTCGTCCTCCGGCACGAGATGAACCGACAGAGTGCATTCCGCCCCCTTCTCGCGGTGAAAAGCCAACATCCGCGAATAGTCCATCTTATAGATATGATCCCCCGACAGAACCAGCACATGGTCGGGGCTGTAGCGCTCGATGAAGGAGAGATTCTGGTAGACGGCGTTCGCCGTCCCCTTGTACCACATATTGTTTTCGCTTTTGGTGTAGGGCGGAAGGATATGAGCGCCGCCGAAATTGCGGTTCAGATCCCAGGGCTGCCCGTTGCCGATGTAATCGTTCAGCTCAAGCGGCTGATACTGCGTCAGGATGCCGACGGTATCGATGCCGGAGTTGACGCAGTTTGAGAGGGAGAAATCGATGATCCGATATTTCCCTCCGAACGGGACGGCGGGCTTGGCGGTCCGCTCGGTCAGCACATGAAGCCGGCTTCCCTGTCCGCCCGCCAGCAGCATGGCGATGCATTCTTTTCTTCTGAACATCAAAATCACCTCTTCGGTATCAGATTCCTTGTTTTTTCCGACCGCGCCGCTTTTTCCCTGCGGGACGGTCGAGGATACGGTAAAAGACCGCCGACAAGGGCGGCAGGGGCAGCGCCGCCGAGCAGGGCATGCCGTCCAGCGGGATCGCCTCGATCATAGCCCGTTCCCTTGTCCTGCCCTCTCCCCCGAATGCGGGGTGATCGCTCGACAGCAGACATTGCAGGCGTCCGCGGCGGGGCAGTCCGATCCGGAAGTCCTCCCGACCGCGAAAGGAAAGATTGAACAGGCAGATCAGCTCCCCTCCGTCGTCATCAATCCGCCGGAAGGGAAGGATCCCGTTTTCACGGTGAGCGGTGCTGATCCATTGAAAGCCGCCCCAATCGGCGTCATTCTCCCAGAGCGGGGGACTCTCACGGTACAGACGATTGAGCGCTCTGACATAGTGCCGCAGCTTCCGATGGCTGTCGTAGGACAGCAGCATCCAGTCAAGCTCCCTCCCCTCGCTCCATTCGGAAAACTGGCCGAGCTCATTGCCCATGAAGCTGAGCTTTTTGCCGGGGTGCGCGATCATGTAGCCGAGCAGGGCGCGAAGCCCCGCGAAGCGCTCCTCATACCCTCCCGGCATCCGTCCGATCAGCGATCGTTTGCCATGCACCACCTCGTCGTGGGAGAGGGGAAGAATGAAGTTCTCGGAATAGGCATAGGTCATCGAGAAGGTCAGCCGATCCCCCATGCGCCGCCGCTCCTCCTCCCCCGCCGAGACATAATCGAGCAGATCATGCATCCAGCCCATGTTCCACTTCAGATTGAAGCCCAGCCCGCCGTCGTAACCGGGCTTTGTCACCATCGGAAAGGTTGTCGATTCCTCCGCCGCCATCAGAATGCCGGGGGCAGCCCCGAAGGCGGCGCGGTTCAGCTCGCGCAAAAACGAGATCGCCTCCCGGTTCAGATTCCCGCCGTCCCGGTTCGGCCTCCACTCCCCCTCCCGCCTCCCGTAATCATGGTAAAGCATCGAGGTCACGGCGTCGACCCGCAGCCCGTCCGCATGGTACTCCCGCAGCCAGAAGCAGGCGTTTGAGATCAGGAAGGAGCGCACCTCGTTTTTGCCGTAATCAAACAGCCTCGTTCCCCATTCGGGATGATCGCGGCGCAGGGGATCGGAGGGCTCATAGAGGCATTCGCCGTCAAATTCAAAGAGCCCGCACCCGTCCCGCGGGAAATGCGCTCCCACCCAATCCAAAATGACCCCGATCCCCGCCGCATGGCAGCGATCGATCAGCTCCATCAACTCCTCCGGGCTTCCCCAGCGGGCGGTCGGGGCATAGTAGCCCGTCACCTGATAGCCCCAGGAGCCCTCCAGAGGATGCTCGGTGATCGGAAGCAGCTCAACGTGGGTATAGCCCATATCGCTCAGGTAAGGGATCAGGCGGTCGGCCAGCTCGCGATAGGTCAGGAGGCCGCCGTCCTCCCTCCGACGCCAGGAGCCGACGTGCAGCTCATAGATGTTGATCGGGCTTTTGAGGGGATCGCGCCGCGCACGTCTCGCAAGATAGTCTCCGTCCCGCCAGCGGTAGCCGCCGAGGGAACACACCTTCGAATCGGCGGCCGGGAGGGGGGAAACCGAAAAGGCGTAGGGATCGTTCTTGTAGAGGAAGCGCCCGTCGGCGCACTCGATATAATAGCGGTAGGAATCGCCCGGGGCGGCATTCTCCCACGCCTGCCAGATCCCGTTTCCCAGCCGCTCCATCGGCGCCGTCCCGCGATCCCAGCCGTTAAAGCTGCCGAGCAGTCTGACACTGACGGCATGGGGCGCATAGACGCGAAAGCGAAAGCCCGTCCCGTCAGGATGACAGCCGAAGAGCCTGTACGCCCTGTCCGAGCTGCCGTCAAAGAATTTTTCAAGCTCGCGGTCGGAGGACATTTTCTCACGCTCCTTTCGTCGGGAGGCGGCCTTGTCCGCGCTCCGTATCTGTTTCATTATATGGTCGTCTCGTGCGGTTTATGGCTTTGCCGGAATTTTTTCGCAAAAAAGCCTGCGCGGCGCGGGGAAATCCGTTCCTGCCCGCGGCGGTCAGCGGTACCGGAGACAAAACAAAAAAGCGCCCGCAGCGCTCAGAATCACAGAAAAATCAGCAGCCTGATCTTCGGATGGTCAAGCGCTCACGCTCCGAGGGGATCGGCATCGTCTTCGCTGCCGTTCGAACCCCTTGCCGCGGGGCTGTCGCATTGCAACATCTTCCAAAAGCAGAAGCGCCGAGGCATTGATTTTCCTCGGCGCTTCTGCCGCCCGTTTTTTCAGAGAAAGGGCTGCTGACTTGATCGGCGTTCTCTTATCGGCCGTCCCGCACGCCCGTTGAGCCGAAGCCGCCGCTTCCCCGCTCGGTATCGGTCAATTCCTCGCACACCTCATACTCCGCCGCGATCACCGGGAGAATCATGAGCTGGCCGATCCGATCGCCGTTTTCCACCGTCTGGGGAGAAGAATCGTTGTTGACCATCGCCACGAACAGCTCGCCGCGATAGTCGCTGTCGATCACGCCGATCCCGTTGGCCAACGCCAGCCCCCGCTTGAGCGCAAGTCCGCTTCTGGCGCAGACAATCGCCACGCAGCCGGGATCCGGAAGCTCAATCGCCAGCCCCGTCGGGACGGCGCGGCGCTCGCCGGGGGCTAAGGTAAGCGGCTGCTCCAGCAGCGCGTGAAGGTCGCAGGCGGCGGCTCCCTCCGTCGCCAGAAGCGGCAGCTTTGCTCCCTCGCGGAGCTTTTTGACTTTGATTTTCATAGTATCGTTCCTTCCGTTAGGTTTTCGTTCCGCAGGCGGCTGTCGTTCCCGCAAGCCGCCTCCGGGATCCCGATATCAGCTCTTGATCCGACGGATGCTCTCCTTCGGGATCGTGCCGTGGGCATAGGCATAAAGTACCTTCATGACCGCGCCCCGGTTCTCGTCGGAAAAGATCATATGCCGCTCCTCCACCCCCGCGCGGTCGAGACGGTCGAGCTGATCCGCCATATAGACCGGCACGCTGTTATAGAGGATGTCGCGTCCCGCCTCCGGCAGAACCGGGAAGAGCGCCCCCCTCGTATCGCGGAGCATCGGCTTACCGACCGGCTTCTCAAGCAGCATGAGCGGGATACGGCCGTAAACGACCGCGCCCTTTCTCGTCGCAGTGCGGAAATGGATGTCGCGGATCTGCGGCAGGGTCAGCTCGCAGGAGAGGAGCAGACTCTCAAGCTGCCCCGCCTCGGCATAATAGCCTGCCGAAAAGGCGTTGAAGACATTCAGGCGGAAATCGCCGTGGGGGATCAGTCCGAATTCCTTCGCCAAGCCGAGCTGACCGATATTGGTGAGCAGGACATGACGCGCCCCCTTCCCCGCCGCCCGCTCCAGCGCGCGCCTGACCCCGTCCCGTTCGCTGTCGAAGATGACGGGAGGCAGCAGCACGCCGTCGGCGGCGCTTTCGTAGGCTAACAAGGGGAGATATATGCCGTCAAGGCCGGCGTTTTCGGGGATCTGGGAGGCCGTGCGGAAGCGCGCCGTCAGAATCGGCTTCCGCATCGGGGTCTTCGGCGGAAACTCCGGTTTTTCGGAGGCGGCGGGTCTCGGAAGCTCGGTCACCGTGACCGCGTTCCCCTTGGAAGAAGCGGCGGGGGCAGCTTTTCCCCCGCGGAAAACCGCCGCGCTCCTGGTATCGGCAATATTCCCTTCGCTCCGCACGCCGAGCATGCCCCTGTCGATTTTTCCGGTATAGTAGCCGTCGGTAAAGCCGCCGCGGGAGAAGAGCTTCGCCAGCGCTTCGGTTTCCTCGCGGGTAGCAGCCCGATCCTCGTCAAGCAGCCTTCGGTAGATCGAGGTCACGCCGTAGACATAGGAGGGGCTTTTCATCCGCCCCTCGATCTTGAGAGAGCGCACCCCCGAACGGATCAGCGACGGGATATGCCCCGCCAGCGCCATATCCTTCAGGCTGAGCGGATAGCCTCCGCCGTAGCTCATGCGGCAGGGCTGCGCGCACTCCCCGCGGTTACCGCTCCGCCCGCCCAGCATGGCCGACATCAGGCACTGTCCGGAGCAGCTCACGCAGATCGCGCCGTGGATGAACAGCTCGATCTCGGCTTCGGTGCCGGCACAAATGCTTCGGATATTCTCCTCCGACAGCTCCCTTGCCGCCACGACGCGGCGGAAGCCGTCGGCATACAGACGCTCCGCCCCCTCGGTATTATGCACCGTCATCTGGGTGCTGGCGTGCAGCTCCAGCCGGGGCAGACGGCGGCGGAGCAGCCCCGCCAGCCCGATATCCGCCACGATCAGCGCATCCGCCCCCGCTCTGGCGAGGAATTCCGCATAGGAGAGCGCGCTCTTCAGCTCCCGGTCATATATCTGCGTGTTCAGGGTGACATAGGCCTTGACCCCCGCGGCATGGCAGTCGGCAATCGCGGGAGCGATCTCATCGGCGGCGATATTTCTGGCGTTCATTCTGGCGTTGAGCATCGTGCCGCCGAAATAAACGGCATCCGCCCCCGCCTCAATCGCCGCCTCGATCGCCTGTCTTGAGCCGCAGGGAGCGAGCAGCTCCGGCAGCGCCCGCCGGTCAGCGGCCGTTGTCGGCGCCATTCCCTCTCTCCTTCCGTTCCTCAAGCTCGGTCTTGAGCTTGACCGTCGCATCGAGATAATCGAGCGCGCAGAGCAGAAGCGCCTCCGACTTGGTGCATTTGTTTTTATGGATCATCAGATCGTTGATGCGGCGGTCGAGAATCTGTGCCAGCTGCTGCACATACTCCTCGTCCTCCTCCGAGAGAACGGTCAGGGTGCTTCCCGCGATGGTAACGATGTGCTTCTCTTTCATCTTCGGTTTCCTCTCTTGGATGAATCTCCCGTCGGGCATTCCCGTCCGGGGAAAAATTTGCGGGTTTTCCCGCAAACGGGTTGAAATCCGCCGGGGTTTGTTATATAATATAGGTCGGTATCAACATTATACTATATTTTCCGACGGATTGAAACAGGATTTTTTGAATTTTCGTAAATTTCCCGTCGTTTGCAAAGAAGGAGGATCGGCATGGAGGCAAAGGAACTTGCGGCGGCTGCCGTCGAGCGGCTGAAGGCGCTGTATCCCGACGCGTCCTGCGCCCTGCTCTACGAGGGTGACCCCTGGCGGCTGCTTGTGATGGCGCGCCTCTCGGCGCAATGCACCGACAAGCGGGTGAATCTGGTCAGCCGGTCGCTGTTTGCCGCCCTGCCCGATCCCGCGGCGATGGCCGCGGCCCCACTTCCCGTGATCGAGGAGCTGATCCGCTCCTGCGGGCTCTACCGCATGAAAGCGGCGGATCTGAAGAAAATGTCCGCGATGCTGATTTCCGACTTCGGCGGACGTGTTCCCGACGACATGGACTCCCTCCTCTCCCTGCCCGGGGTAGGCCGCAAGATCGCCAATCTGATGCTCGGTGATCTCTACGGTAAGCCGGCGGTGGTCACCGATACCCACTGCATCCGCATCTGCGGGCGGCTCGGCTTCTATCCCGAATCGCTGAAGGATCCCTATCGGATCGAGAAGATTCTCGCGGAGGCGATCGAACCCTCGGAGCAGTCCGATTTCTGTCATCGGATCGTCAACTTCGGGCGGGACGTCTGTCGGGCGCGTGCCCCCGCCTGCAGTGACTGCTGCCTGCGGTCTCTCTGCCGCCGCGCCGCCGAGGCGGAGCGCAGCCGCTCCGTCACCCCATCATAAAGAAAAGGATACTGTCGATGAAAGAAATTCTGCTCTGCAAATACGGCGAGCTGACCCTCAAGGGTCTGAACCGCGGTTTTTTTGAAAAGCTGCTGGAGCGGGAGCTGAAAAAACGCCTCCGCCTTGCCGGAAACTTCAGCATCACCCACGCGCAAAGCACCGTCTATGTCGAGCCGCTCGACGACGACGCCGATATCGAGGAGGCCTTCCGCCTCTGCCGCAAGGTCTTCGGCATCACCGCCGTCGCCAGAGCCGCCGAAGCCGAAAAGGAGATCGAGGCGATCAAGCAGACCGCCCGCGTCTATCTCCCGCCCTATCTCCGCGGCAAAACCACCTTCCGTGCCGATGCAAGGAGGAGCGACAAGCGCTTCCCGATAACCTCACCGCAGATCGCAGCGGAGGTCGGCGGCGCCGTCCTCTCGGTGATGCCGGGACTGAAGGTGGATCTCTCCCGCCCCGACATCACCGTCATGACCGAAATCCGGGAATCCAAGGCCTATCTCCACGCCGGCAGCTTCCCCGGCGCCGGCGGAATGCCGACGGGATCGGGAGGAAAGGCGCTGCTTCTGCTTTCCGGCGGGATCGACAGCCCCGTCGCCGGCTACATGATCGCAAAGCGCGGGGTGATCGTCGACGCCGTCCATTTCGAAAGCTATCCCTACACCTCCGAGCAGGCGCGGGACAAGGTGATCGAGCTGGCGCGGGAGGTCGCAGAATACTGCGGCCGCATCCGCGTTCATATTATCTCGCTGACCAAACTCCAGGAGACGCTCCGAGTCAGCTGCGACGAGGAATATTTCACGCTGCTCCTCCGCCGTTCGATGATGCGGCTGGCAGAGCGGACCGCCGTGCTGTGCCGCGCGCAGGCGCTGATTACGGGGGAGAGCCTTGCACAGGTGGCAAGCCAGACGATGCAGGCACTCTGCGTCACCGATTCGGTGGTGAGCTGTCCGATCTTCCGTCCCTGCATCGGCATGGACAAGGAGGAAATTGTCGCCGTCGCCCGTCGGATCGGGACATTTGACACCTCGATCCTGCCCTACGAGGACTGCTGCACCGTTTTCACCCCCCGTCATCCCAAGACCCGCCCCGAGCTTTCCAAGGTGGCGGAGCAGGAGACGCGCTTCGATTGGCAGGCGCTGGAGGAGGAGGCCTTTGCCTCCCTCTACACCATCGACGCCGACGCTTACGGGGAGACCGGAGCCGGGTCGTCCCTCTGATCCCTGCCGCAAAACGCCTCCTCCCCGCCTCCTCTTCCGCTTGCCCTCCATTCCCGACGCAATGCCGTCCTACCACCCCCGAAAGGAGAACGATCCATGAGTTCTGCCGATACCGCTTTTATCCGCACCTGCCGCGACATTCTGACCCGCGGTACGCTTGTCACCGACGAAAAGGTACGTCCGAAATGGGAGGACGGAGCCCCCGCCTACACCAAAAAACTCTTCGGGGTTATCAACCGCTACGATCTTTCGCGGGAATTCCCCCTTCTCACCCTGCGGCCGATCAATCTCCGCAGTGCCGTCGACGAGGTCCTCTGGATCTGGCAGAAAAAGTCCAACAACATCCGCGATCTCGGCAGCCACATCTGGGACGCCTGGGCGGACGAGAACGGATCGATCGGCAAAGCCTACGGCTATCAGATGGGGATCCGCCATCAATACAAGGAGGGGGAATTCGACATGGTCGACCGAGTCCTCTACGATCTGAAGCACAATCCCACCTCCCGCCGCATCATGACGAATATGTACAATTTCGAAGATCTGCACGAGATGGCGCTCTATCCCTGTGCCTACAGCATGACCTTCAACGTCACAAACGGGCGGCTTGACGCCATTCTCAACCAGCGCTCACAGGATATGCTGGCCGCAAACGCCTGGAACGTCGCCCAATATGCCGTGCTCGTGATGATGCTCGCGCAGGTCTCTGGGCTTCACGCCGGGGAGCTGGTTCATGTCATTGCCGACGCGCATATCTACGACCGCCACATTCCGATCGTCGAGGAGCTGATCGAGCGCACCCCCTTCGATGCGCCGACCGTCACCCTCGATCCCGGGATCGATGATTTCTATCGCTTCACCCCCGACAGTGTGCGGGTGGAACACTATCGCCACGGCGAAAAGATTCCCCGTTTCCCCGTCGCGGTCTGAACGGAAAGAAGCCCTATGACCCTGATCGCCGCCGTTGATCTCAATTGGGGGATCGGATACCGCGGAGAGCTGCTCTGCCGCGTCCGCGCCGATCTGAAGAATTTCAGAGACGCGACCCTCGGAAAAGCCGTCATCCTCGGCTCTCGCACCCTTGCCACCTTTCCCGGCGGGAAGCCGCTGAAAAACCGCCGCAACATCGTCCTCTCCCGCCGCCCCGGTTTCAGCCCGGAGGGAGCGGAGACGGTGCGCTCCCTCGATGAGCTGCTGGCGCTGCCCGGGATCGGGGACGCCGTCGTGATCGGCGGGGAAAGCGTCTATCGGCAGCTTCTGCCCTTCTGCGACACCGCCCTGATCACCTGCTTCGACCATGCGTTCCCAAGCGACGCCTTCCTTCCGAACCTGGACCGGGATCCCGAATGGGTACTTGTCTCGGAAGGAGAGCCGTTTTTTGCGGAGGAGGGAGATTCCCTCCCCGGCATGGCCTGCCGATACCGTGTCTATCGGCGGAAGAGCGCTGCCGGAAACGCTCCGTAACGGAAAAGAGCGGGCATTGCCGCCCGCCTGCAAACGAAAGGATTGGCCGCCATGATCCTCTGCATCTACTACCGGATTCAGAATCTGAATCTGGTGATCGGTTGTCCCATCGGCTGCTCCTACTGCTACGCCCGGAGCAACGTGAAACGATACCGCATGACCGAGGACTTCGGCAAGCCGGAATTTTCCCGGAAAAGCTGCGGCTGATGGCGCGGAAGCGGCCCCGGAATCTCCTGCTGACCGGCATGAGCGATCCGTCGGGATGGCGTCCGGAGTGGTGGGAGCAGATCTTTTCCGCCATCCGCGCCAATCCGCAGCATCAGTATCTGTTTTTAACAAAGCGCCCCGATCTTCTGCAGCTTGAGACAGGCTCGGAGAACGTATGGTTCGGCGTCACGGTGACAAGGCGCTCCGAGCTTTGGCGCATTGAGGCGCTGAAGGCCAATATCCGCGCCGCGCATTATCACGTCACCTTCGAGCCGCTGTTTGACGATCCCGGCGAAGCGGATCTGTCCGGCCTTGACCGGATTGTGATCGGGACGATGACGGGCACGCAGCGCAGGAAATTCCCCACTGCCCCGGAGTGGGCCGCTTCCCTGACCGGGCAAGCCCATGCCCTCGGCATCCCCGTATTCATGAAGGAGGATCTTGCGCCCATTCTGGGGGAGGAACGTATGGTGCAGGAATTTCCGTGTGCCTTCCGCCGGCCGTCCGGCGAAAAAACGCCCGATCCCGGCTGCCATCCCTCCGCTCCCATCCTGCCGTAAGCGCCTGCCGCGTTAGGCTGCCTGCGGCGCTTGCTTCACAACCGAAAAGCGGGGAGACCGACCACAGGTCGTCTCCCCGCTTTTTTCGTTATTCCGCGTCAGAGGCTCTGCGCCGCGCCGCTGTCCGCCAGCTTTTTCTCGAGCAGATCGGCCGCAGCCTCGGCATAATCGCCCTCCATCAACTCGATCGCACCCTTATCGCAGAGCGATGCCAGCGAAGGATCGATCGGCACCCGCGCCAGGATATCCAGCCCATACTCCTCCGCCACCTCGGACAGATGAGAGGCGCCGAACACCTGAAGCTCCTTCCCGCAGTCGGGACACTTCAGATAGCTCATATTCTCCACGATGCCCAGCACCGGGATATTCATCAGCTGCGCCATCCGCACCGCCTTGGAGACGATCATCGAGACCAGCTCCTGCGGGCTTGTGACGATCACGATCCCGTTGAGCGGGAGCGACTGAAAGACCGTCAGCGGCACGTCTCCCGTTCCGGGCGGCATATCGACAAACATCCAGTCGATCTCGTCCCAGAACACGTCGGTCCAGAACTGCTTCACCGTTCCGGCGATCACAGGCCCTCTCCAGACCACAGGCGTGGTCTCCTCGTCCAGAAGAAGGTTGAGGCTCATCACCTTAATGCCCGTCTTGGTGACGGCGGGGAAGATGCCGTTGTCATCCCCGTTGACCGGTCCCTTCACCCCGAACATCTTCGGAATCGACGGACCGGTGATATCGGCGTCGAGGATCGCCGTCTTCAGCTCGCGGCGGTTCATGGCCACCGACAGCATCGCCGTCACCATCGACTTTCCGACTCCGCCCTTTCCGCTGACGACGCCGATCACCTTTTTGATCCTGCTGTGCGGATTGCAGGGCTCGATCATACTTTCTTTTTTCGACGCACAGTTGCTCCCGCAGGTGGAACAGTCATGCGTACATTCCTGATTATCCATTTGTCCCTCCGTATCTGATTGCTGATCTTTTACCCTGTTATTATAGACCATCATTTCGGAAAAATCAAGCCTTCGGGGACATTTCCGGCGGTTCTTTACAGAAAATCCGCAATTTCTTTATACGGGCACCATAAAATCGGCTATAATGAAAGTAACGACAGCAAAAATGCTCCGCGGAACGGGAAAGGAATCGTCATGGATCTGATCGTGCAAAGCAATCTACTCAAATATGCAGCCGGGCTGTTCGACCGCGCCTCCTCCGTCAAGCCGCCGCTGAAGGTCATGATCGCAAAGCCCCTCTGCCCCTCCAAGGTCGCGCCCGCCGCGCCGCTTCCGCGGATCACCCCGGAGGAGGCGGGGGTCGATTCCGCCCTGATTGCCGGATTTCTCGGAGAGCTGGTCTCCGATCCCGCGCTGGAGATGCACGGCGTCATGATCCTCCGGGACGGCAGGATTCTCTGCGACGCAGAATTCGGCGCTTATCGGTCGAATTTCTGGCACGCCGAGCATTCTCTCAGCAAATCGGTGACGGCCATGGCCATCGGCCTGCTGATCGACGAGGGAAAGCTCTCCCTTGACGACAAGGTCGTCCGCCTTCTGGAAAAAAAGATCCCGCCGCTGGCGCAGCTCACCCATAAGGGCATCACGGTGCGCCATCTGCTCACCATGACCTCCGGCGTCGTCTATTCGGAGGCGGGCGCCATCGTCGAGCAGAACTGGCTGCGCGCCTTTTTTGAATCCCGCGTCAAAACCGAGCCCGGGCGTGTCTTTCACTACAACAGCATGAACACCTACGTTCTCTCCTGCATCGTCCGGGAGGTGAGCGGCGTCGGGCTGCGGGACTATCTGCGCCCCCGTCTCTTCACGCCCCTCGGCATCAACGTCATGCACTGGGAGACCGCCCCTGACGGCAACGAGATCGGAGGCTGGGGCCTCTATCTCCGCCGCGAGGACGCCGCCAAGCTCGCGCTGCTCTACTGCAGCGGCGGACTTTGGGCGGGGAAGCGCATTCTCCCGAAGGATTGGATTGACGCCTCCTCCTCCCGTCTGATCCCGGTGGCGGGCAGCACCGGCGATTTTGATTACGGCTATCAGATGTGGTCCTGCCGGCGCTCCCGCGCCTTTCTCTTCAACGGAATGTTCGGTCAGGACGCCCTGATCTTCCCCGACTCCCGCATCGTCGTGATCTCCAATGCCGGAATCGAGCAGATCTTTCAGCAGAGCCGCTATTATGAGCTGGCGCAGCGATATTTCGCCTCCCCCCGCGCTTTTTCCGATACACCGCTGAAGCAGTCCGGGAAATCGCGGCGGGCGCTTGAGCAGGTTCTGGCCTCCGTTTCCTGCGAGCCGCCGAAAAAATCGCGTCTTTCTCTGCGGCGGCAGGAAAAAAAGCTCCCCGTTTTCCTGACCGGGGCGGTGGGGAAGACCTTCTCGGTACGGAAAAAAGCCGAGCGGGAAATCATCCGCACCGTCGGCATTACCGGAACCGGCAATATCGGGCTGCTCCCCCTCATCGAGCAGGTGCTTCGCAACCGCTATACCAAGGGGATCGTCTCCTTTTCCTTCGCCCGCTCGGAGGATCGCTTCCTCCTGCGCGTGACGGAGGGCGACAAGCCTGTCACCCTTCCCTTTTATCCCGGAAAAACGCTCACGACGGTGCTGCACCTCTCCGATACCGAATATCATGCCGCTGTCACCGCGGAGACCGCTTTTGACGAGGAGGGACGCGGCGTATTGAAGCTCCGCCTTTCCTTCCCCGAGATCGCCTCCGCGCGCCTGATCAGAATTTACTTCAACGCGGACGGACTGGAGGTCAGGATGAAGGAGATGCCCGGCATGGGGCTGATCCGCCTCGCCGCCGACTCGCTCGGGGAAACGGTGAGGGACAAGAAGGCACTTGCCGATCTGCTCTCCAAAATCGACCCCGATATGCTCTATTATAAGATCAAAAATACGATAGAGCCGGAATTCCGGCTCTATCCGCAGACATGATCCTCGCGGTTTCTCAAAGATAGGGCAGCATATCCTCAAAGAAGCCCCGCTCCTCACCGATCAGCTCCGCCGCCAGCGCCCGGCTCTCCTCCGATGCCTCGGAACAGAGATTCATCACCTTCGAGATCGATTTCATCCCCATCGCCGCGCCGTCGGCCATCATCTCGGCAATATGACGGTCGTCGCCGCGGACAGCGAGACGAACGCCCGTCCCGATATGCGCCATCGCCATGCCGACGGCAGGGGGGGCGCAGGGGTCCTCCCCGCCCCGGCAGAGGAGACTGCGGCAGCGCTCCCCCAGCTCGGTGTGACGTCTGCTGCATTCCTCGATCCGTTTTTTCAGCGCAGGGGTGCGGATATGCTCCCTGACCTGATCGATATTGTCGACTGCCGTTTTGCAGCCGGAATTGCATTCCTTCAGAAGCTTTGCGGTTTCGGTATTCATCCTTCCGTCCTTTCCCTCCGGGCAGCCGGAGTCTTGTTTTCTCCATTAGTTTTGACCGAAGCGCCGCATCGTATGCAGATAAAAAAGAAGCGATCCCGATCATGATCGGGATCGCTGTTTCCGTTTCGGGAAGGGGGGTCTTATCGATCGGTATCTTTCCTGTTCGCGACCAGCAGATTGACGATGATACCGAGGATCAGCGAGCAAGCCACCGCCGTCAGGGTGATGCCGCCGAGGAAGGTCACGGTCAGGCCGCCGATGCCGGTGATGAGGATGACCGCCACCGTGAAGAGGTTGGCGTTGTCGTTCAGATCCACGCCCTGGATCATCTTCAGACCGCTCACCGCGATGAAGCCGTAGAGGGTAATGCAGACGCCGCCCATGACGCAGTTCGGGATGCTGGCAAGGAAGGTGACGAAGGGACCGAAGAAGGAGATCACGATGCAGAGGATCGCGGTCGCAAGGATGGTAATGACCGAGGCATTGCGGGTGATGGCAACGCATCCGACCGACTCGCCGTAGGTGGTGTTGGGGCAGCCGCCGAAAAAGGCACCGACCGCCGAGCCGACGCCGTCACCGAGCAGGGTTCTGTGCAGACCGGGATTCTTGAGCAGGTCGGCATCGATGATGGTGGAGAGATTCTTGTGGTCGGCAATATGCTCCGCGAAGACGACGAAGGCAACGGGAACATAGGCAAACGCCAGCGTCGCGATGTACTTGGCATCGATCTGCTTCATTCCGTCGACCGCCTCAAGGAAGGTGAAACTCGGAACGGCGAACCAATCCATGCTCTTGAACACACTGAAATCGATGATCTGGAGCGAAACATTATCGGTCGCGATGCCGATGACGGTGAAGATCGAGGCGACGGCATAGCCGGCGAGGATCCCGATGATAAAGGGGATGAGCTTCATCATCTTCTTACCGTAGACCGAGCAAAGGACGACGGTGAAGAGGGTGACGAGGCCGCAGAGGAGCGCGATATAGGGGTTGGCAGCCGAGACGCCGTCCACCTGAACCTTTCCGAGGGTCAGATCTCCGACGGCATTGCCGGCAAGCGACAGACCGATGATCGAAACGGTCGGGCCGATGACGACCGCCGGCATGATCTTATCGATCCAGGCGACGCCCGTGAGCTTGACGATCAGTGCGATCACAACATAGACCAGCGCCGCAAAAACCGCACCGATGATCAGCCCCGCGTGACCGGCGGCCGTCGAGACCGCACCCGCGAAGGCAGCCGTCATCGAGCCGATGAAGGCGAAGGAGGAGCCGAGGAAGACCGGGCTGCGGAATTTGGTAAAGAGCAGGTACACGATGGTGCCGAAGCCCGCGCCGAGCAGCGCTGCCGACTGGGACATTCCGTTTCCGATGATGGTCGGAACGGCAATCGTCGCGGCGAGGATCGCCAGAAGCTGCTGGATGGCGAAAACGATCACCTGACCGAATTTGGGCTTGTCACTGACATTGTAGATGAGTTTCATAAATCCCTCCGTATATTTTTAAAGCCGTAGCTTCATTTACCGGTTCTGCCGCCGTCATGCTCCAGCAGATCGGCGCCGTCCTCCCCGTCTGTCTCAAGGACCTTGACCGAGATGACCTCCGAGAGCGATGTCGGGACATTCTTTCCGACATGGTCCGCGCGGATCGGAAGCTCTCTGTGCCCGCGGTCGACCAGCACCGCCAGCCGGATCGCATCGGGTCTGCCGAAGCCGAAGACCGCCTCGATCGCCGCGCGCGCCGTCCGGCCTGTGTATAGCACGTCGTCGACCAGCACGATATGCTGTCCCGTCACCGGGAAGGGGATGTCGCTGCCGCTGACGACCGGCATATCGGACAGCGCCGTCAGATCGTCGCGGTAGAGGGTGATGTCAAGGCTTCCGACCGGAACCTCCCGTCCCTCGATGCGTCGGATATTCTCGGCAATCCGGGCGGCCAGCGGGACGCCCCGCGTCCTGATACCGACCAGGCAGAGCTTTTCGCTTCCGTTGTTCTTTTCGAGGATCTCGTGGGTGATCCGCATCAGCGCCCGCCTGAAGGCGTCGGCATCCATGATCCTGGCTTTGAATTTCGTTTCCACAAGCATTTTCTCCGTCAGGGCACAAAAAAAGCCCTGTCCCGGCAAGACAAGACCTGTTTCCACACGACAAAAGCCGTCCCGATTTCAGAAATCTTGCCGGTCTCTCTGTACCGAATTAAAGATTTACCTGAACCGCGCTCCATTATAGCACACTCTTCGCGCTTTGTCAACGAAAATTTCATATTTATTTCAAAATTCGGCAGATTGCCCGAAAATCCGACCGATTTCCGTTGTTTTTTCACATGATCGAAGACGGCGGCAAGGCGAAACAAAAAATTGACAGAATCGTAACAAAAACGACTTATTTGCTTAAGAGAACCGTTATATACTGTATATTATCGGGTTTTTTTCGCGTATTTTTCGCAGGAAGCCCTGCGGTGCGCCCGATACGCCGAGCCCCGTCAGAAAGGAATCAGAACCGCCAATGAAGCCATCCATCGGAACAGAATGTGTACAGGGAGGCTATACTCCCGGAAACGGTGAGCCCCGTCAGCTCCCGATCATTCAAAGCACCACCTTCCGCTACGCCACCGGCGAGGCGATGGGAAAACTCTTCGACCTGGAGGAGTCGGGCTATTTCTACTCCCGTCTTCAGAATCCCACCTGCGATACCGTCGCCGCCAAAATCTGCCGTCTGGAGGGAGGCTCCGCCGCCATGCTCACCGGCTCGGGACAGGCGGCCTCCTTCTATGCCGTCTTCAACCTTGCCTCCTGCGGAGACCATATCGTCTCCTCCTCCTCCATCTACGGCGGCACCTATAATCTCTTCGCCGTCACAATGAAGCGAATGGGGATCGAGTTCACCTTTCTCTCCCCCGACTGCACTGAGGAGGAGCTGAACGCCGCCTTCCGCCCCAATACCAAGGCGGTCTTCGGGGAAACCATCGCCAATCCCGCCCTCACGGTCCTCGATATCGAAAAATTCGCCGCCGCCGCGCACGCCCACGGTGTGCCGCTGATCGTCGACAACACCTTTGCCACCCCCGTCAACTGCCGTCCCTTCGAATGGGGCGCCGACATCGTCACCCACTCCACCACCAAATACATGGACGGACACGGCGCGGCGGTCGGCGGCTGCATTGTCGATTCCGGGCGCTTTGACTGGACGGCGCACGCCGACCGGTTCCCCGGCCTCTGCACCCCCGACGAAAGCTATCACGGCGTGGTCTATACCGAGCGCTTCGGGCTCGGCGGTGCCTATATCACCAAGGCCACCGCGCAGCTGATGCGGGACCTCGGCTCGGTTCAGTCGCCTCAGAGCGCCTTTCTTCTGAATCTCGGGCTGGAATCGCTCCACGTCAGGATGAAGCGGCACTGCGAGAACGGAATGGCGGTGGCGGGATATCTGCAGTCCGACGAGCATATCGCCTGGGTCAATTATCCCTCCCTTCCCTCCTCCCCCTACTATCCGATCGCAAGGAAATATCTGCCGAACGGCTCCTGCGGCGTGGTCAGCTTCGGCGTAAAGGGCGGCAGGGAGGCCGCGCAGCGCTTCATGAGCCGCCTGAAGCTCGCCGCCATCGAAACCCACGTCGCCGATGCGCGCTCCTGCTGCCTCCACCCCGCCGGCACCACCCATCGCCAGATGAGCGATGCGGAGCTGGCCGCCGCCGGCGTGCCGGGAGATCTTGTGCGCTTTTCCTGCGGGCTGGAGGACACCGACGACCTGATCGCCGACATCCGTCAGGCGCTTCGGTAATCCGCCCCCTTCCCCTGCCCGGAGGAACCGTTCCTCCGGAGTCCATCCACACGGAGAGCTGCCATGCCGATCAAGATCCCCAACCATCTGCCCGCCGCCGAAATTCTCCTGCAGGAGAATATCTTCGTTATGTCGGAAACCCGCGCCGCCGCGCAGGATATCCGTCCCCTTCAGATCCTCATCCTCAATCTGATGCCCAAGAAGATCGAAACCGAGACCCAGCTCACGCGGCTGCTCGGCAACACCCCGCTTCAGGTCGAGATGGAGCTGATCCATACCGAAAGCTACACCTCCAAAAATACCGCCGAGGAGCATCTGCTGAAATTCTACAAGACCTTCCCGGAGGTCATGGACCGCAATTTTGACGGCATGATCATCACCGGCGCGCCGGTCGAGCAGCTTCCCTTCGAGGAGGTCGAATATTGGGAGGAGCTTTGCCGTATCATGGAGTGGAGCAAGACTCACGTCCACAGCACCTTCCATATCTGCTGGGGCGCGCAGGCGGGACTGTATTATCACTACGGCATCGGCAAGCATCCTCTGCCGAAGAAGCTGTCAGGGGTTTACGACCATACCGCCGACTACCGGAATTCCATGCTCCTGCGGGGGTTTGACGAGGTCTTCCGCGTTCCCCATTCCCGCCATACGACGGTTTTGCGGGAGGAAATCGAGAAAACGCCGGCGCTGCGGATACTGGCCTCCTCCGAGGAGGCGGGGGTCTACGCCGTCTCCGCCAAGCGCGACCGCCAGTTCTTTATCACCGGCCATCCGGAGTACGACGGCATGACCCTTGCCGACGAATACCGCCGCGATCTTTCGGCAGGCAAAAATCCTCCGCTTCCGGCGCATTACTTCCCGGACGACGATCCCGGCAGGACTCCCCCCGTCACCTGGCGCTCCCATGCCAACCTTCTCTACTGCAATTGGCTCAATTACTTCGTCTACCAGACCACTCCCTATGATCTCACCAAACTCCGTTAAGCGCGAGGTATCCATGCAAACACCGTATTCTGTCGGAATCGACATCGGTTCCACCACCGCCAAAATCGTCATCACCGAGAACGGAAAACCGATCCTGAAGCGCTATGAGCGCCATATGTCCCAGGTCAGAAGCAAGCTGATCGAGCTGATTGGCGATGCGGAGGATCTTCTCCGGGGAAAGCGCTTCACCGCCGCCATCTCCGGCTCGGCCGGCATGGGGCTGGCGCAGGCAGCGGGCATTCCCTTCGTGCAGGAGGTCTTTGCCACCGCAGAGGTGGTGACAAAGCTCGAGCCCGACACCTCCTGCGTCATCGAGCTGGGAGGAGAGGACGCGAAGGTGATCTTCTTCGAGGGCGGGCGCGACGAAAGGATGAACGGAAGCTGCGCGGGCGGCACCGGCGCATTTATCGACCAGATGGCGGTTCTGCTCGGCATGACGGTCGGTGAAATGGACGAGGCCAGCCTCCGCGCCGAGCGGCTCTACCCCATCGCCTCCCGCTGCGGGGTCTTTGCCAAGACCGATATCCAGCCGCTGCTCAATCAGGGCGCGTCAAAGGATGACGTTGCCGCCAGCATCTATCAGGCAGTCGTCAATCAGACCGTCGCGGGGCTTGCGCAGGGGCGCAGAATCCGCGGCAAGGTGCTCTTCCTCGGCGGCCCGCTCTATTACTGCAAGGGGCTTCGCCTCCGTTTTCAGAAGACCCTCGGGCTCGATGACGAGCATGCCCTCTTCCCGGCCTACGGACGGCACGCCGTCGCCCTCGGCGCGGCGCTTTACCGAGGAGGGGCGGTCTTTACCTTCGAGGAGCTGCTCGAGCGTCTGAAGAGCTGTCGGGAGACCCGCGCCGGAAACCGCCTTCCTCCCCTTTTCGCGGACGACGCCTCCTATGCCGCCTTCCGCGAGCGCCATGCCCGCGACACCGTGCCGGAGCTGCCGATCGGAGAGTATCGGGGGCGCGCATGGCTCGGGATCGACTGCGGCAGCACCACCACCAAGCTGACGCTGATCTCGGAGGACAAAAGCATCCTCTATTCCTATTACAGTCCCAATCTCGGCAATCCCGTCAGCGTCGTGAAGGAGCAGCTGGAGAAGATCTACGCCCTCTGCGGCGATCGGATCCGCCTCTGCGGCGCGGCCTCCACCGGCTACGGCGAAGCGCTGATCCAAAACGCCTTCTCGCTGGACGCGGGGGTGGTCGAGACCATTGCCCACTATACCGCCGCCGCCCATTTCCGCCCCGACGTCGATTTTATCCTCGATATCGGCGGTCAGGACATCAAATGCTTCCGCATCCGCAGCCACGCCATCGATTCGATCATGCTCAACGAGGCCTGCTCGTCGGGCTGCGGCTCCTTCATCGAGACCTTTGCGCAGTCGATGGGCTATTCGGTCGCGGAGTTCGCCGCCAGGGGACTTTCCGCCAAAGCGCCAGTCAATCTCGGCACGCGCTGCACCGTTTTCATGAATTCCTCCGTCAAGCAGTCCCAGAAGGAGGGCGCGACGGTAGAGGATATCTCGGCGGGACTTTCGGTCAGCGTCGTGAAGAATGCCCTCTATAAGATCATCCGTACCCACTCCCCGGAGGAGCTGGGAAAGAACATCGTGGTGCAGGGCGGTACCTTTCTCAACGACGCCGTACTCCGTGCCTTTGAGCTGGAGATCGGCGCGGACGTCATCCGCCCCTCGGTCGCCGGACTGATGGGAGCGTACGGCGCGGCGCTCTATGCCATGCGCTTCAGAGAGAGCCGCCTCATCTCCCCCGAAAGGCTGCGGTCCTTCGTCCATCGCTCAAGCGCGGCGGTCTGCCGCGGCTGCGGGAACAGCTGCCGACTTACCGTCAACATCTTCGACGACGGCCGGCGCTTCATTTCCGGCAACCAGTGCGAGCGGGGACTCGGCGCGGGGGCTGATCCCTCACCGATCCCCAACCTGTACAAGTTCAAGCAGGATTTTCTCACCTCCCTCGCCCCGGTTCCGGGACGACGCGGGACGGTCGGTATTCCGCTGGCGCTCGGAATGCTGGAGCTTGCCCCCCTCTGGCACGCGCTCTTCACCTCCCTCGGATATGAGGTGCGCTTCTCCCGTCTCTCCACCCGCGCCACCTATGAAAAGGGGCAGCTCACCATTCCCTCCGATACCGCCTGCTATCCCGCCAAGATCATGCACGGCCATATCCTCGAGCTGCTGGAGCAGAAGCCGGATTTCATCTTCTACCCCTGCCTCAGCTACAACATCGACGAGGGCGTCTCCGACAACTGCTACAACTGCCCCGTCGTCGCCTATTATCCCGAGCTGCTCCGAGGCAACATGGACGAATTGAAAAAGACGATCTTTCTCTCTCCGTTCCTCAATGTCAACAAGCCCTCGGCGCTCGCCAAGGGGCTTCTCGACGCACTTTCGGCGCATACCCCCGGCCTGCGCCGTTCCGAAATGAAAAAAGCGGTGCGCGACGGCTTTGACGCTTACGAACGCTACAGGAAGGAGCTTCGGCGGCGGGGAGAGGAGGCGGTGTCCTTCGCTGCGGAAACCGGACGCCGGGTCATGATCCTGGCCGGCCGCCCCTATCATGCCGATCCCGAAATCAACCACGGCATCGACAAGCTGGCGGTCTCCCTCGGCTTCGTCGTGGTCAGTGAGGACAGCATCTGCGATCTTTCGGAGCTGCCCGACACCCGCGTCCTCAATCAGTGGACCTATCATGCAAGACTCTACCGTGCCGCCGAATACGCCGCGCTCCACTCCGATACCGAGCTGGTTCAGCTCGTCTCCTTCGGCTGCGGCATCGACGCCATCACCACCGACGAGGTCCGCCGCCTCCTCGAATCCAAGGGAAAGCTCTACACCCAGATCAAGATCGATGAGATCACCAACCTCGGTGCGGTCCGGATCCGCCTCCGCAGCCTGATCGGCGCGCTGGAGGAACGGGAGTCCTGATCCCCATCCGACGCACGCGAAAGGAGATATCCGTGAAGCATACCTACATACCCTTCACCCGGGAAATGAAGAAGGACTATACCATCCTCGCCCCCACCATGCTTCCGATGCATTTCCGGCTGGTGGTCAACGTCATGCGGAGCTTCGGCTACAAGGCGGAGCTTCTTGACGGAAAATCTCCCCGCATCATCGAAACGGGGCTGAAATACGTCCACAACGACGCCTGCTATCCCGCCATCCTGGTGATCGGACAGTTCATCACGGCGCTGGAATCGGGGCGCTATGATCCCAAAAAAACCGCCCTCATCTATTTTCAGACGGGCGGCGGCTGCCGGGCCTCCAACTATATCTCTCTGCTCCGCAAGGCGCTGGAGAAGGCGGGCTTCGGCTATGTGCCGGTCATCTCGATCAGCTTCTCGGGGCTGGAGAAGCATCCCGGCTTCCGCCTGACCCTTCCGATGCTGCACGGCTTCGTCTACGGCGTTCTGTACGGCGATCTGCTCATGAGCGTCGTCAATCAGATCCGCCCCTATGAAAAAAACAAGGGGGATGCGGAGCGGCTGGCGGAGCAATGGGTCGACCGCCTCGGGGAGGAGCTGGGCAAAAACAGCCGCATCCGCTATCGGAAGGTCAAGGAAAACTATCGGAAGATCCTGTGCGACTTCGCCGCCATCCCGACGGAGCCGCGCGATACCGTCAAGGTGGGGATCGTCGGGGAGATCTTCGTCAAATATTCCCCCCTCGGCAACAACAATCTGGAGGAATTCCTCATTTCGGAGGGCGCGGAGACCGTCGTACCGGGGCTGATCGATTTCTTCCTCTACTGCGTCTACAATTCGCTGCACGACTTCGGGCTCTATCGCTTCAATCAGCTCAGCCATTGGATCAACAAGGCCGCCTTCCGCTTCCTGTCCTCCAAAAAGAACGACATCATCCGCATCACCGCTGCCCACGGCCGCTTCCGCCCGCAGACCGACTTCAGCCATGTCATCCGCCTCGCAGACGGCTATATCAGCACCGGCACCAAGATGGGGGAGGGCTGGCTTCTGACCGCAGAGATGCTGGAGCTGTCGGAGATGGGCGTCAAGAACATCGTCTGCACTCAGCCCTTCGGCTGCCTCCCCAACCATATCTGCGGCAAGGGCATGATGAAGCCGATCAAGGAAAACAATCCCGACATGAACATTGTGGCAATCGACTATGATGCCGGCGCCGCCGCCGTCAATCAGGAAAACCGTCTGAAGCTGATGCTCGCCTACGCCAAGGAAAACAAGCGGAAGGCGGAGGAGCAGCCCGCCGAGCAAGCCCTCCGATGAGGGGGCGGAGAGGAGAAAAGCCGTGAGCGATCGGGAAGCGATGGAATATGCCCTTGCGGAAGCCGGAAAAGCCGCACAGAAGGGCGAAACGCCGGTCGGCGCCGTCATGGTGCGGAACGGGGAGATCATCGCCGCCGCCCATAATCTGCGGGAGACGGGAAAGGATGCTACCGCCCATGCCGAGCTGCTCTGCATCCGACAGGCCTGCCGTCGTCTCGGCGGCTGGCGTCTGCCCGACTGTACGCTGTATGTCACGCTGGAGCCCTGCCCGATGTGTGCCGGCGCGATTCTGAACGCCAGAATCCCCCGCGTCGTCTTCGGGGCATACGACAGCCGCGCCGGTTCCTTCGGAAGCGTGGTCGACCTTTCGTTTTATCCCTACAATCACCGCCCGCAGCTGCTCGGCGGCGTGCTGGCGGCGGAATCGGAGGCGCTTTTGCGGACATTCTTTGAGACGCTTCGGAGGGAACGCAGGAGCGACGGCTCCTCGGTCACATAACCGTCCGCACAAAAAAACAGACCCGTCGGGTCTGTTTTTATTCTGCACCGCCGCCCGGCGGTTTTTTTATGCTTCGATCAGAGAGAAGAGCTGCGATTATTTCTCGTCCTCGTCCTCATCCTCGTCGTCTTCGTCCTCATCCTCGTCGTCACAGTCGCAATCGCAGTCGTCGCAGTAGCAGTAGTCCTCGTCGTCCTCGTCCTCATCTTCGTCGTCCCATGCCTCGTAGTAATCCTCCTCCAGGCTTCCGAGATCATAGTCCAGCTCGTCGAGGTAATCCTCCAGATGCTCTGTCTCCGCGGTCAGCTCCGCGACCTCCGCCGCCATCGCGTCCAGCGTCTCGATCACGGCCTTGAGCAGCTTGCTCTCCGGCTTGCTTTCGTCGAGGGAAAGACCCTCCAGCAGCCCCTTGAGATATGCGGTCTTTTCGGTAATCTTCATAACGGTAATTCCTCCTTGCTTGCCCCGTTTGGGGCGGATCGGTCAGGCGCGCTCGATATACTCGCCGGTGCGGGTATCGATGCGGATGCGGGTGCCGATATCGATAAAGAGCGGGACCTTGATCACCGCGCCGGTTTCAAGCGTCGCGGGCTTGGTCGTGCCGGTTGCGGTATCGCCCTTGAAGCCGGGCTCCGTGTCAGTGACCTCAAGCTCGACAAACATGGGGGGCTCGACCTGGAAAACGTTTCCCTTGAAGGAGACGATCTTGCAGATCATGTTTTCCTTGACAAAGCGGAAGTTATCGCCCAGCTTGTTTGCGTCAAGCGGGATCTGCTCATAGGTCTCGGTATCCATGAAGTAGTAAAGCTCCCCGTCGTTGTAAAGATATTCCATATCCTTCCGCTCGACATAGGCGTTCTCGAACTTTTCGGTAGGGCTGAAGGTTTTTTCAATAACCGCCCCTGTGATCACGTTCTTCAGCTTGGTACGGACGAAAGCGGCGCCCTTTCCGGGCTTGACATGCTGAAATTCCACTACCTGCATGACGCTTCCGTCCATCTCAAAAGTCAGGCCGTTTTTGAAATCTCCGGCTGTTACCATATCAATGTTCCTCCAATATATAAAAACAGAATTATGAACCCACCCAATATTTTAACCGATTTCGGGAAATTTTGCAATAGGTTTTCAAGATATTTTTGCCTCGGCGCGAATTTTGTGCTATTTGACAGAAGCATAGGAAGCGGCAGCGGGGCTTTGACGGCGAAAAACGCCGATTTTCGGAGCAGACCTTATCGGACGGGCTTGTGCAGGTCGGCAAAGAGGAATTTCCCCGCCCGTTCGACGGCATCCTTGGCGGTTCCCCACGGCTCGGCGTCATAGCGGTAATCGAACTTCCGGCAGAAATGAGAAACATCGGCGTTCAGCGCGTCGAAGTAGGCATAGACCGGCACGGAAACGGCGCGGTAGAATTCCGCGTAGCCCCTCTTCAGCTCCCGCTCCGCCGCCTCCAGCCATCTTCTGAAATGGGGCAGGCAGAGATAGGGCTGCGCCTGCACCTTTTCTCTGAAGCTCTCCTCCTCGGTCCAGAGCAGCACGGCGTTTGAGAGCATCCGGCTGAAGGAGTATTCGATCCGATCGCAGAGATAGCAGTTTCCGTCCAGGCGGTTGAGGCGCTTCGGGGCTGCCGTTCCGACCTTGCCGAAGAGCGCGGCGGGGCCGCGGTCGTCCAGCTCCTCGCGGAGCTGCTTCATATGGGATTCGAGGATCAGACCGAGCCCCAGCTTGTTCTTCCCCGTCAGCAGCAGCCCGAAATGCTCGGGGCAGAAGCTCTTCTCATTGGTCTGCTCCCGCACGTCGGGCTCCATCATCGACGCTCCGAGGATCAGATCCAGCTCGTTCTTCTCAAGACGGTTGTAGAGACGGCAGAAGGGACAGCCGCGGGAGGGCTCGGCGGCGCATTCCTCAAAGGCCTCGTTTACGGGGATGGTATAGATTTTTTCACTCATATCGGATCATCCTTATGTATGGCGTTGGGGTCACAGAAGCCTGACCCTGTCCCCGTCGTCGGCCAGACGGCGCACAACGGCAGCGACGGCGGCGGTGGGGTTGGAGGCCGACAGCTCTGCGCCGGCGGCGCAGGCGTGGCCGCCTCCTCCGAAGAGGCCGCAAAGCTCGTTTGCGGGGAAGCTGCGGTCGCTCCTGACCGACAGCTTGTAGCGGGAGGGATCGGCCTTGCTCTGCTTGATCGTGATCCCGACCGAGACCCCGCTGATCTCCCGTGTGATGGGGCTGAGGATGCCGAGATCCTCCTCCCTGAGATCGAGGCGGCGCTTGTCCTCGTTCGTGATGACGACGACGGCGACCTTGCCGCCGAGGTAATAGCGCATCCCGGCGTAGGCGGCGGTCAGAGCGCGGATTTCGGATTGGGTGCGGCTCTCAAAGAGCATATGATCGATCAGGGCGTTGTCCGCTCCCGCCTCCAGCAGCGCCGCCGCCAGACGGTGGCTGTTTGCCGTGGTGTTGGAATAGCGGAAGCCGCCGGTATCGGAGGAAATCGAGGCATACAGCGGCTCTGCGGCGACGGAAAGCGGTACACCGAGCTGCGTCAGCAGCGCGCAGATGATCTCCCCGCAGGCGGCGGCGGTGGGATCGGTGTAGTTGCGGAGCGCGAAATCGTCGCTTGTCTCGTGATGATCGAGCTTCAGGGCAATGCGTCCGCCGTAGATCGGCTGCAAATCCCCCAGCAGCTCCTCCGACGCCACGTCGACCGAGATCGGAATTCCCTGCTCGTCCTCGGGATCAAAGGCGGGGAACTCCTCCCCGTCGAACAGGAATTCGGTGTTCGGGGAGGGGAGATGCGCACAGAGCAGCTCCGCCCGTTTGCCGAGGAATTCCAGCCCTCTCTTCAGGGCGAGCGCCGAGCCGAGGGTGTCGCCGTCCGGCCTCTTGTGGCAGAGGAGGAGAAACGAGCTTCCCGCGAGCAGAAACTCCGCCGCCTCCTCCAGTGTGATATTGTTGACCGGCATTACCGTCCCTCCCTTCCGTCGGAGGGGGATATTCCCCCGTCATATGACGCATCGGAGGCAGGCGCTGCCGCATCGGAGCCGGGCGTCTCCCCGTCGGAGACGGAATCCTCCGCGGCGCGGGCGGCGTCGGCTTCCTCCAGCTCCTTCTCCACGCGGCGGAGCAGCTCCGTGATATGCGCGCCCCGCTTCATGGAGTCGTCCGCCAGGAATTTCAGCTCCGGCGTGACCCGGAGATTGAGGCTCTGCGCCAGCCGCGTCCGGATGTAGCCGGAGGCATTTTCAAGCCCCTTTCCTGCATCCCCCGCGCGGCGCTCCCCCATCACCGAGTAGTAGACCTTGGCGAATTTGAGGTCAGCCGAGCAGTCCACTCCCGTGATGCTGATAAACGCCGATGTCACGCGGGGATCCTTGACGGTCCGCAGGATCTCCGACAGCTCCTTGCGCATCGCCTCGTCCACGCGCCCTTTTCTGTAATTAGCCATTTCTGAATGCGGCCTCCCCCTGTCTCCGCCGCAGGCGGGACGGAAGCCGTCTTTCTCCCTTCGTCTTGATTGCTCCCTCCTATTATATCACATTTTCAAAAAAAATAAAGAGGATTCTAAAAAACGGTTGAAAAAGTAACAAATTTCATTTATAATAAGGGCAATGCACCCTACGGAGGAATCATCATGCCGAAAATCCTTCACTGCGCCGATCTTCACCTCGACAGCCCCTTCAAAAGCGGAAACGCCGGCAAGTCGGAGGTGCGCCGCAGAGAGCTGCGGGGAACCTTTTCCTCGCTGATGATGTATATCAAAACCAACGGAATCGAGCTTGTCCTGATGGCGGGCGATCTCTTTGACAGCGGCACCGTCACGCGGGATACGGCCGATTTCTTCATCGGGGAGATGGCGGCCGCCGCCCCCTGCCGCTTTGTCATCTCGCCGGGCAATCACGATCCCTATACCCCCGACAGCGTCTATGCCAAGACGAAGTTCCCGCCGAATGTCTTCGTCTTTTCCGATACCGCCCTCACCCGCTTCTCCTTCCCGGAGCTGAACACCGACGTCTACGGCTTTGCCTTCACAAGCGGGACGCTCGACCGCAATCCCTTTGCCGGGCGAACGCCTGAGGACTCCTCCCGCATCAATCTTCTCTGCTGTCACGCCGACGTCGGCAATCCCCTCTCCCCCTACTGCCCTGTATCGCTGTCGGATATCGCGGGGTCGGGCTTCGATTACTGCGCCTTCGGGCATATCCACAATACCGACGGACTGAAGCAGGCGGGGATTTCCCGCTATGCCTACAGCGGCTGTCTGGAGGGACGGGATTTCGGAGAGACCGGCTATAAGGGCGCGCTCCTCCTCGAGATCGGCAAGGAGCGCGGCCTTCCTGCCGTCAAAGCGACCGGCATCCGCTTCTCGCTGCGCCGCTACGAGGTGCTGACGGCAGACGTGTCGGGCTGCTGCGAACGGGAGCAGCTCCTGTCGGCGGCAAAGACCGCCGTCACGGAGGCCCGGTACGGATCGGATACCCTGCTCCGGTTGGAGCTGACGGGAAGCGTCTCTCCCGATCTTGCCGTCCGGCCGGCCGAGCTTGAGGAAGCGCTCGGACGGGTACTCTTCTATCTGGAGGTCGTCGACCGCACCCTCCCGCTCTATCAGGCGCAGGCGCTGGAGAACGATCCCTCCATCCGCGGCGCGTTCTTCCGCGAGCTTCGTCCCCGGCTGGAATCGGGCACGCCGGAGGAGCGCACGCTGGCAGCGCAGGCGCTTCGCGTCGGCCTGACCGCCCTGAACGGGCAGGATATCCTCTGAGGAGGCTCGCCGTGAAAAAGAAAACCCGGAAAAAAGCGCGCCCCGCTTCGCCCGCGCCGAAAAAGCGCCTCTCCCGCATTCCGAAGAAGAAGCTGCTTCTGCTTCTTCTCTCACTGCTGGTCTTCTTCTCGATCTATCAGATCGCCATCCATTTCCGAGCCGGCTGGATCCTGCACGTCTACTGCATCTCGGCGGGAGCGCTGGCGATTGCCTATATCGCCATCAACCGCGGTATGCTCTCGCCGCCCGACAGAGATCGTCTCCCCGACGACTGGAGCGAGGAGAAAAAGGAGACCTTCCTGCAAGAGCAGCTTGTGCGCCGCAGGCGTTCCTCCGTCCTGCTCTATTTCCTGATCCCGATCATCCTGTCTGTCGTCTATGACATGATCTATATCTATCTCACCGTGAACATGGGGCTGTCGCTATGACGGGAAACGAACCGATCGGACTGATCAACCTCTTCTCCGGCTCAAGAGGAAACTGCACCTATATCCGTGCGGGAGCGGATAAGCTCCTCGTCGACGCCGGCGGCAGCGCAAAGGCCGTGGAGCGCGCGCTGGCCGATATCGGAGTGACGGCAGGGGAGCTGACTGCCATCCTTGTGACGCATGAGCACGGCGATCACACCCATGCTCTACCGCTGCTCGCCAAAAAATACCGGATTCCCGTCCATATGACCCGCCGCTCGGCAGAGGCGCTCGGCATCGCGCCGGGCTGTCCCCTCACCGACTGCCTCGTCGTCCACGACGGGGAGTTCCGGCTTTCCCTCGGCGGGGGTGCTGAGGTCTCGGCCTTTCTGACCCCGCACGACAGCGTGCAATGCGTCGGCTATCGGATCAGCCTCGGCGGATATTCCGTCGGGCTGGCGACCGATCTCGGCTATGTCACCCAGCGGGTCTATGAGATGCTCTACGGCTGCGACGCCGTCATGCTGGAATCGAATCACGACAGAGAAATGGTGCAAAACGGGCGCTATACCGAGACGCTGAAGCGCCGCATCCTGTCAAACGGCGGTCATCTCTCAAACGACGACTGCGCCGAGATCGCCGCGGCGCTGGCGCGAAGCGGAACGCATGCCTTCATGCTCGCCCACCTCAGCCGTGAGAACAACACCCCCGAGGCGGCGCTTCGGACGGTGTCGGGCTCTCTCCGCGGCTACGGCGTATCGGTTGTCGTCGCCGATCAGGACAGGGCCACGGCGCTGATCTGAACCTGTCCCTTCACATTCCCGTTCTTCGGAGGCTCGGATGCTCAATCTCACGATTCTCTGCGTCGGCACGCTCAAGGAAAAATATCTGAGGGACGCCGTCTCGGAATATACCAAACGCATAAACGGCTTCGCAAAGCTCAAAATAATCGAAACCTCCAATGACAGAGAGCTGATCCCGAAGCTCCCGCCGCGGGCCTATCGGATCGCCCTCTGCATCGAGGGCAAGCAGCTCTCCTCCGAGGAGCTTTCGGAAAAGCTCGTCTCGCTGACGGTGGACGGCGTGTCGGAGATCGTCTTTGTGATCGGGGATTCCGACGGGATGGGGGAGGACGTCAAGGCCGCCTGCCAGCTTCGGCTCTCCTTCTCCCGCATGACCTTCCCGCATCAGCTGATGCGCGTCATCCTGCTGGAGCAGATCTACCGCGCCCTCTCAATCGCCCATCACGGAAAGTACCACAAATAACAGGAGAAGCAGAATGAACCTTCTGAAAAACATTGCCGTCAGAATCACGGCGCTCCTTGTCTTTTTCGCCATGATCGCCGCCGTGATCCTGTATCAGGCCGGTGTCTACGACATCTCCTTCATCAAGCGCCCTCCCGTCGCCGTGACGGAGGAATCGAAGCCTCCCTTCTCCGAAGGGACGGAGGCCCCGCTGCCGCCCGATACCTCCGATCAGACCCTGCCTCCTCCGCCTCCCGTCAGCCCCGACGACGCCGAGCAGCTCCTTTCGATGATCCTTTCGCTGCAGGAAATGACGGGGGCGGGCTGGAAGCGCTCCTCCGCCCTCTTCGGAAGCGCCTCCTCCCTCGCGCGCCTCAACTATTCCTTCGGCGGGCTTAAAAACGTCTTCGGCGCGCGCACCGAAACGGTGACAAGGACGGTCATCTATCAGCGGGAGGACGGCTTCTACGACGTCAAAACGATCCGCGAGGAGGTTCTCTCCCCCTCCGTTCGCCTGTATTACGGGCTGATCCTCTTTGATGACGGGAAGACGGTTTCGATCCTCAATGCCGACGGAAAGACGCTGGTAGAGGATTTCACCGGCGCTTTGGTCTTTGCGACCTCGCAGTACGGCAAGCCGGTCGTCAAAATTCAAGATTCCTATTTTGAGATCGACCGTGAGGACGGGCTTTCCGACCCGATCGCGGAGAAAATGATCCGCTTCCATGCCCTGCGCTTTGATTCCCCCTCCTATTATGCCTACGACAGCGGAAACGGGCCTTATCCCTTCTGCGAATACGTCAAGGTCTATACCGAGGTCACAGCCGAGCCGCCTCAGGCCGAGCCGCCCTGCGATTCCGACAGCGGAGAACAGACCTCTCCCCCCGACACCGACAGCGACGGCGGGCAGCCCGATCCCCCCGGCACCGACAGCGGCAGCTCACAGCCCGATCCCTCCGAGACCGAAAGCAGCTCCCAATCCGATCCCGCCGGAACCGACGACGAGCCGCAGAGCAGCGATTCTTCCGCCGAAGGCTCCTCCGGGCAGGAGCCGCCTCCTGCCCCCGCTTCGGAACGCACCGACACCCTCCCCCTTTCCGAGAAGAAGAACCTTGCGCCGAAAGACGCCGAAACCGTCGTCATCGACGGCAAGACCTATACGGTCGAAACGGTCCTGATGTGGGGCTACCGTGATGCCAAGGGCAAAACCGTCATCGAGCCGCAGTACGAAAAGGCCTTTGATTTCACCTCCGACGGAATCGCGGCGGTCGTCGACTTCGAGAGGCGCATCTCCTTCATCAACCGCAGCGGCAAGACCGTCATCACCCTCAACAACAAGGAGATCGTCACCTACAACGACGCGCAGCGCACCAAGGTCAAGCAGTCCTATTTCGAGCCGGTCTCACAGGGGATCGAGAACCTCGGTATGTATTATTTCGACCGCGGCTACGTCATGGTCCGCTACGTTTATCGCGGCACCGTTTCCGACAAGCTCTATCTCAACGAAAACCGTCTTCTTTCCCGGACGGGACAATACTTCGACATTCCCTCCGGCTACAGCCTGATCAATTACTCGGACGGGATCCTCCTGCTCGAAAAGAACGGCCGCTACGGCTATATGGATCTCAACGGCGGGTGGGTCGCGCCGGCGATCTACGACAGCGCCTCCCCCTTCCTGCAGGGGCTTGCGGTCGTGGGCGCAGACGGCAAATACGGTCTGATCGACACCGAGGGAAATCAGATCCTGCCCCTCTTCTTCGACTATATCTCCGAGGTGTCGGACGGCATAGTCTGCACCTATGAGGAAAGCCGCGGCTGGGAGCTTTACTGCGTCGTGGCAAAATAACGAAATTTCATCAGAACAGGGAACGATTCGGGAAAATCCCTGTCATATCGACAGACGGTGGGGAACAACCCGCCGCGGAACGGAACCAATATGAAGCATCCTCACAAAACCGGAACATCCCCACGCAAAGCGAAAAAGCGCCTGTGGCTTCTCTGCGCGGCGGCAGTCCTTCTCCTCTCTCTGTCCGCTGTCCTCTGTCTGACGGTCTTCCGTCCGCAGACCGCCGCGCTCTACCGACGGATCTCGGCGTTTCTGTCGGTGAAGCACGACCCGGAGTACGCGCATTATCGCGACCCCGACGGCAAAATCGTCATCCGCCTTGACCCCGGTCACGGCGGAAGCGATCCCGGCGCGCTCTCCCCGTATCTCGGAGAGCTGACCGAAAGCGATATCAACTATCGCCTCAGCCGCCTGCTCCGGGACGAGTTGGAGCGCTTCGGCTACACCGTGATTTTCACCTGGGATGAGAACACCCCGCCCTCCGGGCAGGGGGATTATCCCTATCAGGAGCGCTCCGCCGCCTCCAACGCCGACAGCAGCACCGATCTCTATATCAGCCTGCACTGCAACTCCTTCACCGATCCCTCGGTCGGAGGCTCGCGGCTCTACTTTTGCCCCGACAGCTCGCCCTATAACTACTATCTCGCCAGATCGATTGCGGATGGTGTGAAGGAGGTGCATGACGACTTCCCCGCTCTCTATCCCATGCCCTACGAAAGCGCCTTTTATGTCATCAAGTACACAAAAGCTCCCTCCGTCCTGCTCGAAACGCTCTTCCTCTCCAATCCCGACGACGCGGAAAAGCTTCTGAGCGAAGAGTGGCTTGCCAAAGAGGCCGAGGGGATCGCCCGCGGCATCCGCGCCTTTCTTTCCGATCGATGATCGCCCTTCCGCGGCGTCGGCAGCGCCCGCCGTCAGCATCAACCCGATATTAATATTAAGGAGGTTTCCGTCATGCAAACCAAAAGCGCCGTCAAGATCATTATCGTTCTGCTCGTCCTTCTGATCCTGCTTCTGACCGCCATTCTGATTCTCACCAATATCGGAGACGGGGATAGCGGAGAGACCGACCCCGCCGGCACGACCCCCGCCGTCACCTCCGGCCTGACCTCGACGGACACCCGGGAACCCGACCCTTCTGCCTCTCTGCCCGCCGGCACCGAGGATGATCCCGTCCCCCCCGACACCGATCCGATCCCGCCCGATACGAAGCCCGCCGACACCGAGCCCACCCCTTCAGGCAGCGATCCGCAGCAGGGTGGTCAAGCTCCCGCCGGCTTCACCTTCAACAAAACCCTCCGCTCCGACACCGGCACGCTCCTCAATCTGCGCGCCGAATGCCGCGGTGTACTGCAGGAGGACGGCACGGTGAGCGTTACGGTCCTGCTCTACCTTGACTATAACTCCCTCTTCCTCGGCAGCCGCAAAAACTGCCGTCTCTCCCTCGGCGATGTATCGGAGACCTTCACCGTTCCCGCCATCAACGAGGAGGTCGAGGAGCCGCACACCCAATATCTCTGCCACGTCGAAAAGGTCTGCCGCTACGGCGAGACCGTCTCCGTCTACGCAAGATTCCCCTTCCGCGGAAGTTATGCAGGCGTGGAGCTTGAGAATATCGAAATCGACACGCAGATCGTGATTCAGTAATTTCCCTTCGGGAGAAGAAAAGAGGAAACCGAGCATATGGCAGAACCGAAATTCGGTCCGGGCGGGAACTCCGAGAGCTTCTACGCCCAAGGCAAAAAAAGCACCCGTCAGGCGCCGGAATGGCTGAAGAGCCTCGGGCTTGACGCATACGAATACCAGTGCGGAAACGGAATCACCGGCTCCGACGCAAACTTCATCGCCGTCGGAAAGGAGGCGGAAAAGCACGGCATCTCCCTGTCGCTTCACGCCCCCTACTTCATCTCGCTCTCCGGGGTGAATCCCGAAACAAGGCTCAAGAGCATCGAATATATCCGCAAAAGCGTCCATGCCGCCGAGCTGCTCGGCGCCGACCTCGTCGTCATCCATACCGGCAGCGCCGCCAAGATCACCCGCGAGGAGGCAATGAACTATGCCCGCGATACCCTGTACCGGACGCTGGAGGAGATCGATTCCCCGGTTCGTCTGGGACTTGAAACGATGGGAAAGATCAATCAGCTCGGCACGCTGGACGAGGTGATTGAGCTATGCACGATCAGCGAGCGTCTCTCCCCCGTCGTCGACTTCGGGCATCTCAACGCCCGCGGGCTGGGCGGTGTCTTCGTGACCGCAGACGATTACCGCGCCGTCTTTGAGAAGATCGCGGAGCGTCTCGGAGACGATAAGGCGCGGAATCTGCACTGCCATTTCTCGCGGATCGAGTACACCGCCGGCGGTGAAAAGCGGCATCTGACCTTTGCCGACACCGAATACGGCCCGGAATTCGAGCCGCTTGCCGAGACGATCTGCCGCTGTTCGCTTGCCCCCCGCATCATCTGCGAATCGGCGGGCACGATGGCGGAGGATGCTCTCTCGATGAAGAATATGTACTTATCGCGCAAGCGCTGACCGAGGAGCGCCCCACCCCCGGTGACTGCCGCTGCCCGTGTGCCTTTGACGGATGCGCCGCAGAGATGCCGGGTCGGCGGACGCGCTGCGGAGACTCCTGTGTCTGCAGATGCGCTTCGATGACTGCCGCTGCCCGTGTCTCTGCACCGGGCGCGAATCCCCCGTAATCTGTCAAAGCCGCCCGCGCAGGGCGGTGGGAGCTTCCCCGGAAATGAGGTCTGTCATGAATCTGAAGCCCCTTTGCATTCAAAACGCTTTCCTCGTGCGGGGGGACGGAAGCCTTCCCCGCCAGGAAAACATCCTCATCACCTACCCCGACGGGAAGGGGATCCTCTCCGAAATCGGCGTGTCCGATCCGCCCCCCGGCTGCAATCTTCTCGACGCGCGGGGGCTGTATGCGATGCCGGCATTCGTCGATATCGGCTGCCGCTTCTTCGATCCGAAGCATCCCGCCCGTGAAAGCATCGCGTCCGCCTCCTCCGCCGCCCTCGGCGGGGGCTGTCTGACGCTGCTCTGTGAGCCGGACGAGGGCGGAAACGCCCTGCCCGACCGTCTCACCCGGACGACAGACTGCCGCCTCCTGCCTGCGTTCTTCTCGCTCAGCCCTGCCGTCATCGCCTCTTCCGGCCCGCGCGTCTATTCCGACAACGGCCGCTGGATCACCGATCCCGCGCTGATGCGGGAGCTGATGCTGTCCTGCGCTGCTTCCGACAGCCTGTGGATTTCCTCCTGCGGCGATCCGAGGCTGATCCGCGACGGCGTGAGCCATCCGGGGCAGACTGCCCGTCTGCTCGGACTGCCGACCGTGCCCGAAAGTGCCGAAACCACCGCGGCTGCCAGAGATATCCTGCTCTGCGCCGAGACCGGCTGCCGTCTGCATTTCCGCGCCGTCAGCTCCCGCGCCACGCTGGAGCTGATCCGGATCGCCAAGCAGCGGGGGATTCGCGTCACCTGCGGCGTTTCGCCGCTCCATTACTCGATGACCGACAGCGATCTCTTCTATTACGGCGGCAGCGCCAAGGTCATGCCGCCGCTGCGCGCTCCGCGGGATCGGGAGGCGGTGCGGGAGGCGATGCGGGACGGCACGATCGACTGCGTCGCCACCCTCCACACGCCGCTGACGGCAGAGGAAAACTGCCGCGATCTCCGCCGCTGCCGATTCGGTGCGTCCGGGCTGGATACCGCCTTCTCCTCCTATTTTACCAACCTGATCCGGAACGGCCTCGGAGATTTTGATCTGGCGGCAAAGCTCTTTTCCCTTCGCCCCGCTGCGATCCTGGGGCTGGACAGCCGCCTTCAGCCCTGCGCCCCCGCCGACCTGATCCTCTTCGATCCCGACGCGGAGCTGGTGGTCTCCACCAATACCCTGAAGAGCAAGGCGGTCAACACCCCCTTTTTGGGGCAGACGCTGAACGGCTGCATCCGCGCCGTCTTTTCGGAGGGGCGCCGGCTTTAGAACGAGTGCCCGTTTCCCCACCTCCGGCCATTGTAAATACCATACCGATCAAAGGAGAACCTGATATGCGTAAAAACCTCGGAATCAAAACCTGGCTTTGTCCCATGCCGGTGCTGATTGTCGGCACCTACGACGAAAACGGCGTCCCCAACGCCATGAATGCGGCGTGGGGCGGCATCTATGACACCGATCAAATCATGCTCTGTCTCGCCGGCGATCACAAGACCACCGAAAACATCAGAAAAAGCGGCGCCTTCACGGTCAGCTTTGCAACCGCGCAAACCGTCGTGCCCTGTGATTACGTCGGTCTGGTCTCGGCAAACGACGTCCCCGATAAGCTCCGGCGCGCCGGATTCCATCCCGTTGGGAGCGAGGTCGTCAACGCCCCTCTGATCGAGGAGCTGCCGATGGCGCTGGAATGCCGCCTGATCAAATTCAACGAGGACGGGATCTGCATCGGCGCAATCGTCAACGTCTCGGCCGACGAGAGGATTCTCAACGCCGACGGCGGGATCGACCCCGACAAGCTCGATCCGATCCTCTACGACTGCATCACCCACGCCTATCGTCGGTTCGGAGAGAAGGCCGGGCAAGCCTTCTCGGACGGAAAAAAACTGAAATAAGGCAATCGCCGCAGAAACGGAGGATTCCCAACATGAAATATATCCGGATCGGCGGACAGCTTTCCGCTTCCGCTGTCTCGCTCGGCTGCATGAGAATGGGCGGCCTGACCGAAAAGCAGGTCGATGCAATTCTCGACACGGCGCTTGAAAACGGCGTCAATTTCTTCGACCACGCCGATATCTACGGCGGCGGCGACTCGGAACGGCTCTTCGGAGACTATCTGCGCCGTCACAAGGGCGCGCGCGGGAAGATGCTCCTTCAGACCAAATGCGCCATCCACGACGGACAATACGATTTTTCAAAGGAGCATATCCTTCGCTCCGTCGAGGGCAGCCTCACCCGCCTCGGCGTGGATACCGTCGATCTTCTTCTGCTTCACCGTCCCGACACGCTGATGGAGCCGGAGGAGGTGGCGGAGGCCTTCGACGCGCTGGAATCGTCGGGAAAGGTGCGTTATTTCGGAGTCTCCAACCACAACCCGATGCAGATTGAGCTGCTGAAGACGGCGGTCCGTCAGCCCCTGATCGTCAATCAGCTCCAATTCTCGGTCACGGAGGCCGGCATGGTGACCTCCGGCCTGAATGTGAACATGAAAAACAGCGAATCGCAAATGCACGACGGCGGGCTTTTGGAATACAGCCGCATTCATCGGATGACCGTTCAGACCTGGTCGCCCTTCCAGCGCGGCTTCTTCGGCGGCACGTTTGTCGACTGCCCGGAGCTGCCGGAGCTCAACGCCTGCCTCGGAGAGTTCGCCGAGCGATACGGCCTGTCGAAAACCGGCGCGGCGGCAGCCTGGATTCTCCGTCATCCCGCCGGGATGCAGCTGATCGCGGGGACGATGAATCCCGCGCATCTGACCGACATCTGCCGGGCTGCCGACGTCACGCTGACCCGCGGAGACTGGTATGCCGTCTATCGCGCAGCGGGACACTGCCTGCCCTGACGGACAGCGACTTCCGCCCCTATGACAAAATCACGGCGCACGCCACAGGCGTGCGCCGTTTCTGTTCGGTTGTCTGTCTTCCCGTCACTCCACCGTCACGCTTTTGGCGAGATTCCGCGGCTTATCAACGTCACAGCCGCGGTAGACGGCGGTATAATAGGCATATGTCTGGATCGGAACGGCGGCGACAATCGGCATTAACATCTCCTCCGTTTCGGGCAGCTCGATCGCATAATCGTAGAAATCCTGCCCCTTTGCCATCCCCTCGGTACAGAGATAAAGCACCTGTGCGCCCCGCGCCTTGACCTCCTTGATGTTGCTGATCGTCTTCTCGACGAGCGCGCGGTCGGTCGCAATCGCCAGACAGGGCACGCCCTCGGTGATCAGCGAGATGGTCCCGTGCTTCAGCTCCCCTGCCGCATATGCCTCGCAGTGCAGATAGGAGACCTCCTTGATCTTCATGGCGCCCTCGCAGCCGACGGCATAGTCCTGACCCCTTCCGATAATGAAGAAATCGTGCTTGCTCCGATTGAGGGAGGCAAGGTGCTGATACAGCGCGATCTTCTCCTCGCTCAGCATGGTCTCCACCTTTCCGGGAAGCCCCTTCATGGCCTCCATGATCGCTTCGGCGCGCTCGGAGGAAATCGTCTTGCGGTCAATGGCCAGCCGCAGCGCCAGCGTATAGAGCACTGCCACCTGCGAGGTAAAGGCCTTGGTGGTGGCGACGGCGATTTCGGGGCCCGCCCAGATATAGATGGTATTGTCAGCCTCTCTTGCGATGGAGGAGCCGACAACATTGACGATGGCGTAGACCGGAATCCCCTTGCTTTTGGCAAGGCGGAGCGCCGCCAGCGAATCGGCCGTCTCCCCCGATTGGGAGATGACGATCACCGCGTCGCCCTCCGTCAGGATCGGGTCGGCATAGCGGAATTCCGATGCGATGCAGACGTCGACGGGAACTCTTGCCAGCCGCTCGATCGCGCATTTGCCGAGCAGACCGGCATTCATCGCGCTGCCGCAGGCCACGATCACCAGCCGTCGGATGCCGGCGGTATCGGGAAGCTCCTCCTTCAGAATCCCTTCCGCGCCGCAGGCAAAATGCGGCAGGATGGCGCGGGCGAGCGTGCCCGGCTGCTCATAGATCTCCTTCAGCATAAAGTGGGCATAGCCCCCCTTTTCCGCCGCCTCAACGTCCCAATCCGCCGTCATCAGCTCCTTTCGGTCGGTAATATCGTTCCCGCCGAAATCATAGAGCCTGACCTCCTTGCCGCTGAGGACCGCCAGCTCCTGCCGGTCGATCAGATAATAGCGTCTGGTGTGGGACAGGATCGCCGGAATATCGGATGCGATGAAATTCTCTCCCTCTCCCACCCCGACGATCAGCGGGCTGTCCTTCCGCACGGCATAGAGACGGTCGGGATGATCCGAAAACAGCACGCCGAGGGCATAGGAGCCCTCCATCCGTCCCACCGCACGGACGATGGCGTCGGCGGGATCGTCCTTATAATAGTAATCGATCAGATGCGCGATGACCTCGGTATCGGTTTCGGAGGCAAAGCGGTTGCCCATGCCCTCAAGGGAGGTCTTGAGGGACAGATAGTTTTCGATGATCCCGTTGTGAACCAATGTCACTCTGCCGTAAGAATGGGGATGGGAGTTGACGTCGGAGGGCTCTCCGTGCGTTGCCCAGCGGGTGTGTCCGATCCCGACGCAGCCGGTCGGGACCCCGTCGTTCTTCAGCTTCTCCTTCAGGTTGGAGAGCCGTCCCTTGGCCTTTTCGACACGGACGCGGCGGTTCTCGAAGACCGCGATCCCCGCCGAGTCATAGCCGCGGTATTCCAGCTTCTCCAGCCCCTCGATCAGAATGCCGGCGGCCTGCCGCTCACCGACGTAGCCTACAATTCCACACATAAAATACCTCTTCGATTTTCAGATTATACGGCATTATTATCGGCTTTGTTGCGCGGTCTCCCGCGCTTTTTGACCGATAACTTACGACCATGCCGTACCCTGCCGGAGGGTATCCGCCGAATCTTTCGATCACCCTCACCTCGTCAACCGCCGAAGAGATTGCGGTCCCGGCGCTATGCAAGCCTGCGCTGCATTCGGTTTGCCCGGCCGCACACTCCTTTCCTCGGCACAGGCTTATTCCATTATATCGTTTTTTCGCCCTTTTGTCTACGGGCTTTACAGATTGTTTACGAATCGGGCAGGCGGAGGAGGCCTCCCGCCCGGCGTTTTCCCCGCCTTCTGCAGGCAAAAAAGCCCGTCGGACTGTCGTTTCACAGCCCGACGGGTCGGAGTCTCTTCCGTTTGCCCCTTTATTTTTTCCGCAGCCGCTCGGCCAGTGCCGCGTCGGGGAGGACTACGGCGGAATAATTGGAGGAGAAGGTCACATAGCCCGGCTTTGCGGCAGGGGGCTTTTTGATATTGCGGACGCGGGTGTAATCGACCTCCGTCTTCTGCCCTCGCGGCGCTTTGGAATAGACGGCGGCAATCACCGCCGCCTCGGTGAAATCCTGCGCCGGCGGCTCCTCCCCGTCGCAGAACAGCACGACATGAGAGCCCGGCAGCCCCTTGACGTGAAACCACAGATCCTGCTTCCCCGCCAGCTTATGCGTCAGATAATCGTTCTGTGCGTTGTTCTTGCCGCACAGCACGCGGTAGCCGCCGCTCGTGGTGAATTCCATCGGCTTCGGCGCGGGAATCTTCACCGCCGTATAGGATTTCATGCGGGAGGCATAGCCCGATTCGTAAAGCTCCCGCCGGATCTCCGCAAGATCGTTCTCGGTCTCCGCCTTGGACAGCGACTCCGAGACGGTGGCAAGATAGCGCAGTTCCTCCCGCGCAAGAGCGAGCTGCTCCGTCAGCTTTTTCTCCGCCGACTTGCATTTGTTGTATTTTTTATAGCAGCGCTGGGCGTTCTGCGCGGGGGTGAGACGGCCGTCGAGGGGAACCGTTACCTCCTCCCCGCCCCGCGACCAATCGGGAAGCGCCGCCTCCGTCATTCCGCGGGTCAGCCGATAGATGTTGGCGGTGATCAGGTCGCCCCGGAGGCGGTACTGCTCCTTGTCGGAGCAGGCGGCAAGATCCTGCTCCTGCGCGGCGATTTTCTTTGTCAGGCGTGTCTCGGCGTTGGTGAGGAGGCGCAGGATATCGGAGGCGCGCTGACGGATCCGCTCGGCGCGCGCCCGCTCGGAAAAGAATTCCTCCGTCAGCGCGGAAAAGCTCGGAAAGAGCTGCTGCACCGCCTCCTTGCCGTATTGTCCGATCGGGAAGAAGGAATACTCAAGCGGGCTTCCGTCGGGGCGGCGGAGCATCACCGGCGTGAAACGCCCCTGCTCAATATCCCGCATGACCGTCGAAAAGACCTCCCACAGCCTCTCGTCGTCCTCCCCCGACCGGAAAGCGAGTTCCCGCGCCGTCAGGGGGGAGAGGCCGCTGTAGCGGTTCATGATGAACTTGGCGGCGGGCTGCCCGCTCTCTCGCAGCGCCTCAAGAAAGGCCTCCCTCTCCTCTCCGAAGGGGAGTCGCTTCCCTTCCTGCGGCGGAGGCGGCAGATAGGGCGCGCCGAGGATGACGGGGCGCTTGCTCCCTCCCGACAGATCGCCGGTCCGCAGGGCTGCCAGCACCTTTTTGTCCGCGCCGCAGAAGACGAGATTGCTGAATTTTCCCATGATCTCGGCATACAGGGTTTTGGTCGAAAGAAAGCCCAGCTCATCCCGCGCCTCGAAAATCAGCTCCGCGACACGGTCAAAGGCCGGCTGCTTCACCGAGATCAGCCTTGCGCCGCCGAGATGCTTGCGGAGAAGCATACAGAGCATGGGCGGGACCTTGGGATTTTCGGTCTGCTCCTCCGTCAGCGTGAGGCGGGGATTGGCGCTCCCCGCATCGATCAGCAGGCGGAAGGTTTCGCCCCGATCCCCCTCCCGCCTTTCCCCGCGCAGCACCAGCAGCACCGAGTCCTTTGAGGGCTGGAAAATTTTCTCGACCCGCGCATTGGCGACCGTCTCCGACAGCTCCCGGACGACCGCCGCCATATAGCCTGCGTCAAATGCCATGTTGCACCTCCGAATAAAAATGAAGAAGGGGCCTTGCGAAAAGCCCCTTGAAACCCGATTCCCCCCTGCCTCAAGGGCGCTTCCGAGCCGTCGGGCGGGGATGCAGCCGCCGCTTCCCGCGGGAGGGAGGCGGCGTTCTTTTCAGTTGAACTCCGTTTCGTCCGCGGTGTCGTCGACCGGGATGTCGTGCTTCACGGCGCTGCGATCGTCGCAGATGCTGTTCATCGCCTCGATGATCGAATCGTCGTCAAAGCGCTCCCGGATCTTCTCCGAGATGAGAAAAACGCCGCTGACCGCCGTGATCAGTCCCAGAACCGTGAAGGGTCCCGCGGTATTTTTCTTGTCCTTGAACAGGAAGCAAATCACAAGAAATATACAGGACACCGACTGCACGATCAGCATAAGCCCCAGATAAAATCTCGTCTGCTTGAACATCATAGACCTCCTTGGTTTCAAATCAGCTCTTGGCGCTGTTCATTTTCAGATAGGCATTGATAAAGCCGTCGATATGCCCGTCCATCACCGAGCCGATGTCGCTTTCCTCGTAGCCTGTGCGGGTATCCTTGGCCAGCGTATAGGGCATAAAGACGTAGGAACGGATCTGTGCGCCCCACTCGATATCGGTCTTGACGCCCTTGATATCGTCGATCTTCTGAAGATTTTCCCGCTGCTTGATCTCCATCAGCTTGGATTTCAGCATCTTCATCGCGAAATCCTTGTTCTGAAGCTGGCTGCGCTGCGTCTGGCAGCCGACCACGATGCCGGTGGGCTTATGGAGGATGCGGATGGCGGAGTCGGTCTTATTGATATGCTGACCGCCCGCGCCGGAGGAGCGGTGCGCCGTCACCTCGATCTCATCGTCCCGGATCTCGATCTCGTTGTTCATATCGTCAAATTCCGGCATCACCTCGACGGAAGCGAAGGAGGTATGCCGCCGTCCCGATGCATCGAAGGGGGATACCCGCACCAGGCGATGGACGCCGTTTTCGCTCTTGAGGAAGCCGTAGGCATTGACGCCCTCGATCATCACCGTCGCGCTCTTCAGCCCCGCCTCGTCTCCGTCCAGCCAATCCATCAGCTTCACGGTATAGCCGTGGCTCTCCCCCCAGCGGGTGTACATCCGATAGAGCATCTGCGCCCAATCCTGCGCCTCCGTTCCTCCCGCGCCGGGATGGAAGGAGAGGATGGCGTTGTTTCTGTCGTATTCCCCGCTGAGCAGCGTCTCAAGGCGCATCCGCTCGGAGGTCTCCAGCACCTCCCGTACATCGGCCAGCACCTCCTCCACGACGCTCTCGTCGTTCTCCTCGATCCCCATCTCACAGAGGAGATAGGTATCCTCCAGTTTCCGACAGAGCGCCCGGTACTCCTCCACCGTCGCCTTCTTGTCCTTGATGGACTGTAAGATCTTGCCGGAATCGGGCTGCGACCAGAAATCGGGCAGCACGGTCTTGGCCTCCAGCTCCAGGATCTGTCGCTCAAGATCCTCGATGCGGAGAGCGTTCTTCAGATCCTCCACCGGCTCGCGCACGCCGTTGAGGGTGCGCTTTGCTTCATCCAACTGTATAATCAATGTTTCCTCCATGTATCCGTGACCCGCCTTCCGCGGGGAGCGGGGGCGGCAGTTTTTCATATCTTATTATATATTATAACAGATTTCGCAAATTTGTAAACAGTTTTTTCTCGATTTTCCGAGAAAAGCCCCCGTCATCCCTCCCTTCCCGCCGCCGATCGGGGAAAAGCACATTTTGCGCTATTGTGCAGATTGCATTAATTGTGTCCGTCATATTTTACCTATATCGGGAATATATTATAAAAAAATTCACCCGGCTCGGCATTTTATCGTCATGTTGAATATACAATATATTTACTTTATGTGATAAAATAGCAATATACAAGTTCCGGAGAAAGGATAAGATCATG
>CALWTY010000007.1 GCA_944384585.1 uncultured Clostridia bacterium | reverse complement strand
ATAAAGGACATGAAATTGTGCGGTCTTGTAGGCGGAATGGTGTTCCACACACTCACATAAGTATCATTAACGCATTCATGTTGTTCACCTCCCTCATTTGACCTAAAAGCGCTTTCACCTATTAAGTACGTTTTTTGAGGCGATGGTCTTAAAAAAATAACTCTTTTAGAATTATACCATAAATCTTTGATTTTTCGGTCATATACATAAAAACGGCGGCAAGGTTTTCCTCGCCGCCGCTCCGGCTTAACTGTAAATCAGTTCTGCATTTACAATCTCCACCGCTCTACTGCGAATATTATTCATCCTGCCAACCCACTCCATTTGATTTTCTGTCTTTAGTTGCTCGGTTACGCCCTCACGCTCCGACATCTGTTTTATCAACCGAAGGAACATATCCTTTGCCTGTTTGTCTATCTCGGCAAGGTATTCGTTCAGCCTTCCGCTTGTGAGCAAATTGGTATATGTAAGCCTGTGATATTCTTTCAGATAGTGCAAATGCCGCTGTCCCCACAAACCGATAGGCTGTTCTTTTTCGGTTGGTAAGATAAGACAAGGAATATAATAATCTCCTTGCAGTTCATACCACAGACCATTTTTATCATCGTAAATATACTTGTCCATTGAAAAATCCTCCGTTATAATATATTCGCACATACATCACAGTTCTCCGATTGCCACACTTATGTTTATTCTTGTTATGAGATTTTCTTGCCCTTGCATTTGCCCTTATGAGCAATGAGGGAAAGAGTAAACTTGTGTGTGGCCGTATAAAGAGATAAGGCGAACACATTGCGATAAATCCTTTATTTTCAAGGCTTTTGGAGGATTTTATTAAAACACTGTAACCTCTGTTGAGAGGTCATAATTTACTGATATTCAAATTCCGATTTGTCGCTCTGTCTTATGTTCCATTATACCATGTCTAAGGTGTAATGTCAACCAGTTTCCACTTATTATTTTACGGAATAGCGGGGTAACTATCTGTTCTTTGGTTTGTGTTACTTTATGGCACATGAGCAGTGTCCCAAGGCAAAGAAGCAGCAGACCCTTTTGGATCTGCTGCTTCTTTGCCGCTGCGGGGTGGCTGGTATTCAGTTGTAAACAAAAGCGGGGCGGCAGCACTCCTTGCTGTCGCCCCTTGATTGCCTGTCTGCAAAGGCGGGCAGGGCGGTCAACGGCGGCGCGAAGCGGCGTTCATCTTGACCGCCCGCTGGCTCGGCTGGCTTTGTTACTTCCCAATAAAATAGGTTTACATTAAAATAATGCCGCAAGCGAAGCCAAACAACTCCAAATGCTCAACTGCTAACTTTTGAAGTAAGGTTGCATTGTGAGGAAGTTCTTTCCCTTTTCTTGTTCCATGTCCGAAAAGATTCTCAGTTGCCTGTTCTGTATCATGACAAAACCCAATGATCGGGAAATTGTTAGCGAACTGTTTTATGTTTGATTTTCCCGAAAGTTGCTTTAGCATAGGGGGATAGAGCAACCAGCTATAGCATAGAAAGGCTTTATACTGTACTGCCGGAAAATGTTTTGAGAAAAAGCGTTTTGCATCTTGAAAAGATGTTTCAACCGATTGGGGACTCAAATCTGCACCTTGTTGGATATGACAGTTCAGCACAGGAGTACCATTGGGTAATGTTTCTTTTTGCTCCTTTGTAAATGTCATGTACGGTTCACCGATAGTTTCTTCGTCCAAATATAGCATTTCAAAAGGCTGAAACTGCAATGTGCCAATTTGAAAGATGCCGACATTCATTATGTGACGAAACCATACAACGTCCTCTTTTGAGATACCTACCTTGCCGTTTTTTTCATAATACAGGTTTGCTCGTAAAGAAATATCTCTGAACGTATCAAAAATAATACCATCAGGAATCTCCATGGATTTGTAGTCATCATACTTATGCACCAGAAGATATGTAACAACAGCCAAACGTGTTAATGGCATACGCCTGCATAAAGTAAAATCAAAATTCTCCCCATGATATGCGGTTCCTGCAATTTCTTCAATTAACTTTTCATCCTTGCGGATTTTCTGTAGAATTGCTTGCTCAATGTCGCTTGTGTAATGCAGTTCAGACACTATTTTTTCTAAAGTCATATACGCACTCCTATAAATTTTTCTCTCAACCTTTTACTGTTCCAATTATCTTGCTGTGTCAAACAAATCCTTGAGGCTATTTTGCAACCAGATAAACTTTAGTTCATTCATTTCAATACCCCTTTCATATAATTTTGGATACAAAAATCGCCCCTGATAAAATCAGAGGCGACAATAATATCCGTATGAAAAAGGCACTCAATCAGCGGACAAAATGGCACTTGATTTTATCAGTATACTAAAAGTCATTTTGTCCACCTCCTTTTCCTTATTTTTTAAAATTGTAGCATACAATTTCGATTATGTCAACGATATACCAATGCTCAGAGGAGAAATTCAGTTCATCAGCCATTAGTTTACGGAATAATAGGGCGGCTGCCTGTACTTGTTTTGTTGTTTTGCTTCTTTACCGTACCTGAGCATTGATTTGGCGTCTTAAGCGAAGGCTGTTAATTTTTTGAAAGAAAAATCCGAAAAAATATTGACAAATGGGGCGTTATATGATAGGATATACGCGATGGAGGCGCGAAAACAAGGAGTAGCATATCGAGGCGACGGACCGCTCTTGACAATATGTGAAAGGTGTTTTTGCCGAAATTCGTTTTCAGGTCCGCTTTGAAACGAGTTGGGCGTACGGAAAATATCCGTATGACTGTCGCACGGATGCCGTGCGGAGTGCTGTCACGATTTCAGATGTTCCTGAATATTTGTTGATGTGCCCGCTGCCATTCTTGTCATCGGCATTTTTTATTTTCAATTGAACAGGAGTGAAAATCATGAAAAAGGCTTTGAAAGCAACGGTTTTGTTTCTTGCGGCGGTGATGCTGGTTCTCAGCTTCGCTGGCTGCTCGAAAAAGGATGGGGCAAAGGATCTTGACAATGTCAAGGCTGCCGGTGTCCTGAAGGTCGGAATGGAGTGCAACTATGCACCTTACAACTGGTCGCAGACTACCGAGAGCCAATTCACCGTCAAGGTTTCCGACAATATGTATGCGGACGGCTACGACGTCCAGATCGCTAAAAAGGTCGCGGAAGCCCTCGGTGTCAAGCTGGAGATCGTGCCGATTGAGTGGGACGGGCTGATTCCCGCGCTCCAGTCGGAGCAGATCGATATGGTCATCGCCGGAATGTCTCCGACGGAGGAAAGAAAGCTCAGCATCGATTTCTCCAAAACTTATTTTGACAGCAATCTTGTGGTGGTGCTGAAGAAAGACTCTGCGTTCGCCTCCGCAAAATCGATCTCCGATTTTGAAGGCGCCAAGATCACGGGGCAGCTCAATACCTTCCACTATCAGGTGATCGATCAGATGAAAGGCGTCAGCAAGCAGACGGCGCTGGCTGATTTTGCCGCTCTGACGCAGGCGCTGGCCTCCGGCACCGTTGACGGCTATGTCTGCGAAAAGCCCGGCGCGGTTTCGGCGGTTGCCGCCAATTCCGATTTCACCTACATTGAATTTTCGGAAGGGAACGGCTTCACCTGCGATCCCGCCGACTCCTCCATTTCGGTCGGCGTGAGAAAGAACAGTTCTCTTGTGCCGGAGATCAACAAGGTCATTGACGCCCTCTCGACGGAAGACAAGGAGGCGCTGATGGACGCTGCCATTGCACGTCAGCCTGTAAGCGCGGATGAATAATGGGCTTCTTTGATTGGATTATCAAGCTGCTGTCCGAGTACTGGATGCTCTTTTTAGAAGGATCCGGCTACACGCTCGCGATGGCAATTTCGGGAACGATCATCGGATTTCTGATCGGACTGATCGTTGCCATTATCAAAACCACCCCAACCGATCCCTCCGTGAACCCGATTAAGCGCGCGGTCGTCCGCTTTGTCGGATGGATCCTGACGGTATATGTTGAGGTGATCCGCGGAACACCGATGATGGTCCAGGCGCTGATCATCCACTACAGTCTCTTTGCCCGCATCGGAATACATCCGCTCTTGTCCGCCATCATCATTATCTCAGTCAATACCGGCGCTTATATGGCGGAAATCGTCAGAGGCGGAATCATTTCGGTCGACAAGGGACAGTTTGAGGGGGCAGAGGCTATCGGACTGCGCCATTTTCAGACGATGTTCAGCGTGGTTCTCCCGCAGGCGGTTCGCAACATTATGCCCTCCATCGGAAACGAGTTTGTTGTCAACATCAAGGACAGCTCGGTTTTGAGTGTGATTTCCATCACGGAGCTGATGTTTATGTCGAAATCCGCAGGCGGTACTTACGTTCAGTTTGTACCGGCCTACGTCATCTGCGCGGCGATCTACTTCATTATGACCTTTACGGTCACACGCCTGCTGAGGCTGGTTGAAAAGAGAATGGACGGAAGCGATTCCTATGTGATATGCGGCTCGCAGAGCGACTATCATTCCATGATCAAGGTCAAAGGAGGGGATGACGGATGTCGGTGATCGAAGTATCCCATCTGCGGAAAGTCTTCGGTGATAACGAGGTTCTTCACGACATTTCCTTTTCCGTCAACGAGGGGGATGTGATCAGCATCATCGGGTCCTCCGGGTCCGGGAAAAGCACGATGCTTCGCTGCATCAATTACCTGGAAAAGCCAACCTCCGGTCAGATCCTCTTTCACGGTCGTGATATCGCGTCGGGAGACATCAGAATACCGGATTATCGTGCAAAGGTCACGATGGTGTTCCAGAGCTTCAATCTTTTCAATAATCTCACCGTTCTGGATAACTGCACCCTCGGGATGCGGAAGGTGCTGGGCATCTCCCGTCATCAGGCGGAGGAGGCGGCGGTCTCCCATCTGGCCACGGTCGGAATGGATGCCTATATTAAGGCAAAGCCCCGCCAATTATCGGGGGGACAGAAGCAGCGCGTCGCCATTGCGCGGGCGCTCTGCATGAAGCCGGAGGTCATCCTTTTTGACGAACCGACCTCCGCCCTTGATCCCGAAATGGTGGGAGAAGTGCTGAATGTCATGAAGCTCCTCGCATCGGGGGGCTTGACGATGATCGTTGTTACACACGAGATGGCATTTGCCCGCGACGTGTCAAAGCGCGTGATCTTCATGGATAAAGGTGTGATCGAGGAGGACAATACTCCCGACGTTATCTTCAACAACCCCGAAAAGCAGAGGACGAGGGAATTTCTTTCAAGAGTACTCGAATGATACCCGAAATTATGACAAAAGAAGCGGTCACGCGCTTCTTTTGTCATCTTTCATTTTCCTTCCGACAGGTATGCCGCGGCGGGAGGCTGCTCCACGCCGGGCGATCCGATGCTGCTGCAGGAGAGCGGAAAACAAAAAAGCCGTCCCGAGGGAAGGCTTTGATGGAGCTGGTGATGCGACTCGAACGCACGACCTGCTGATTACGAATCAGCTGCACTACCGACTGTGCTACACCAGCATTACTATATTATTATATCACAGAGATGCCGATTTGTCAAGTGAAATGCGCGAAAAAAGGAGACAGATTTTTTCATGAAGCTGACGTCGATCAAAGAGGTCCGGGAGATCATGACCCGCCACGGCCTTGTGTTCAACAAGGGGTACGGGCAGAATTTTCTGATTAACGAAGCGATCCCGAGGCGGATCGCGGAGGAATGCGGTGCGGAAGCCGACTCCGGAATCCTTGAGATCGGGCCGGGGATCGGAACGCTGACAAGGGAGCTTTCACAGCGCTATCGAAAAGTAACGGCGGTCGAGATTGACAGCAAGCTGATCCCGGTGCTTCACGAAACAACGGCGGATCTGAACAATCTCACGGTCATCAATGCGGATATCCTTAAGGTCGATCTCAACGATCTGATCCGTCGTGAATTTCCCGATATGAAGGTATCCGTTTGCGCCAATTTGCCGTACTATATTACAACGCCGATCATCATGACGCTGCTTGAATCGGGTATTCCATGGCAGAATATCACCGTCATGGTACAGAAGGAGGTCGCGGCTCGTCTCTGTGCTGCTCCGGGTGAATCGGAATACGGCGCCGTAACGGCAGCGGTGCTGCGGTATGGCAGGGTTATGCGGTTATTCGGCGTTTCGGCAGGCAGTTTTCTGCCCGCTCCGAAGGTGGATTCCGCCGTGATCCGGATCGTCCCCGATCCCGTACCTGCATATTCCACCAAAAGCGAACTGCTGATGACTCGGTGTATCCGGGGCGCTTTTTCACAGCGAAGAAAGACATTGGTCAATTCACTCGCTTCAGAATTTTCAGAGTTAAGCAAGAACGAGCTGCTTGAGGCGGTGCTCGCCCGCGGGTATCCGGCAGATATTCGGGGAGAACGGCTTTCCGTACAGGATTTTGCGGCAATCACCGACGAAATATATGATAGAATCGCAACCAAGAAAGGCAAGGGGAAAGAAGCATGACATACGCAGAACGGTTTAAGGAGATTTACAGGGCGAATATCAGAAGGGAAGGGGCAGATAAGTTTTACGATTATCTGATGAGCACCAGCGACTTTCTGACTGCGCCGGCCAGCACCAGATTCCACGGTGCATATGAAGGAGGACTGCTGGAGCATAGCTTGAACGTTTATGATTGTCTGCGTGATTATCTGACGAGGCCGCGTGTTAAGGAGATGTACGGCATGGAGTATTCGGAGGAAACGATTGCAATCGCCTCCTTGCTTCATGACGTCTGCAAAATCGGCTGCTATAAAAAAGGAACAAGAAACGTCAAGGATTCAAACGGCGTATGGCAGAGCATTGCAACATATGAATTCGACGATAAGCTTCCTTACGGTCACGGCGAAAAATCAGTCTACATCATCTCCGGCTATATGAAGCTGACGAGGGAGGAGGCCTTTGCGATACGGTACCACATGGGCTTTTCCGCAACCGACGATCCCCGCAACGTCAGCGCCGCTTTTGAAATGTTTCCGTTGGCTTATGCGCTGTCCGTCGCTGACAGCGAAGCGACCTTCTTTCTTGAATCGAAAAAGTGACGGAGGATCGGGGGGGCCCAAATCCCGCGATTGGCCTGAATCTCGCCGCGAAAAAGTCGGGAGATGGTCAGCTCCGCAATTTAGCGGCGAAGGCCGTACAACGAACAATCCGCCGTCGCCGCCTGAAGGACGCGAGAGGACAGAGACGGCGGGTTCTTTCCGAATCGTAGACTGTCGGACGCATTCCGAGCGTCAGCGGCAGCGGATCGCCGGGCGGAGCGGATCCGCTTGTATCTTGAGCCGGTTCGCGATCATTGTGAGCCGGCTGACTTTATCAGGGAAAGCTCAACGGATAGATCGCCGAAGGATTTTTCATCGACTGAAAAACGCTTCCAAATATTTCGAAAGCGTCGCTGCAAACCAGCATGAAGAACCGTAGGGAAACAGCGGAGCGTTCTTGAGAATTTGTGATATAATTGTACTAAATAAAAATTTAGTGTATTTAAGGGAAGGGATTTCGGGAAAAGAACGGCGCCATACCGATCTTTCGGAAAACCTGTATTACGGGATCTATCCAAATCTGAAATTCCGGCGCCCACCGATTCTGTTGACTCGCGCAGCCATTTTGCTGATCAATTCATATGGAAATTTACATTTATATGCGTTATCTACTCGTAGCGTGATCCGTTATTTGGGATTCATTTCTGAGTTTATCAAGGAAATTCGGGACGGAGTTGATTGACTCCGTCCCGAATGCTGTATGCTGTTACATTTGAAGCTTTGAGCTGACCGCCTATGGAATTCATAGGACGCCAATATCGGATATCCGACGCAGCATTACTGCGGCGCTGCATTCTCCGGAAATTCATCGTGACAGATCTTCAGCGCTGCCTACATTATGATCGGAGGCGCTTCCATATCAGCCGCCGAGGTACGCTTTCTTGATCTTGTCGCTGGCAGCAAGTTCTTTGCCGGTTCCGCTGACGGCCACCTTCCCGGATTCCAGCACATACGCGCGATCGGCTATCGCGAGCGCCTTCTCGGCATTTTGCTCGACCAGGAGAATCGTCGTGCCGGACTCGTGAAGCTCCTTGATGATGCCGAAAATCTGATCTACCAGGATCGGTGCAAGACCCATGGAAGGCTCGTCCAGCATCAACAGCGACGGCTTTCCCATCAGGGCCCGTCCCATCGCCAGCATCTGCTGCTCACCGCCGGACAGCGTTCCGGCGATCTGATTCTTTCGTTCCTGAAGCCGTGGAAATCTTTGGAAGACGCTCTCGATGTCCTTCTTGTAATTGTCTTTTCGAATATAAGCGCCCATGTCAAGATTTTCCATTACAGTCATCTGAAGAAAAATCCTGCGCCCTTCCGGAACGTGCGCCATGCCCTTCGCGATCAATTTGTGGGCTTCGGTATGGGTGATCAATTCGTTGTTGAAGGAAATCGATCCCGTTTTCGAACGCAGCAGGCCGGAAATCGTCTTGAGTATGGTGGATTTTCCTGCGCCGTTTGCGCCGATCAGCGCTACGATCTCGCCGCTTTTCACCTCAAAAGAGACGTCCTTGATCGCGTGAATCTTGCCGTAGTAGACGTTGATATTGTTGACTGCAAGCATCCTCATTTACCGTCCTTTCTTCCCAGATAGGCTTCAATGACCTGAGGATTGGATTTGATCTCGTCCGGCGATCCCTTGGCGATGACTTTTCCGTAATTCAATACACAAATTCCCTCGCAGATTCCCATAACGAGATTCATATCGTGTTCGATCAGAAGAATCGCAATCTGGAAGGTATCGCGTATGAGGGCGATGTTCTCCATGAGCTCGGAGGTTTCGGAGGGGTTCATGCCGGCAGCCGGCTCGTCCAGCAGCAGGATGCTGGGATTGGTTGCCAGCGCACGCACGATTTCAAGCCGCCGCTGTGCGCCGTATGGTAGACTTCCTGCCGGAGTGCCGGCAAGATCTGCCATTTTGAAGAAATCGAGCAGCTCGAGCGCGCGCTCGTTTGCCATACGCTCGGCGCGGCGAAAGCCGAAGCAATGCGTCATGGCATCAAAGATGTTCTCCTTCATTTCATTGTGAAGGCCGACTTTGACGTTGTCGATCACCGACATATTTGAAAAGAGACGAATATTCTGAAAGGTCCTGGCAATCCCCATGCGGTTGACCTGTGCGGTGCTTTTGCCGTAGGTGTTGTAGCCGTCGAGCATGATGGTGCCTCTGGTCGGACGGTAGACATTGGTCAGAAGATTGAAGATCGTAGTCTTCCCTGCTCCGTTCGGACCGATCAGACCCGCGATCTCGGTTCTGCCGATGATCAGCGAGAAATCGTCGACGGCTGTCAGTCCGCCGAAATCGATGCCGAGATGTCTTGCCTCTAAAATCGGGCTTTTATCGACGTCGCGCTCCGGCACGAAGGCATTGGAGGGGAGCGGTACCAGTCTTGATGAGGGCTTTCTTTCCATCAGTTGGCCTCCTTTCCGTCAGCCGACGACCGTTGTTTGCGGCGATCCTTGAAGAACTGAATGAGATTTCTGACGGACAGTCTGCCTCTCAACTCCGCAAATTTCGGGGAGGCATTGAGCAGCATGATCGCGATCAGAAGGACGGAATAGAGCAGCATTCTGATATCTGCGACCGCGCGGAGCGCCTCCGGAAGGGCTCTGAGGAGGATAGCGGCAATCACGGAGCCGCGGACGCTGCCCATGCCGCCGAGGACAACGATGACAAGAATCTCGATCGACATATTGTAATCAAAGAGTACCGACTTTACATTGGAGTAGGAATGACCGTAGAGAACGCCTGCCATGCCGGCAAAGAACGCCGCGATGACGAAGACAAGCAGCTTATAATAGGTGACGTTGATGCCGCTTGCCTCGGCGGCGATGCGGTTGTCGCGGATGGCGGTTATGGCTCTTCCGTGGCGGGAATGCTTGAGATTCATGGCGATAATGACCGTCAGAAAGACAAGAACGATAGCAAACGGCAGCAGCTCGACCGGCTTGGAGTAGATGGGAAGCGTGTTGAGTCCGAGCGCCCCGCCCGTGATTTTGAGATTATTGATGATATCCTTGATGATCTCGCCGCAGGCAAGGGTAACGATGGCGAGATAATCGCCCCGCAAACGGAGCGCGGGAAGACCGACGATGAGGCCGACCACCGCGGCAAAAATGCCACCGATCAGCATGGAAAGCGGAAGGCGCGCCGCCATCGGCAGAACCCCTTCCAGTGCGATCGAAACAAGACAGCCGGAAAAGAGGCCGACGGACATGAAGCCGGCATGACCGAGAGAAAGCTCACCGAGCAGACCGACCACGAGATTCAGAGAGACTGCCAGAACAATATAGCAGGAGATCGGAATCAGCATATTCGTGGTTTGACGGCTGAGGTTATCGGTATACAGGAGCAAGGAAGCGAGAAGGAAGATCACCGATATGATCAGCAGCGTGATGCGGTCTCTGGTAAAGAAACGGGAATTCTCGGTTATTTTCATACATCACACCTTCTCATTGATTTTCTTGCCGAGAAGACCGGTGGGCTTTACGACAAGGACGATAACAAGAACGACAAAGACGATGGCGTTTGACCATTGGGAAATGGCATTTTCCGCGAATTTTTCAATGACGCCGAGGAGAATTCCGCCGAGCATCGCACCGGGGATCGATCCGATCCCGCCGAAGACGGCGGCCGTAAAGGCCTTGATACCGGGCATCGAGCCGGTTGTGGGGCGGATGTAGGTGTATGCGCCGCCGTAAAAGATGGAGGCGACGGCGGCCAGCGCCGAGCCGATGGCAAAGGTCAGCGTGATGGTGCGGTTGACGTTGATGCCCATCAGCTCAGCGGCTTCCTTATCCTCCGAAACGGCGCGCATGGCCTTTCCGAGCCGCGTTTTGTTGATAAACAGCGTCAGGGCAATCATAATGATGACGGTGACGACAAGAGTCAGGAAGGTAATCCCGTTGATGTAGACCTTTCCGATATAGATCGGCTTGATCATATCAAAGAAATCGAGCTTGAAGGACTTCTGCTCCGAGCCGAAGATCAGCAGAGCGAGGTTTTGGAGAAGATAGCTGACGCCGATCGCGGTGATCAGGACCGTGAGGGAGGGGGCTTTTCTCAAGGGTCTGTAGGCGAAGAATTCAATCGTGACACCGAGGACCACGCAGACGATTACGCTGATGACCACCGCGACGATTCCCGGAATTGCCTCTGAGATCATCACGGTTGTAATGACGGCATACGCCCCTACCATGATGATATCGCCGTGTGCAAAATTGAGCATTTTGGCGATTCCGTACACCATTGTATATCCGAGAGCAATCAGCGCGTAGATGCTCCCGAGACTCAGACCGCTGACTAATGTCTGAAAGAATTCGGTCATAGTTCTCCTCCTCACAAATATGGGTAACTGATTGATGGAACGGCCTGTCACAAAACGGGAACATTTTGCGGAAAGCGCCGTAAACCGACAATGTGAGAAAGGAGGAAAATCCCCCTTTCTCACCGTCGAGTAAATTCAATGTTGAATTTTCGGAAGGTCGATCGCTTTATTTCTCGAAAGCGACGGCAACGCCGTTGCGGAAGACAAGCGCCATCGCGTCCTTGTTGTTCTCGCCGTCGGCGGTCCATTTCATCGTGCCGGTCACGCCGTCGACCTCGATCTGGGTCATAGCGGCGACAAGACCCTTCTGGAAGTCCTTAACGTTGTCCTTCGAGAAGCCGGCCTTTTCGATGGCGGCCTTGATGGTGTAGATGGCGTCGTATCCGTCGGCAGCGAACTGGTTGGGAGCTGCGCCGAAGGCAGTCTTGTACTTCTCGACAAACGCTACGACGTCAGGCTCCTTGGAGTCGGCGGCAAAGGGCGTGAGCATCATCAGACCCTCGACGATGGCGGTATCGTTCTTGTCGATCTTCTCGAGAATACCGTCGATTCCGTCGCAGCCGAAGAAGGTGACGTCATTCAACTCGGCAGATCTTGCCTGGGTCAGGAAGGTAGCCGCCTCCGCAGCGTAGATCGGAATGAAGACAAGCTCGGCTTCGCTGGACTTGATGGCGTTGATCTGGGTGGAGAAGTCGGTGCTGTTGCTTTCGGTGAAGGAATTCTCCACCACGATCTCAATGCCGCGCTCCGCACACTGCTTCTTGAAGTTCTCGTAGAGACCGACACTGTAGTCAAGGTCGCTCTGGTAGAAGACCGCAACCTTCTTAGCAAGGCTGTTATCCGCGATGAAGTTGGCGGAAGCGGTTCCCTGCTGCGGGTCGTTGAAGCAGAGTCTGAAGGCATTGTCGTTGCCCTCGATGCAGCTCTTGGCGGAGCCGGAGGGAGTGAGAATGAAGATTCCGTCGTCCTTGGCAGCCGCAACGATGGAGGCAGTCTCGGTGGACATAACGCCGCCCAGTGAGATGACCATGCCCTTGTCGATCAGGTTGCCGTAGGCGTTGACGGCGTTTTCGGCAATGCCCTGCGAATCCTGGAAGTCAAGCGCGAGCTTGAGCCCGTTGATGCCGCCGGCCTCGTTGATCTCGTCAATGGCAAGCTGGCAGCCGTTCTTGACGGCCGTTCCGTAGACGGCGTAGTCGCCGGTCAGAGCGCCGATGCCGCCGATGAGAAGCGTGATGTTCCCGTCCTTGTCGGGAACGGGATCGGCGATGGTTCCGCCCGTCTTTCCGCAGCCGGCAAACGCGGCGACGGAAACCAGCAGAACAAGCAGAACAGATACAATGCGTGTCATGGATTTCATGTCTGAACACCTTCTTTTTGAGATTTGCAGCCGGGAAAACTGCAGGATTGTCCGATAAAGCTTTGACTTTAGTGAACTAATATCATAAATTATATTCAAAAAAGGCAGATTTGTCAATAGAAAATTCAAAAATTATCGGCATAATTTTAAAATTTTTCTTTCAATTCCCGACAGAGAGCCCCGTTCAGAAGGAAAAATACGGGTTGGGCTTAATCTCGGATAGCTTGTATTTTGAAAGTATCGCATCATAAACCTTCACGTTCTCGGACAAAGCGCCGAATTTCTCGTCATACAGTCCTCTTGAGGCGTAGGTCGTCAGGCTTGCAAGCTGCTTGATGTCGTTATCGCTCAGATTTTCAAGATCGGTCAGCTCGCACTTGAGGATCAGATAGACGGCGGCTTCCTCGTCGACGCGGAATATCTCGCCGGGTTTTGCTTTGGCAGCGCCGAGGATGATATCGGGCCCCCAGGTCTGTAACTCGTTTGACGAGACGAAAAAGCCGTTCGGATAGGCGGAGGTGTCATATTCGCTGTATTCCTTGCGAAGCTCCTCGAAGGAGGCGCCGTTCTTCAGCTTTTCGTGGCACTCCTCGATCTTCTCTTTTTTTGCAGCCAGCTCCTCCTCCGTCATCTCTTCCGTCACAAGCTGCCCGTTGCTGTCGTAAACGTAATCGCCGTCCTCGTCGGTTTTGATTTTGGTCGTATAGAAGACGATGTACTTGATGCGGGAGTAGTTTTCGGTATAGTAGTCGGTGATGGCCTGATCGGAGGGAGCCTCTGCGCCGTTTTCACCATAGAGATAGTCGAAGACGATATCGTGCTTTTCCTCCCAGGTATAAACATCCTCCAGGGAATTGATATTCAGCATCAGCTCCTGCAGCGCTGTGTTCAGCTCTCCCCGGCTTCCGTAGTATTCGATTTTTTCCTTGATGTCGGCGTCAATCGCTTCTCTGATATCGGAGGGCATTCTCAGTTTGTTTTCCTTATAGAGACTCTGCGCGATCAGATAATTCATGATCCGCTGATTGATGACCTCCGTGAAGTACTCCTCCACCGTTCTCTCCTCGTCATACGCCGCGCCCCAGAAGCTGTCGTCGTCGCGTGCATCGGAGTAGGAGGCGAGGATGTTGCGCTTGAAGGTGGAAATCCAGTAATAGTACATATTCTCCTTCAGCTCGATCCCGTTGTACTCCATGACGGTCTCGTAGCTTGGGCCGGAGCAGGAGAAGAGCAGAATCGGCAGGAGCATTGCCGCTGTGAGCAGCAGGGCAACCTTCTTTATCATATTCAAAATCCTTTCTTGTTTTTCGGACTCACGGAGCTGCAGGCGCTTCGCTCTGCTTTTTGATTGCAAGGTAGGCGTTGAGCAGATCGGTCACGGCGTCGGCGGCATCCTGTCCGTTTTTGAGACGAAGGGTGATATAGGGCTTCAGCTCCAGACTCATCAGCAGGCTTCCCCGCCGGTCGGAGGCAAGCATCGTCCAGATCCGGATATCGATGCGTTCGGGATAGAAGATCACGGAATTGCCGCGCCGCTGGATCTTGTTGAGGGAGCAGGCAGAGCCGAGCGCCCGCAGGAGCGACACGTCGAGCAGAGACGCCACCGGCTTCGGCAGCTCACCGTAGCGATCGAGCAGTTCATCCACGATATCGACGGTGTCGTCGACGTTTTCCACGAGCGAGATCTTCTTGTAGACATCAATCCGCTGTACCGCGCTTTTGATATAGGATTCGGGGATATAGGCGCTGACGTTCATGTCGACAGTACATTCCGTCTTCTTCGCCGGAGTCTCTCCCTTTTCCTCCAGAATCGCCTCGTTCAGAATCCGCATATACATATCGTATCCGACATTTTCCATATGACCGTGCTGCTCCGAGCCGAGGAGATTGCCCGCACCGCGGATTTCAAGATCGCGCAGCGCCACCTTAAATCCTGAACCGAATTCCGTGTATTCCCGGATCGCGCCGAGGCGTTTGGCGGCGATATCGGTGAGGATCGTGCCGCGGCGGTAGGTGAAATAGGCATAGGCGCGACGGGAGGAGCGCCCTACCCTGCCGCGGATCTGGTGTAGCTGTGCAAGACCTAACTTGTCTGCATTTTCGATGATGAGGGTGTTGGCGTTGGGGACGTCGACGCCGGCCTCGATGATGGTGGTGCTGATCAGTATATCGATCTCGCCTGTCAGCATCGAGCGCCAGATATCGGACAGCTCTTCCTTTTCCATCTTACCGTGCGCCACTGCTATCCGCGCGTCGGGCGCCATGGCGGTGACCTTTGCCAGCATATCGGGCATCGATTCCACGCGATTGTATAGGTAGAAAACCTGTCCTCCTCTGCGAAGCTCTTTTCTGATCGCTTCCGCGATGATCACCTCATCGAATTCCAGCACATAGGTTTGAACGGGAACGCGGTCGTTCGGGGCTTCCTCCAGCACCGACATATCGCGGATTCCGCTCATGGCCATATTGAGGGTGCGCGGGATCGGCGTTGCCGTCAGTGTCAGGGTATCGACGCCGGCGGCAAGCTGCTTCAGCTTTTCCTTCGCGGCAACGCCGAAGCGCTGTTCCTCGTCGACGATCAAAAGGCCGAGATCCTTGAAGACAATATCCTTCGAGATGATGCGGTGAGTTCCGACCAAAATATCGATTTCGCCGCGTCTGAGTCGGCGCAGGGTCTCCTGCTGCTGCTTTGGACCGCGGAAGCGCGACAGCATATCGGCCTTGACCGGAAAGCCTCTGAGCCGGGCGAGAAGCGTCTGATAATGCTGAAGAGCGAGGATTGTGGTCGGGACAAGGATAGCGACCTGCTTCCCGCCCTCCACCGCCTTGAAGGCAGCGCGGATGGCAACCTCGGTCTTGCCGAAGCCGACATCGCCGCAGAGAAGTCTGTCCATCGGTCGGGCAAGCTCCATATCCTGCTTGACCTCGCGGATCGCCTGAAGCTGTCCGTCGGTCTCGACAAACGGGAAGGAGGCTTCAAAATCCCGCTGCATCTGATCGTCGGCCGGAAAGGCAAAGCCGGGGCGTCTCTGCCGTTCGGCATAGAGCTTGATCAGCTCCTTTGCCATTTGCCTGGCAGCGGTCTTGACCTGACTCTTGGTCTTGCCCCATTCGACGCCGCCCATGCGGGAGAGCTTCAGCGTGCCGTCCTCCCCTTTTGCGCCGATATATTTGGAAATGCTGTCAAGCTGATCGCAGGGGAGATAGAGCATATCGGTCCCCGCATACTTGATCTTGATATAATCGCGTGTCACCCCTTCGACGGTGACGCTCTCCATGCCGAGGAACATTCCGATCCCGTGATTGACGTGGACGACGTAATCGCCTGCCGTCAGATCGGCATAGGACATGATCTTTTCCTGTGCCGATTTCTTTTTGCCTCGCCGTTTCTTCAGGGTCACCGCCGAGCGGGAATAGGAGCTTCCTGCGGGATATGTGGACATGACGGCAAAGCGGGAGGCGGTCAACTCAAAGCCGGCAATGTTGACGCCGTAGGTGATGACGAGAGGAAGCTCTTCAGAAAGCACATCATCCCGCTGCACAATCGGAACGATCGTTCCCTGTTCCTCCAGAATCGTCTTGAGGTTCTTCGCCATGATCTCGTTCTCACAGAGGATGACCGTGGTAAAGCCGCCGTTGCGATAGGCCGTCAGATCCTCAGTCAGAAGCTCGAGGTTTTCGCTGTAGGAGACGGTCTGCTTGGTGGGGATCGAGAATACGGAGGAAAATTTCATCTCCTCGATCGCGCTCATGAAAGAATCGATCACCACGCCTGAGTGCGAGGAGACAAAATACAGGAAATCATCGCTCCATTTGCCGTACTCGGCGTGCGCAGCCGCGATCGTTCCCTCTTCGAGAAGTGAGGTCACGGCCTGCTTCTGATGCCATTCATAGGAGCGGATGCGATCGGAGACGGCGGCAAATTCTTCGCAGATCACGACGGAATCCCGTCCGAAATAATCAAGGAGGCAGATTTTTTCCGGATAGACGAGGCTGATATATTTATCGAGGAAGCGAAGCTCAGTCCCCGCGGTAAGAGCCTCAAGCTCGGCAGCCAGCAGATCCTGCGCGTGCTGATCCTTCGTCCGTTTCAGCTGGGAGGAGACGGTCTTTTTGAGCAGGGCCGCAGCCTCCTCGTCCGGGAGGATCTCGCGAGCCGGGGTGATCCTGACCGCCTCAAGGCTGTCGGTCCGGCGCTGCGAAAGAATATCGAAGCTGCTCATGCTGTCGATATCGTCCCCGAACAGCTCGATGCGGATGGGATACTCATATCCCGGTGGGAATAGATCGATGATCCCTCCTCTGATCGAGAACTGACCCACCCCGTCCACCATCTCCACGGCGCTGTAGCCGTTTTCCGTCAGAAACCGGCGGAGGGAATCCATCTCCACCGTATCGTCGGAGCGGATCGTCATGATCGATCCGGCAAGTCGTTCCGGCGGTATGGTGAACTGCAGCGCGGCGTCGGGCGTGGCAATGACCGCATCGCAGGTGCGGTCAAGGATCGAGGTCAGCACGCCGATCCGTTCATGCTCGTATTCATGGGATGCGGTAATGTTGTAGAATATATAGTCCCGGAAGCTGAAGACAGCAGGGGTGTGTCCCATCTCAGTCAGCGCTGTGAAGCTGCGGAGCGCCTCCTTTTCATCGGGAACGATCAGCAGGATCGGGGACCTGCCCGCAGGGTCGGCGGTATCCTCAATCAGTGCCGAGAGCATGGCGCTGCGCGCTCCCTCGCAGAGACCGATCATACGGGCGGGGCGTGGGATACGGCTCTCACGCCGCTCATTGACGGCTTCGACAAGTGCCGCATATTCCCTTTCGTTTTTCAGACGTTTGTCAATGATATTCATCGGTTGAACTCACACATTGCTTTGTCGTAATTTCCCTCAAGAAGAAGAGGGACGATCTGGCGGACCTGCTCCGCGGTCGTCCTGAAGGAATCGCGCAGATCGGACGGGATCTTTCCCAGTACCCACGAGACGACGTCCCCGCCTGCCGGGACCTTACCGACGCCGAGACGGATACGGGGGAATGCCTCGGTTCCCAGGCTTTTTATGATGCTGCGAAGACCTTTTTGTCCGCCGTCGCTTCCGCTTCTGCGGATGCGGAGACGGCCGACTTCAAGATTGATATCGTCGCTGATGACGATGATGTTCTCCGGGGGAATCCGGTAGAAATCGGCGGCCTTGGCAATCGAAACGCCCGATTGATTCATATACAGCTGCGGCTTCATCAGCAGCACCCGCTTCCCGCCGATGACGGCATCCGCAGTCAGCGCGTCGAATCTGGCGCGGTTGACGGTGACATTGAGACTGTCAGCCAGCAGATCGATCGCCGCAAAGCCGGCGTTGTGGCGGGTTCTGTCATATTCGGCGCCGGGATTCCCCAGCCCCGCCACAATGAACGTAATGGGAGCGGGAGGGGTTTTCTGCGACTCGATTTTTTTGAAGAGGTCAAATATATTTGCCATGATAATCCTTCCGTCTGACAAGGGTCAGCCCTTCTCGTCGTCCTTTATCTTCTTTTCACACACCCATCCGGCCTTGTTTACCTGTCTTGCGCGTGCGATGGCGAGGGCGTTTTCCGGCACGTTGTCGGTGATGGTGGAGCCGGCGGCGGTATAGGCGTGATCGGCAACGGTCACGGGGGCAACAAGATTCGAATTGCAGCCGATGAACGCGTCGTTTCCGATTACGGTTCGGAATTTGTTTTTTCCGTCATAGTTAACGGTCACCGTCCCGCAGCCGAAGTTGACGCGCTCTCCGACGTCGCTGTCACCGATATAGGTCAGATGGGAGGCATGGGTGTCCCTGCCGAGCTTTGAATTCTTGACCTCGACGAAGTCCCCGATTTTTACACCGCTGCAGAGATGAGTGTTGGGGCGGACGTGGCAGAACGGTCCGATCTTCACATTGTTTTCAAGAACGGAGGAATAGATCTGGGTGGCGTTGATGACGCAGCCGTCCCCGATCGCGGATTCCTCGATCACGCTGCCCGAACCGATGACACACCCCTCTCCGATTCTGACGCCGTGACGGAGCTGGACATTCGGACCGATCACGCTTCCCTTCCCGATCTCGGCAAAGGGGGAGATCAGCACTCCATCGAGGGAGAGGAAGATCACGCCCCGCTCCGCAAAGGAGAGCGCGACCTCGCGGGTATAGCGCTGCAGCGCAGCATAGTATTCTTGGATCGTTTTGACCTCCGCAAAGGCGGGATGGCGGGCGGCGTGCGCCGAAAAAGGCTCAAACAGAATCTGCAGAGAGTCCGCGCCGGGCGGGGTAAGCAGATCGATCAGCTTCTGGTTCATGGTTTATTCGCCTTGCAGGGAAGGCGTCCCCTTTCCGAGATTATTACAGCAAGAAAGGCGGACCGGGAAGTCCGCTTGCAACAGAATATTTCTTGTTACCATTATAGTACAAAACAGACGGTTTTGCAAGGGATTTTTTGCGAATGAAAAGAATTAACAAAACCGTAAAAGAATGCGCCCCGTCCGTCATACGGTAACGGGCGGGGCTGTACGTTTCGGAAACAGAAGAGAGGCGGAGCGCCTGAAGACGACAGGGCATCCCCTGCTGTCGATCCCGCAGCGATCAGGTCTTTCCGTTGCGTTTGTCCTGCGGCTGCGGCGCGGAAGCCTCGGTATCCTCCTCCGGCTCGTCGGCAAAGAGGGACTGAATGTCGATCTCTCTGGTGGGGGCATCGGGGACTACGATGGTGTCTGCGAATTTATCGGCACCGCCCTTCCCTGCCGTCGGGATGGGAGAGGCCTTTTTCCGGTTGTCGGTCTTTTTCTTGCGGGTGATCAGGATCAACGCTGTCGCTGCGGCGATGATGCCGACGATCAGAATCACCTCCACGACGATCAGAACCGTTTTGATCGACCCGCCGCCGGGTTCCTCCGGCTCCGTGCCTGCGGAAGAGGTTGTTTCGGGAGGCCTTGTCACTATACCGACAGGCTTGTAGGTGAAGGTCAGCGTCAGATCCGCTCCCTCCATCTTACCGGAGTGGAATTCCCTGTCGGGGGAAAACCCTTCGATATTGGCCGCGCCAACCGTAAATTCGGCGCCCTCCGTCGCGCGGAAGACACGGGAGGGGCTTGCCTCCGTTCCGTCCTCGTAGCGATGCGTGACAGTGATGGTATAGAGATTACCGAGATCGGCGCCGGTAATGACGAAGCTGCCGAGCGCGCCGTAGGAGAAGACGAAGCGTCGGTTCTCAACCTCGAAATCGATCTCGCTGAAGCTGCCGGATTCTGACATATAATAAATTCTGACCGCGAGAGGGTTGACATTTTCGGGAATCGGGAAGCTGATCAGCGCCGTGCCCTCCACCGGGACAATTCCGCCGTCCTGACGCAGCAGGATCCGATAGAGCAGCGCATATTCGTTCGGGGCAAGGAAGACGTCGGGCTCAAGGGTGTTTTTCAGATTTTCAAAGGACAGGATATAGTCATCGCCGCTGCCGAGAATGCTGACGCTGCAGCCCGATTCGGGGTCGGAAATTTCAACGTAGCCGTCTTCTCTGAACTCGATGGAATTGATCGAGGCATAGTTGTGCGCGACGCTGTCCTTGAGACCGCGGATGACAAAGCCGGATACCGGCGTGTTATCCTGGTTGTAGCCGACCGAAAAAGAGCCGATAAAGCCGACGGTTTCGGGAATGTACAGGGACCGCAGCGCATTGGGGCCGCGGAAAACGAACTGGCCGATATACTGCAGGCTGTCGGGGAGAGCGGCGTTTGAAAGCTGTGTACAGGAGTCAAAGGCACCGTCGTTGATGATCTGAATACCCGACGGCAGTGACAGACTCGTCAGCCCCGTTCCCGTGAAGGCCCAATCTCCGATCTCGGTGACGGTATTGGACAGCGTCAGCCCCGTGAGGGAGGCGCAGTCCTCGAAGCTGGAATCTCCGACATTCAGAATGCCGGTCCCGTAGATCACCGTTTTGATGTAATCCCGATAGAGAGCCCACGGCGTTTCCTCGAAGTAGAGATAGCCGGGAACGCGGCCGGAGCCGTTGATCATCAGCACGCCGGTGACGGTATTGATCGTCCATTTAGCCGTTTCCGTCAGATCACCGCCGTCCGAAAGGATCATACCGAGGCTGGTAAAGATGAAGCCGTTATCCTTTGCGTACTGCTCCGCGCAGGAGGGATAGCCGGAAATAATCTCAAGCGTAAAATCCGTATATTTCGTATATACGCCGTCGTTATCGCTTTCGGGATCCTCGGCATAGAAGTAGCCGAGAGAATACTGGGCGATGAATTTGACCGAAACCGGGATCTCGATCGAGCGGAGGGAGGGACATCCGGTAAAGGCTCTTTCCCCGATATAGTTGATATGCTCCCCGATATTGACGTCTCTCAGAACGCGGCAGTCCTCAAACGCGCCTTCCCCGATCTCGGAAATGCCGTTTCCGGTTGTGAGGGAGGTCAGCGCGGTACAGCCGTAGAAGGAATATTCCCCGAGGAAGCGAAGCGAGTCGGGCAGAACCGCCTCGGCAAGAGAGGTGCAGCCGTAAAAGGCGCGGTCACCGATGCTGCTGAGCGCCGACGGGAAGGTGAAGGAGGAAAGTGCCTCGCAGCCCTCAAAGGCCGACGGAGCGATCTCTGCCAGCGCGGCACCGACGGTCACCGACCGAAGCGTCGTGCATTCCGAGAAAACCCGCTCGGCAAGCACCGTCACGCCGGGAAGCTCGGCGGTCGTGAGACGATCGCAGCCGTAGAATGCCTGATCCCCGGTTTCGGTCACGGAGGAAGGAAGGCGGAGCTTCGTAAGACCCGTCAGCATGAAGGCCTTCTCTCCGATCGAGGTCACTCCGCCCGGCATGGTGATTTCGGCAAGCGCAGTGCAGGCGGTAAAGGCTTTATCTCCGATTTTCGTCGTTGAATCGGGGATCGAGACAGAGCGCAGCGCCGAGCAGTTTTCAAACGCCGATGTGCCGATCTCGGAAAGACCCGCGGGAAGCGTGACGGCAGTCAGAGAGCGGCAGTCGGAGAATGCGTAGCTGCCGATGGAGGTAACGCCGCGTGATACCGTCACCGAGGTGATGAGATAGTTTCCGCTTCCCGCCGCATATTTAGCCCACGGTGCGGAGGAAGCGTCGCGGAAGTCGGTCATTCTGCCGTTTCCCGAAATGGTCAGGACACCGCTTGAGGAAAGCTTCCAGGTCAGCCCCTCTCCGCAGCTCCCGGAGGGCTCGGAGACATCTGCGGCGGTAAAGGAGAAGCCGTTGCTTTTCGCGTAGCGCTCCGCCTCCGATCCGGGTTTCCCGATGACGGTAAAACCGCTCACCTTGGAATATGACCCGGAAGCGCTGTCATAGGTATAGCCGACGGCGTAGCGCCCGATCGAGATGACGGAGGACGGAATCTCGGCGGAGGAGATTTTCAGATCAAGAAGGGAATTCACGCCGAGCCCGACCAGAGAATCGGAGAGAACGACCCGACGGATACTGCCGATATGATCCTTCCAGGGGGCGGTGCCGGGGGTATAATCCTGAATGCTGCCGGAACCGCTGATGGCCAGAGTGCCGTTGCTGTCAAGACTGAAGGTGGCAGATGCGCCGCAGGAGCCGCTGAGAACCTCTGCTCCCCGCACTACCGGGGGCGTGACAAACAGCAGTGTTGCCGCCGTCAAAGCGGATATGAGGAAAAAAAGTCCCTTTTTCGGAATTGTAATCTTCATTCTTGTGCCTTTCATAAGCCGATGCTTCGGCTGGGATGGGTACGGTATTGATTATACTACAATGAGGCTGTTTTGTCAATCGTTTGTGTCGGCGGCTATCGGCGGCGCGGCCGCTTCGTGGAGAAGACCCATTTTTTCTGCAAAAAGTAGCCGACAAAAAACATTGCGAAGTCAACCGGCAGCTTGATGAATTTGGCGACGGTGTTCTGTTCCGTGTGGAACAGACGGTTGATCAGAACAATCAGCTCGGTGGAGAGCAGCATGACGAAAATCACGACGGCGACATATTTGATGACGGTAACAAGGCTTTTCTTCTTGTCCTTGAAGACGATATTCTTGTTGATGATGAAGTTCAGAGTCCCCGACATCAGACGGCAGACGTAGTTGATCAACGTGATGCCGAGCATCGGGAGATATCCGAGCATGACGCGATAAAGAAGGTATTCAAAGCAATAACAGGTGATCGAGCTGAGCAGATATTTGAACTGCTGGCCGAAGAAGCGGATGATTTCGACTGCGATCTTGGCGGAATCGCGGAAGGGACGAAAATGGGAGCGCTTCCCGTCGGGAAAATATTCGCATCGGATGCCGAAACAGCGAAAAGGGATGTGTTTACGATTGAAATCAAGGAGCATATTGGTCTCGAAGTCATAGCCCTCCCCGCGTGTCTGCAAAAACACGGGAAGATAGCGGGACGGAATCCCGCGCAGACCGGTCAGGGGATCGCGGATCTCAAAGCCGCAGACCACGGAGATCGCAAAGGAGGTAATGCGGTTTCCGTAACGCCCCCGCAAGGAGATCGAGCGGTCATCCTTTTCCCTCACACCGAGGATCACCCGCCCGGACGCCAGCATTTTTTGCGCGCAGGCCACCACATCGGAGGGGCGGTGATGACCGTCGCCGTCCACTGTCACGATTCCCTTGATGGAGGGGCGGTTTTCCATGCAGTATCGGAGGGCGGTTTTGATGGCAGCCCCCTTGCCGCGATTGGTTTCATGGGATATCAGAGTGCAGCCGGGAAGCTGCTCCGCCTCGCGAAAAAGCTCGTCGTACTCCTTGCCGCTTCCGTCGTTCACGATCAGAATATCCCCCGCGCCGCAGGCGATAAGTCCGAGCAGCGTGCTGATCAGACGATCGTCCGGCTCATAGGAAGGGATCACGATCGTGACCTGATCCGGGATGGAATTTTTTCCGCTCAAAGCGCTGCCTCCTTCCGTGCGGTATTTCGGGTTCGGTTCAACTGCCTCGTCCGCCGTTAATCTGACGGCTTCCGTGTTTCAGTAAGATATTGTCATCGGAGAGCTTTTTCCTTCGTTCCCTTCCAGAGTCCTGCATACAGCCCGCCCTTTTCGATCAGCTCCTCGTGCTTTCCGCGCTCTGCGATGCCGTCGTCGGTGATGACAAGGATCTCGTCGGCGCTCCGGATGGTCGTCAGGCGATGGGCGACGACAAGGGTGGTTCTGCCCTTACAAAGCTCGGAGAGACTCTGCTGGATCAGCATTTCGGTGACATTGTCAAGGGCGGAGGTCGCTTCGTCGAGGATCAGTATGGGAGGATTCTTTAAAAATACCCGCGCAATGGCGATCCTCTGCTTTTGTCCGCCGGACAGTCGGACGCCTCTCTCCCCGACCCGGGTGTCGTATCCGTCGGGAAGACTTCTGATATATTCGTCGATGTTGGCAAGCCGAGAGGCGCGCTCCACCTCCTCACGGGAGGCATCTGGACATCCGTAGGCAATATTGTCGTAGATGCTGGAATCGAAGAGAAAGACGTCCTGGGAGACGATGCCGATATTCCGCCGCAGCGATTCCATCGTAATGCCGGAGATGTCCCTTCCGTCGATCAGGATATGCCCCGACGAGATATCATAGAAGCGGGGGATCAGATGACAGATCGTTGTTTTGCCTCCCCCGGAGGGTCCGACCAGAGCCAGCGTTTTACCCGCCCCGACGTGGAAGCTGAGATGATCCAAAACCTTTTTTCCGTCGGAATAGGAAAAGCCGACCTGATCGAAGACGATATCGCCCCTTACCTTCTCAATCGGTTTCGCCTCGGGGGGATCCGCCTCCGGCACACAGTCCATGATTTCGGTAAACCGCTTGAAGCCGGTCATTCCGTTCTGATACTGCTCGACAAAGCCGACCAGACGTTCAATCGGGGAGATGAAGAGGCTGATATAAAGGGAAAAGGCGGTGAAATCCGCAATATCAATCTTTCCGTAAAAGACGAAAAGTCCTCCCGCCACATACATGGCAACCCGGAGAATATCCATTCCGACCGTCATGCCGGAGTGAAACTCCGCCATCGTGCGATAGGCAAAGCGCCTTGCTTTGACGAAACGGGCGTTTCCCTGTTCGAACTGCTCGTTCTCGTAGCTGCTGTTGGTATACGCCTTGGAAACGCGGATGCCGGAGATGCTGTTTTCCAGGGTGGCGTTGATCTCCCCGATCTCCTTGCGGGAGACGGCGAAGGCCTCCTTCATTTTTTTCTGCTTTTTGATCGCAAACAGGAACATGAAGGGGAGCAGCGCATAGAGAATCAGCGTCAGAGGGAGATTGATCGAGCCCATGAGAATAAACGAGCCGATCAGCATGACAAGCGACAAAAAGAGATCCTCCGGCCCGTGATGCGCCAGCTCCGACACATCCATCAGATCGTTGATGATGCGGGACATGATCGTACCGGTCTTGTTGTCGTCGAAATAGGACAAGGGCAGCGTCTCCAGATGCGAGAAGACGTCACGCCGCATCGAAGCCTGCATCCGGACACCCATGATATGACCGTAATAGGCAACGAAATAATTCAGAAAGTATTTGACAAGATAGATCAGCAGAAGCAGCACCGCCCACATCAGCAGCAGATCGATCTTACGGTTCGGGATAAAATCATTCAGCATCTCACGGGTGATCATGGGATAGATCATGGTGCAGACGGAAAGCAGGAAGGCTGCGATCATGTCGGCGGTGAAGACCTTCATATGGGGCTTATAATAGGAGCAGAAACGTTTGATCATGATGATTCCTTTCATCGCTTGGATATTTGCCGGCTATATTGTATCATACCGCGGCGTTTTTTTCAAGTGCGGAGCGGGAATCTTCTTCCCCGAGGTTGAAAAACGGAACGAATCATGGTATAATGAGGCAAGTATAACCGAAAGGACGCCCCGTTCCGGGGTGAATCACCGTTTCATGATCCATACGCTTCTGTTCGACCTTGACGGGACGCTGACCGATCCGGCAGAGGGGATCGCCAACTCCGTCCTATATGCCCTCTCGCGGTTCGGAATCACCGTGGCGGACAAGCGGGAGCTATACGCCTTCATCGGGCCTCCGCTTGCCGATTCCTTCGGAAGATATTACGGCTTTGACCGGAAAACATCGGAAGATGCTATCGGCTTCTATCGGGAGTATTTCAAAGACAGGGGAATTTTCGAAAACCTCGTGTACGACGGAATTCTAAAAATGCTGCAAGCGCTGAAGGCGTCGGGGAAAACCCTTCTCCTTGCCACCTCGAAACCGGAGGTGTTTGCAGGGCGGATACTTCGGCACTTCGGCCTTGCGGAGTATTTCGATCGGATCTGCGGCTCCCTGCTCGACAACACGCGGACCGATAAGCACGAGGTGATCGAGTATGCGCTTGCGATCAGCGGCATCGCAGATCGGGATGGCTGTCTGATGATCGGGGATCGGAAGCATGACGTACTCGGAGCGGCGGCATCGGGCATCGCGACGGTAGGCGTTTCCTACGGCTACGGCTCGCGTGAGGAGCTGGAGAAGGCGGGGGCGAGCCCGATTGTCTCCGACGTCCGGGAGCTGACCGCGTATCTGCTCTCGGTCTGAGGGGAAGCGGGGAGGCGCGTTAGTTTTCCTCTTTATCTGACCCCGGACCGCATCCCTCGCTTGGGCGGCCGATCCTCTTCCCTCCGTTCCGGACGGTCCTCTCCGCCGCAGGCGCAGATGTTACATGAATGACAGAAGCGGTGCTTCCGCCCCCGGAAGCACCGCTTCTGTTTTATCGTTTTCCTGTGCGGATCAATACATTCCGCCCATTCCGCCGCCCATGGGAGCGGCAGGAGGAGTCTCTTCCTTGATGTCTGCCACCACAGCCTCGGTCGTCAGCACGATGGAAGCGATGGAAGCCGCATTCTGAAGCGCGGAACGGGTGACCTTCGTCGGGTCGACAATGCCGGTCTTGACCATATCGACATACTTCTCGGTGGAAGCGTCGAAGCCATAGCCGACCTTCTTGCTCTTGAGAATGGTATCCACAATGACGGAGCCCTCATAGCCGGCGTTCTCGGCAATCTGACGGACGGGAGCCTCAAGGGACTTTCTGACCAGCGCTGCGCCGGTCTTCTCATCGCCGGACAGGGTGGAGATCAGCTTATCGACGTCGGAGATGACGTTGAGCAGCGCAACGCCGCCGCCCGCGACAATTCCCTCTTCAACAGCCGCTTTGGTGGCGTTGAGCGCGTCCTCGATGCGGAGCTTCTTCTCCTTCATCTCGGTTTCGGTGGCAGCGCCGACCTTGATGACGGCTACGCCGCCGGACAGCTTCGCAAGTCTCTCCTGGAGCTTCTCGCGGTCAAAATCGGAGGTCGTGGTCTCGATTGCCGACTTGATCTGAGACACTCTGGCTTTGATCTGCTCGGAATCGCCCATACCGTCGACGATGATGGTGTTTTCCTTGTTGATCTTAACCTGACGGGCTCTGCCGAGCTGACCGATGGTAGCCTCCTTCAGCTCGAGGCCGACCTCCTCGGAGATCACCTCGCCGCCGGTGAGGATCGCGATGTCGCGGAGCATATCCTTTCTTCTGTCACCGAAGCCGGGTGCTTTGACGCCGACGCAGACGAAGGTGCCCTTGAGCTTGTTGAGGATCAGCGTGGTCAGAGCCTCGCCCTCGATGTCCTCCGCGATGATGACCAGCTTCTTGCCGGACTGGACAATCTGCTCAAGCAGCGGCAGAATCTCCTGAATATTGGAGATCTTCTTATCGGTGATCAGGATAAGAGCGTCGTCGATGACGGCTTCCATCTTCTCGGTATCGGTGACCATATACGGAGAGATATAGCCGCGGTCGAATTGCATTCCCTCGACAACTTCACAATAGGTGTCAGCGGACTTGGACTCCTCCACGGTGATGACGCCGTCGGCGGAGACCTTGTTCATGGCATCGGCAATCAGTGTGCCGACAACCTCGTCACCTGCCGAGACGGTGCCGACTCTTGCGATATCTTCAGAGCCGTCGACCTTCCTGGAGATGGCGGTGAGCTTGGCAACGGCGGTGTCGACCGCCTTCTGAATGCCGCGGCGGAGCACCATCGGATTGGCGCCGGCCGTCACGTTTTTCATTCCTTCTCTGATCAGAGCCTGTGCGAGAAGGGTGGCGGTGGTGGTACCGTCGCCGGCCGCGTCGTTGGTCTTGGTCGCAACTTCTTTGATAAGCTGTGCGCCCATGTTCTCCATGGCGTCCTCAAGCTCTATTTCCTTGGCGATGGTGACGCCGTCGTTGGTGATCAGCGGCGCGCCGTATTTCTTGTCAAGCACCACGTTTCTTCCCTTCGGGCCGAGCGTGATCTTGACGGTATCCGCCAGTTTGTCAATTCCGCGAAGAAGCGCATTTCTCGCGTCTATTCCGTAAGCAATATCCTTTGCCATAATCTGAGTTCCTCCTGATTCTGATATTAATCCTCGACAACCGCGAGAATGTCGCTCTGTCTGACGATGTTATATTCGGTTCCGTCGCATTTGACTTCTGTTCCGGAATATTTGCTGGTGATGACCTTATCCCCGACCTTGACGGTCATTTTGACTTCCTTGCCGTCGACAAGTCCGCCGGGACCGACTGCCACTACCTCGGCAACCTGAGGCTTCTCCTTTGCGGAGCCTGCGAGAATAATGCCGCTCTTGGTCGTTTCTTCTGCTTCGACCGATTTGACAACAACGCGGTCGGCAAGCGGTTTGATTTTCATTTTTCATTCCTCCGATTTGATTGATTTTAGCACTCATTTTGGCTGAGTGCTAACCTACGATTATGATTATACTAACTTGCATCCGAAAAATCAATAGGTTTTTTTGATGTTTACACTTCTTTTACATTTTCAGCAAAAATTTACCGATTTCAAATGCGTGCGAAAATTATCAATTGATGTCGGTGACTGCCGAGAAGCGGGAACCCGACGATGACGATCGACATACACGGGCGACGGACGTTTCAGAGGGAAACGGCGGGAGGGGACGTCCCCTCCCGCCTGTTCCGGGTGCCGATTGCCGACCGGCGGCGGTTATTTAATGAAATCAAATTCAAAATCGTACATCCTGACGGTATCGCCGTCCCTGACGCCGGCCGCCTCAAGCTGTTCGATGATACCGTTGACACGGAGCATCCGCTGGAAGTAAGCAAGGGAATCACGGTCGGAGAAGTTGACCGAGCCGACCAGACGATAGAGCCATTCCGATTCGCACTCGTAAACCGATCCGTTTTTCGTGATTTCGATCGTCTTGTCGAGCGGTCCCTCCGGCTCGGGATCGCTGTAATCCGCTTCGTAAACGGTGAGGGGCGGGAGAGTTTTCAGCGCAGCCGCGGTCATGTCGATCAGCTCCTCCGTATGGAAGCGGGTGACAGCCGAGACGAAGATCAGGGGCAGACCGTTGTCCTCGGCATAGGCCTTCAGCTCGTCTATATGTTCGTTGTATCCGGGAAGAGCGGAATCGTATTTGTTTCCCACCAGAAGCTGCGGTTTGCTTGCCAGCTCCTGACTGTACTCCGCCAGCTCGGCATTGATCAGTTTGATATCCCCGACGGGGCTTCTGTCGCAGTCGGCGGAAACGTCGACGACATGAAGCATCAGCCGGCACCGATCGATATGGCGGAGGAAGGTATGGCCGAGGCCCTTTCCGTCGGACGCACCTTCGATCAGCCCCGGGATATCGGCGGCCACAAAGCCCTTTCCCTCCCCCGTTCTGACGACGCCGAGGTTGGGGGAAAGGGTGGTGAAATCATAATCCGCGATCTTGGGAGCGGCGGAGCTGATCGCGGCGAGGATCGAGGATTTTCCGACGTTCGGAAGCCCGATCAGCGCCACATCCGCCAGCATCTTCAGCTCGAAGATCACCTCCCGTTCCTCCCCCTTGAGACCGCTTTTGGCAAAGCGCGGAATCTGTCTTGTCGGCGTTGAGAAATGGCGGTTTCCCCAGCCGCCGCGCCCTCCCTTGCAGAGGATAAAGGGCTCGCGGTCGGTCATATCGACAATAATCCTGCCGCTTGCGGCGTCCTTTACCACCGTGCCGGGGGGGACGGGGAGGACGATATCGTCCGCCGTCTTTCCGTGAAACTTATCCGCACGGCCGTCGCCGCCGTTTCCCGCCACAAACTTATGGCGGTATTTGTATTTCAGCAGAGTATTGTCGCCGGTCTCGATCTTCAGCACGATATTGCCGCCGTTTCCTCCGTCCCCGCCGTCCGGGCCACCGTGGGAAACATATTTCTCACGGTGGAAGGAAACGCAGCCGTTGCCGCCGTTTCCGGCCTTTACATATACTTTTACACAGTCGATGATCATCTTTCAGGTTCTCCGTATCGGTTGATTCAATAGGCAGTTTCGCTCATTCCGCGATCATGTCGATCAGGTCCTTCTCCTCCAGCACCGGAATTCCGAGCTGCTGTGCTTTTGTGAGCTTTGAGCCGGCCTCCGCGCCCGCCAGAACATAGCTTGTTTTTTTCGAGACGGAGGAGGAGGTCTTGCCGCCGTTGGCTTCGATCAGCGCCGAGGCCTCGTCGCGGCTCATTGTCGGCAATGTTCCCGTGAGGACAAATGTCATTCCCGCAAGACGGCTTCCCCTCGGCTCTGTCCGGATCGAGGAGGTTTTGACGCCCTGACGCTTCAGCTCCTCCACCATCCGGCGGGTCTGCGGGTGGGAGAAGAAATCGACGATATTGCCCGCCGTGATCTCTCCGACGTCGGGAATCCCGGTCAGCCGCTCGACGGTTGCGGAAAACAGCTCGTCGATATCGGAAAAGACGTCGGCAAGCGCCTTGGCGGCCTTTTCCCCGACCTGTCGGATCCCGAAGGCACACAGCAGCCGCTCCAGCCCTCTTTCCTTGGAGGCTTCGATGGCGGCAATCAGGTTGGAGGCGGATTTCTCCCCCATCCGATCCAGCGCCGCAAGGCGGGCGGGGTCAAGGCTGTACAGACCGGCGCAGTCAAGGAGGAGTCCGTTATCACAGAGTAATTTTACCACACCTTCCCCCAATCCGTCAATATCCATGGCGCCGCGTGAAGCAAAATAGGTGATGGTCCTGATTCTTTGCGCCGGACAGGAGGCGTTGGTACAGCGGATTGCCGCCTCGTCCGGGGAAGAAGTGACCGGCTCTCCGCAGGAGGGACAGTGTGTCGGCATCCGGTATTCCCGCTCGCTGCCGTCTCTTGCCTTTATATCGGAGGACACCACTTCCGGAATGATATCCCCCGCCTTCTGTACATAGACGGTATCCCCGATGCGGATATCCTTCTCTCGGATAAAGTCAAGGTTGTGAAGGGTGGCGCGACTGACCGTTGTTCCCGCCAGACGGATGGGCTCGAAAACGGCATTGGGCGTCAGCACGCCGGTACGTCCGACCTGAACCGTGATATCGAGGAGCTTTGTTGCCTTCCGTTCCGGCGGGAATTTATAGGCGACCGCCCATTTCGGGGTGTTGGCGGTTTCACCGAGCTCCGTCCGCCTTGTAAGAAGATTCTCCTTGATCACAACGCCGTCGATATCATATGGAAGCGATTCCCTCATCCTGCCGATCTCCTCGATCTGCCCGATGATCGCCTCGGAGCCGACCAGCGTTCTGATCTGCGGAATAATGCGGAAGCCCTGCTCCCTGAGGAAGGCAAGCGTCTCATCGTGCCGCTCGAAGCTGCGGTCGCAATCCTGAAGGTTAAAGATGAAGATATCCAATCCGCGCGCGGCGGTAATTCCGGAATCGAGCTGCCGCAGGGAGCCGGCAGCGGCGTTTCTGGGATTGGCAAATTTCGCCTCTCCCCGCGCCTCTCTTCCGGCATTGAGTCTCTCGAAGCTGCTCTTCGGCATATAGACCTCGCCCCGTACTTCCAGCCTGCCGGGATAGGGGATGGAGAGGGGGATGCTGCGGACGGTTCGGAGATTGGCGGTGACATCCTCCCCCGTTACACCGTCGCCTCTTGTCGCTCCCCGGATAAACCGACCGTTCTCATAGCGGAGCGCGACCGACAGACCGTCGATCTTGGCTTCCACCGAAAAGACGTCCTCAGGCCCCGCGGTCTCCAGATACGCCTTCAGCTCCTCGTAACTGAAGACATCGGTCAGGCTTCCGAGCGGTACGGTGTGCCGCACTTTCTCGAATTTGTCAAGCGCCTTCCCGCCGACCCGCCGCGTCGGGGAATTATCATCGGCAAATTCGGGATGCTCCTCCTCAAGACGCTGCAGCTCGCGGAACATCATGTCGTACTCGTAATCGGATATTTCGGGCGCGTCCTCGACGTAGTATTTGTTTGCGTGATATTCAAGACTTTTTCTCAATTCTTCGATTTTTTGCATTAAATTCTCCATAATATCATTCCTTTATTGTAGCAAGTATTGACCGCCGCGATGTTGACATTTAAACAGTTTACTGTTATAATAATAACATAGATTGTGATTATTTGCAAGCGAGGTGATGAAATATTATCATTACCATCGACAGGATCGAAGGGGATTATGCGGTCTGTGTGGATGAAAGCGAGGTTTCCTTTGCTCTTCCCGCCGCTTATTTCGGCTCACTACCCCGCGAGGGGGATGTGTTTGCCCTTACTCTTACCCCGCAGCCGGAGATCAGGCAATCCAAAATGAATGAAACAGTAGGTCTGCTTGACAGACTGAAGAAGAAAAAAGGAGAACGGTAACATGAAAACAAAAGCGGTCAGAATTTACGGCGCAAACGATATAAGACTCGAGGAATTTGAGCTGCCCGCGATCCGGGAGGATGAAATTCTTGCCGAGGTCATTTCGGACAGCGTCTGTATGTCGACCCATAAGGCGGTTCTGCAGGGTCCCGCCCACAAGAGAGTGCCGGAGGACGTTGCGGTCAACCCCACGATCATCGGACATGAATTCTGCGGGATCATCAGAGAGGTCGGCGCCAAGTGGCAGAGCAAGTACAAGCCGGGCGACAAGTTTGTCATCCAGCCCGCCATGAACTACAAGGGCTCCCTCTACGCCCCCGGATACTCCTATCGCTGGATCGGCGGCAATTCGCAGTTCGTCGTCATCCCTCACGAGGTCATGGAGTGCGACTGCCTTCTGCATTACGATCATGACAGCTTCTTCTACGGCTCCCTTGCCGAGCCGGTTTCCTGCATCGTCGGCGGCTATCACTGCAACTATCATGCAGCCCCCGGCGTCTATGTCCACAACATGGGCATTGTCGAGGGAGGAAACACCATTCTGATGGCGGCTGCCGGCCCGATGGGGCTGGAGGCGATCGATTACGCCATTCACTGCGACAGAAAGCCTTCTCTTCTCGTCGTTACCGATATTGACAGCGTGCGCCTCTCCAGAGCCGCCTCGATCCACACCGTTGAGGAGGCAGCCGCAAACGGTGTCAGACTGATCTATGTCAATACCAACGAAGTTGAAAACGCGCATGATTACCTGATGTCCCTGACCGAAGGGAAAGGCTATGACGATGTCTTTGTCTATGCCCCCGTCAAGCCTGTCGTCGAGCTGGCGGACAGCGTTCTCGGCAAGGACGGATGCCTGAACTTCTTTGCAGGCCCGACCAACACCGAGTTTTCCGCTCTCTTCAATTTTTATAACGTTCACTATAACTTTACTCATGTCTGCGGCAACTCCGGCGGCAATACCGCCGATATGGTGGAATCGCTCGACATGATGAGCAAGGGAAAACTCAATCCCGCCGCGATGATCACCCATGTCGGGGGTCTTGATGCGGTCATTGATACTGTCATCAATCTTCCGAAGATCCCCGGCGGCAAGAAGCTGATCTACAATCATATCTCGATGCCGCTCACCGCGCTCTCCGATCTTGCCGAAAAGGGAAAGACCGATCCGATGATGGCAAAGCTTGCCGAGATCGTGGAGGCGCATAACGGACTTTGGTCGGGCGAAGCGGAGCGCTATCTGCTTGCCAACGCCAAAGCCATCTGAACCGAAACTGGCTAACTCGTCCCCGGAGAGCATCCGATCGGATCGCTTTCCGGGGCGGAATCACAGAAAGGATGTCGCTCATGGAATTTACGGTTGAAATGCTGGAACGCGCCGCGCAGACCGCGCCGGTGCTGCGGATGCTTGCGGAGCGGGACGGAAAGAGCATCGTCCGTCTGCTTCGTTGCGAACGGGCGCTGACGGCGGGAATGAATCTTCCCCGCCCTTCCGCCGAATATGAAGCGGTTCTCGGAAAAAACACACTCGTGCTGAAGGAGACCGACACCGCCGAGGAGACGATCGCCGCCTACGAGGCCTTCAAAAAGGAAAACGGGGTTCCCGCGGTTGTTTATCTGCCTGAAACGGGACTCTTTTCCTGCGGTTCAACTCCCGCGGAGGCAGCCTATGTCGGAGAGGTCTATAGCTGTGCCGTCAAAGCCGACGCGGGCGAATCGGTCGACTTCCCCACAGCTCCGGCTGCTCAGGATAAAACGGGACGGTTGGCAGGCAAGGTTGCCGTCGTAACGGGCGGCGCTCAGGGCTTCGGAAAAGGAATTGCGGAATCTCTCGCGGCAGAAGGCGCTTATGTCGTGATCGCGGATATGAATTTCGATGGGGCAAAAGCGACCGCATCGGCGCTGCCGGATTCCCTCGCAGTCAAGGCCAACGTTTCCGATGAGGCTTCGGTGCAGGAGATGATTCGGGAAACCGTACTCTGCTACGGCGGGCTCGATCTTTTTGTCAACAATGCCGGGATTGTCCGTGCGGGAAGCCTGGAGGAGATGACCAAGGCCAACTTTGAGCTGGTCACCTCCGTCAATTACACCGCCTACTTCCTCTGTGTGAAATATGCCTCTGCCGTTATGAAGCTGCAGCACAAAGCCGCGCCGGAGAAGCTCTTCGATATCATCGAGATCAACTCCAAATCGGGGCTTTCCGGCAGCAATAAGAATTTCGCCTATGCAGGAAGTAAATTCGGCGGGATCGGTCTGACCCAGAGCTTCGCGATGGAGCTTGCTCCCTATAACATCAAGGTCAATGCCGTCTGCCCCGGAAACTTCCTGGAAGGGCCGCTCTGGACCGATCCCGAAAGAGGTCTGTTGGTACAGTATCTCAAGGCGGGAAAGGTACCGGGCGCAAAAACGACGCAGGATGTTCTCCGCTTCTATGAAAGCAAGGTCCCGCTCGGAAGAGGGTGCCGTACTCCCGATGTTGCCAGAGCCATCTTCTATATCTGCGAGCAGGAATACGAGACCGGTCAGGCCATCCCCGTGACCGGCGGTCAGGAGATGCTCAAATAAAGCCGCCCGACGGAGAATCTCACAAAACAAGTCAGCCGAAGACCGGTCCGCTTCGGCTGACTTATTTTATCATATGCCGAGGAGCGCCGACGCCATCATGAAGTAGATCAGCAGGGAGACAGCATCCACGATTGTCGTGATAAATGGGCTTGCCATGACCGCCGGGTCAAAGCCGAGCTTCTTTGCCAGAAGAGGCATACTGCAACCGATTATTTTGGCGCAGACGATGGTCAGAGCCAGCGTGATACAGACGACCAGAGCAATGGGGATCGTGATATCGTTGCCCATGATCATTTTATCAACGAAAAAGATTTTGGCAAAGGTTGCCGCCGCAAGGGAGAGACCGCATAGCACGGAGACGCGGAACTCCTTCCACACGACCTTGATCAGATCGGAAAATCCGATTTCACCAAGAGAGATTCCGCGGATAACGGTGACCGACGCCTGACTTCCGGCATTTCCGCCGCTGTCCATCAGCATCGGTATGAAGGCGGTCAGCAGCACCTGTGCGGCAAGGGCGTTTTCAAAGGAGGAAATAATGATCCCCGTAAAGGTAGCGGACACCATCAGCAGAAGCAGCCATGGGATTCTGGCCTGCCAGATGCGGAAGGGGGAGGTTTTGAGATAGGGGCGGTCAGAGGGGGTGATCGCCGCCATTTTGGTAAAATCCTCCTCATCCTCCTCGCGAATGACGTCAATGGCGTCGTCGACGGTGATGATGCCGACAAGGCGATCTTCTTTATCCACAACGGGAAGCGCCAAAAAATCGTATTTCCGGAAGATATCCGCCGCTTCCTCCCGATCGTCAAGGGTGGAAACCGACACCACATTCGTCGTCATGATATCGGAGACGACGGCCTGCGGCGGAGACAGCAGTAAGGTTCTGACCGTGACCACGCCCAGCAGCTTCCTGCTTCTGGTGACGTAGCAGGTATAGATCGTTTCGCTGTCGACTCCGACCTTTCGGATATGGGAAAACGCCTCCTTCACCGTCATGGCGGGGTTGAGGGAAACATACTCCGTGGTCATCATACTGCCGGCGCTGTCCTTGGGATACGCCAACAGCTGATTGATGGCAATGCGGGTGACGGGGGTTGAATTGGCGAGAATTCTCGTTACGACGATTGCCGGCATCTCTTCAATGATATCGACGGTATCGTCAAGATACATCTCCTCCAGAATGAGCTTCAGCTCATGGTCGCTGAAGGAGCCGATCAGATACGCCTGCATATCGGAATCCATTTCGACAAAGACCTCCGCCGCCGTCTCCTTCGGCAGAATGCGGAAGACAAGTGCCGCCAGCTCCGGGGTAAGCGCTTCAAACAGCACCGCAATATCGGCGGGTTCAGCCTCCAGCAGCAGCGTTCTGAGATCGAAATATTTCTTTTCCGCGGCAAGCTCCAGGGCTTTCTCAATGGATAAAGTGTTCTGATTTTCCATGTCAGACCTCCTGAAAATAGTAGTTCCGCGCGGCATTCGGCCGCGAAAAAAGCAGGGATAACAGGTACAGAGAACGCTGTCATGTTTTCCCCGTAGGAAGACAGGTCGATCATGGTACAAAAAAGCGCGCCAAAACGCCCTGCGAATGCAGGGGTCAGTCCACGCGCAATTTGTATCTCAGAAGCCGGATATTTCGCGAGCGGACAGACGTTTTATATCGTTTCGTCGAACATCTGCTTTTGTACTGCCGCCGTTACTTCCTGCGTCCATTCCGCTCACCTCTTTTCAAACTTGATTCGGTATCGATATTATAGCACAGGGATTGCGTTTTGTAAACCGCTTCCGGCAAATTCCGCCTCCTGCACGAAAACGGTCGGAAAATCGCCCGTTATTCTAACAGATTCGTCGTAATATAGTCCACTCCCATCTCAATCAGACGCTGTGCCGTGTCGGGATCGTCGCAGGTCCAGCAGTTGACCCTGATCCCGTCCCGATGAAGCGCCGAGACGATCTCGTCGGTAAGATGCGTGTACTGAATATCAAGATCGAGTCGGTATCGGATCAGCTTTTCATGAATATCTTCATGATAGGCACCGGTCAGCCACTGCAGTTTCTGATCCGGCAGCAGCCCGCGCAGGGTGATCATGTTGTCAAGATCAAAGGAAATGAAAATCATGTGATCCAGATAGGACATTCCGCGGATCAGGGAAACAATCCCTTCGATGGCCTTCGGCTGCATATGGTTTTTCAGCTCCAGCACGCCGATTTTCTCATATCGACTGCAGACCGTGACATATTCCTCAAGGCCGGGAAGGCGAAGATCGGTTCTTCCGACGCGCCCGTCCTTGTCGGCAAGCATCAGAGCGCGGAGCGCTTCGTAGCTGCTGCCTTCGGCGGGGAGGTCAACTCCCCCCGCAACGCGGCCGGTGGAGTCGTCATGCAGAAGGATGAAGCCTCCGTCGGAGGTGATATGGACGTCGGTTTCAATCCCGTAGTAGGAACGATTTCCCGCAGCGACAAAGGCCGGCAGCGTGTTTTCGCATTCGATGTGGCTCAGACCCCGATGGGCAATGATACGGCAGTTCTTTTTTGCCGCGAGTTTGATGGTATCCATTTTGTTTCCTCCGGAAAAAGGTACTCCGCCGATCGGCGGATCAGGTATTGATTCTGATATCGCAGACGCCTGCAGGATTCAGCGCGCGAAAATAGATTTCTTCAAGCGGCAGCCATTCCGAGGCGTAGCGGTGATAGAGCGCCTCGCCGCCACGGCGGAGGATGCGCTCCGCCTGGGTGCGGGGATCGGTGTCGGTAAAGACCTTGATTCTGTAGCGGTCGCGGAAGGCGGGAAGCAAGGAATAGACTCCTTCCACGATCAAAAGCGGCTTTCTGTTCACCGTCACGGTATCGGTCAGAGCCTGCTTTGAACAGTCGAACACACGGTAGGAAAACTTCTCTTCCCCGATGTGATCGAAAACCTCTTCCCTGAAGCGTTCGCTGTCAATATTTCCGCCCGGTACGGCAAGCCGTTCCGGCGTCTTCCGGACAGCCGGAAGGAAAAAATCATCCATATGGATCACGTTGGCATCGAAAAGCCGCGACAGGTTTGCCGCCGCCGTCGATTTCCCGGAGGCAGCTCTTCCCTCCAGCGCGACCGTGACCTCTCCTCCCTCGTTCATCTCCCGCACGATCCGCATACAAAGCGGCAGCAGGGCAGCAAGATCGCTGCGGATCAGCCGATAGGACGCGCCGTAGGTACGCTTGAAGATCTCGGAATGGGAGGGGGGCGATGTCGGGTCGAAGGACGAGAAGTACTCCTCAAGCGCCGCAGGATCAGCGGAGATGATGCCGGTCTGCGCCGCCTTGACGGTCAGAGCGAGCTTTTTGCGAAAGGAATCGGTTGAGCCGGTCTCGGCACAGCTGAGGGCAAACAGGCTGAAAATCAGCTCTGTGGGAAGACAGTCCTTCACGGCGGCCAGATTCATTCTGACATATCCGCCCCCGATCCCGGTGCAGAGCGGAAGCGTGTCATCATTCTGGACCGACGCAAGCTCCTCCCTGAGACGACGGAATGCCGCTTCGCGATCGGACAGCAGATGACCGCATCCGAATTCATTCTGAAAGACGAGCTTGCAATAGTCCTGCGGCTGCATGGCGGGATACGCGAGCGCATGTGCGGTCAGGACATCGTAAAATGATCGGTTCATGTGATCCGTCCTAAAATTCCAGCTTCAGACTGCGGGTGAAGAGAGACTGCAGTGCCTCCGAGGTGGGTGCGTTTTCATACAACACCTTATAGACTGCCTCGCAGATGGGAAGCTCGGTGTTGTGGGCTTCCGCAAGGGACAGGATAGCCTTGACGGTAAAATATCCCTCCGCCAGCTTGGTATAAGGCTGATTTCTGACGAAGCATTCCCCGAATTTCCGATTGTGGGAATACTCCGAAAAAACCGTCGCCTCATAGTCTCCGAGATGACAAAGCCCGTAAGCGGAAAGCTCGTTGCCGCCCATTGTCTTGATCAGGCGGGAGATCTCACGCGTGCCTCTTGACATCAGTGCCCCCTTCAGCGTGCCGAGGGAGAGCCCGTCCAGCATCCCCGCCGCGATCCCGATCACGTTTTTGGCAGCCGCACCGATTTCGTTGCCGATCAGATCGCTGCCGTAGTAAAAGCGGATCAGGCGGCTTGACAGCTCCTTGACCAGCATATATTTGGTGGGGCGGTCGGCACTGTCGATAACCATGCAGTTCGGAATGCCGGCAAGAAACTCCTGAACGTGTCCCGGCCCGATCCACACGGCGATCTTATTGGTGGGGGAAACGGTCTGGGCGACCACCTCGGAAAGACGGCAGCCGGTTCCGATTTCAAGCCCCTTCATACATAGCAGAATGCAGCGGTTTTCAAGGCCGAGGGAGGCAAGCTGCCGGCAGAGCGCGCGCAGTCCCTGGGAGTCGATTGAGATGACGATTACCTCGGATCGGAGCGCGGAGGCGAGGTCGGAGGTGACGGTGATCCCGTCCCCCAGCGTGAGCATACCGTTTGATCGGGTCTGCCGGAAGGCCGCAAGATTCTGCGAGCCTTCCCTGCCGTACAGCATGACCTCATGTCCGATGGTGTCGAGATAATAGGCGATAAAAGACCCCCATCTCCCGCAGCCGATTACTGTGATTTTCAATGGAAAAACCCCTTCAGATCAAGGAATACGGCGATCAGTCCGCCGATTTTCCGCCGCTGAGGAACTCGTCGATCCGGCGCGCGGCGGTACGTCCCGCTCCCATTGCAAGAATGACGGTCGCCGCTCCGGTGACAGCGTCGCCTCCTGCATATACGCCGCTTCTTGTGGTGGTAACACCGTCCTCCTCCGTTACGATACATCCGTGGCGGTTGGTCTCAAGCCCTTCCGTCGTCATTCGGATCAAGGGATTCGGTGCCGTGCCGACCGCGATGACGACGGCGTCAACCTCGATATCGAACTCCGATCCTGCGACGGCGACGGGGCGTCTGCGTCCCGAGGCGTCGGGTTCTCCCAGCTCCATACGGACGCAGGTGACGGAGCTGACTCTTCCCTTTTCGTCGGTATTGATCGAGGTGGGATTGGTCAAAAGACAGAACTCGATTCCCTCCTCCTTGGCGTGATGAACCTCTTCGCGGCGGGCGGGGAGCTCCGCCTCTCCGCGGCGGTATACGATGTAAACCTTTTCCGCACCGAGTCTTGCGGCGCATCTGGCGGCGTCCATTGCCACATTGCCGCCTCCGACGACCGCTACTCTGCGGTGATGCTTGATCGGGGTGGCATAGTCGTCGCGATAGGCCTTCATCAAATTGATCCGCGTCAGGAATTCGTTTGCGGAATACACGCCGTTGCCGTCCTCGCCGGGGATTCCCATGAAGCGGGGCAGACCCGCGCCGCTTCCGATGAAGACAGCCTCAAAGCCCTCGTCAAAAAGCTCGTCGACCGTTTCGGTGCGTCCGACCACCACGTCAGTCTCGATTTTAACGCCGAGCTTCTCAAGCTCCCCGACCTCTTCGGAGACGATCGATTTGGGAAGACGGAATTCCGGAATTCCGTAGACCAGCACGCCGCCGGCGGTGTGAAGCGCCTCGAAGACCGTCACGTCATAGCCGCGCTTGGCAAGATCGGCGGCACAGGTCAGACCGGAAGGTCCGGATCCGACCACCGCAACCTTCTTGCCCTTCGGCGCAGCCTTCTCGGGGGCGGGGCGCTTATCGGCGCAGTAATCGGCGCAAAAGCGCTCCAGACGGCCGATACCGACGCTTTCGCCTTTGATTCCGCGAACGCATTTGCTCTCGCACTGCGTCTCCTGCGGACATACGCGCCCGCAGACGGCAGGAAGCGCGTTGGTCTCCCGGATCACGGCATATGCGCCTTCAAAGTCGCCCTTGGCAACATGAGAGATGAATTCGGGGATTCTGACCTGAACGGGGCAACCGTTCACGCAAGGCATATTCTTACAGTTCAGGCATCTCTGCGCCTCGCTGACCGCTTCCTCGGGGGTATAACCGCAGGCGACCTCAAGCCAATTCGTCCTTCTGATTTCCGGCGCCTGCTCCTTCATCGGGGTTTTGTTCATCTGCATATTAGGCATGGTGTTCCAGCTCCTTTGCGGCACGGAGGAGGTTGCAGTCGTGCTGCTCCTCGTCGCGATACATGGTATTACGTTTCATAAGCTCGTCGAAATCGACCTGATGACCGTCAAAGTCAGGGCCGTCTACGCAGGCAAACTTCATTTCCCCGCCGACCGAGACACGACAGCCGCCGCACATCCCGGTGCCGTCGATCATGATCGGGTTCATGCTCACCACCGTCGGGATTCCGTATTCCTTCGTGAGCTTGCAGACGAATTTCATCATAATGGGAGGCCCGATCACGATGACGACGTCATATTTTGCGCCGCCGTCCAGCAGCTCCTTCAGCCCGTCGGTAACAAGCCCTTTGCGTCCGTTTGAGCCGTCGTCGGTCAGGATCGTCAGACGGTCACAGGCCGCCTTCATCTCCTCCTCCAGGATGATAATATCCATGTTTCGGAAGCCGGCGACGATATCGACCGATGCGCCGATGTCGTGCAGGTACTTTGCCTGCGGATAGGCGATGGCGCAGCCAAGGCCTCCTCCGATGACCGCCGCCCGCTTGATCCCGTCAAGCTCGGAGGCACGGCCGAGAGGACCGACGATATCACAGAGCATTCCGCCCTCCGGCAGCTCCGCCAGCTTCGTCGTGGAGGCGCCAACCGCCTGGAAGATCACCGTCACGGTTCCGGCGGCGGGATCGTAGCCTGCGATGGTGAGAGGCACGCGCTCCCCTTTTTCATCTCCGCGCAGGATGACAAACTGCCCGGGTCTGGCCTTGGCCGCGATCCTGGGGGCTTCCACCGTCATCGAGACGGTATTCTGATTCAGTATTTTCTTTTCCTTGATCAAAAACATCTGTTAACCTCTTGTGATTTCAGTCATTTGATATATTCGGTATACGGAACGATCTCAGATCCCGTGTAATACGCCTTGAAAATGGTCTGATAGTCATAGCCGAGATCTCCGAGATCCTTGATTCCCCATTGGCTCAGGCCGACGCCGTGCCCCCAGCCTCTGCCGATAAAGACGAAGCTGCCGCTCGGCCCTTCCGCCTTCAGGGTCTCGGTTTCAACGATGGGGTCGAGATTGAGAATGTCGGGGAGCTGCTGCCCGCCCACACCGGTTACGGTGGGATAGTATTGATTGTCAAGCGCAAGCGAGAGATTGAAATCCAGAATGCCGGAGGCGGTGGCGACCTTTTCCGAACTGCTGTCCGCGAAGCTCTTCATGCCGTCTGCGGTCAGCACCGAAAGGGTCTGCTTCCCGTGGATGGTGTGCCGGAAGGGATTGGTGAGGATCGTAAGTCCCTCCGCGTTCCCTTCCGAAGTCCCTCCAAAGCCGAGCATGGTGTAATTGGTCCGGGTGATGGTCTCCCCCGCCTTACCGACCACAAAATTTCCGCTTTTCAGATAGGGGGAAAGCGCCGATTTGACCTTGCTGATACGGCTGATCGTCTGCTTGTTCCCCGACGCATCGTAAAAGGTTGCTTGGTTGACATAGGTGGAATTTTTACCGTAAGTCAGTTCGATTTTGGTGACGGGCCCCTTCAGTGCCGTATAGCCTTTCCCTTTCAGCGTCTCATAGATCTGTGCGCCCGTGGCAGTCGAGGTCCAGCTTCCGTTTCCGTACTGCGTGTAGCGTTCCCACGGCGTGGCAACGGCGACAAGATAGCCGTAGTAGCTCTGATTGCTTCCCCACACCTCCGAGACGTTGGCAGTACATCCCCCGGTGCTGGAGGAATAATAGGTCTCGCAGATTTTGCCGTTATAGACGGCGATCATTCCCCGGGTCTCCTCTACGGCCTGTCGGACCTTTGCGTTGGTCGATCCGAAGCCCTTGTAGACCTGGCAATTGGCGGTACAGCAGAGATCGGCATTGTAGGAGCTTTTGTGGCGGCCGAGATGAGAGACGGCATAAGATCGGACGGCGATGGCAAAGGCCTTTTGCGTCTCAAGCGGCCAGCTGTTCCCGATCTCATAGGGGATCACGCCGGCGATATAGGTTTCAAGGGGCAGGACGTTGATGACCTTGATTCCGTAATCACCGTCGCTGTCATGCACCGAGCATTCCAGCACATCGTCATAGGTATACCAGCTGCCGTTTTTGCGGCCCTTGATATATGTATTGGCTCCTCCCCTGCGGGCCCTGACGCCCATAAAATACTTCTCGGAGGGATCATCGAAAATCCAGAGAATGCGATGCTTTGAGGAATCGATAACCATGACCGCCGTATCGGAGGGCTCGACAACGGCTGCAGCGGCAACCGCCTCCCGGAAGGCAAGACTTACGGGATCCTCCGTCTCTGCGGGAGACTCCGTCCCGACGGGCGGCTCTGTCACGGAGGGAGGCTCCGATCCCGCGGCGGTGCTGACCGATGAGGTCTGATCAGGCTCTGCGGGAGCATCGGCCCGGAAAGAGGAGATTTCCTCCGGCACAGTTTCCGGCGCGGTGCTTTCACTGACGGGAGGCTCCGGCTGCGGCGCAAGAACCGACCGGATCTCCGGCAGCGCGGCCGCCGCTGCGCTGCTGTCGGTAAATTGTCCGATCATGATATAACGGACGCCGCTGCGATAGGCGGGAAAAACCGGATACTGCGGGAGCGCTGCTGAAACCTCGTCCAACAAGGCGAACAGCTCGTCGGTCTCGGTGCGGATTGCGACATGATATGCGCCGACCGAGACATTTGCCTTGCTTTTGGCAACGACATAGCTGTCGCCCGATCGGAGAAGATTGCGGTGACAGGTAATGCTCAGTGCCGTAACGTCGGTTGTCAGCATTTCGGTGAAGAGATTCCCGGAATCATTATATCCGATGGAAAAACCGGAATCGGTTACGGTCTGGAAGTCAACCGTAACCGACGAAGTGTAAATGAGGGCGATTCTCACCCGCAGATCATCGGTCGTCGGCGCGGAAACCGCGTCCACCCTTGAATTTGCGAAGAGAAAGATCATCGCGTAGTAGCAGGTGCCGGCCAGCATGGTCAGCGCCAGCAGAATCACGATCACGCGTGTCCAGAATTTTGCATTCAGACGCAGCTTGGTTTTTTTGTTTTTCCGGGAATCGGATTTAGCCTGTGATATTGTACTCACCCCTTACCAGAAGATCGACCTTTTCGGAGACAACCGTAAGCCCTCTGCCGTCCCCCTTCGGAACGACGAGATAATGGTTGGCGGGCAGCGGACTGCCGTTCCTGAGGACGGAGCCGTCGGTCAGATCGCTTAAACCCGCGCCTGCCTCAAGATTGGAGGCGGAGGTCACAACGGTGACGGCGCTGCCGTTGAGAAGAATCAGCTCACAGACGTAGGATGCCATCAGGGTCTGCCCTTTTTTGAGGGTCAGATTGGTGTACGAGCCGGCTGAGGCTATGCTGATATCCGAGAGCTTGACGTACTCCGCCTCGATTTTTTCCATGACCTGCGATACGATTTCCGGCGCGAGTACATCGTTTACATAGCTTAGGGAGACAAGGGGGTCGTTTTTTGAGGAATAGACCTCGTCGGCGGAAACGCAAAGGGTCAGCGCCGCCAGCACTACTGCAAAAACTGTCGTCAGCCTTGACAATCTTTTCATTTTAATCTCCGTCCTTTCAAATCGTTCCGTTCCTCAGCCGAAACGCCTCGGAATCCTGTTACTTTTTCATTATATCACAGTGCGCCGCCGATATCAACCGTATTTCCGAAAAAGAATCGGGCAGCGGCGTTTCTCAAAGCGGTATTTTTTTCCGCTCCTCCTCGCTCAACGGTGAGCCGGCGGAGGGAATTTTGGTTTTGCGGCATTTTTTCGCGTCGGATAGATACAGCCCGGGATGACTGTCGGCAAAAACCAGGCTGCCTCCTTTTTTCAACGTCATGACGGCGACGCCCTGCGAGGTCTTGGTCACCTTTTCCGGGATCAGGGACGACGGGACGACAAGCGCCTTCATCTGATCGCTGACCAGAAGGAACTCCCCGTTTCCGTCGGTGTCGAAGAGGATGGCGACCGGGGCGCTTGCATCGGAATAGGCGGCGGTCAGTTTTTTCCGATTGGTCTTGGTTTCATAGGCCGAAAGCGGAATTTTGACGCCTTTTCCGTTTTCGAAGAAGAGGACGGCGTGTCCCGCCGAGGAATAATCCCCGACCGCCCGCATTGCGACGGCACGCTCCCCCTCCCGGAAGCCGAGCCTGGCGGGGATATAGTCCCCGAGCTGGGAGGCCTTGACCGGATCAAAATCGCTTACTTTCGCCTTATAGACCTGCGCCTTGTCGGAGAAGAACAGCAGCTCGTCGCTGTTGGCAGCGTCGTCACAGGAGAGAACGCGATCTCCCTCCTTGAGCTTCTGCTCGTCGTTGCCGCGGTAGGAGAGCAGCGTGATCTTCTTGAAATAGCCCTCCTTCGTGAAGATCAGCTTGACGTTGTAGTTCTCGACATACTCTTCCTGCTTGTACTCCGCAATCTCCTCCGCGCCGATGAGCTGCGTGAGGCGGGGCTTTCCGTACTTCTGTTTGATTTCCCGGAGCTGGGCGGCGATGGTGCTGCGGATTCTGGTATTGGAGGCGATAATCTGCTCAAGCTCCGCGATCTCCTTCTGAAGGCTTTCGATTTCCTTGATCCTGCCGATGATATATTCGCGGTTGAGATTCCGCAGCTTGATTTCCGCGATATATTCCGCCTGGATCTGATCGATGCCGAAGCCGCTCATCAGGTTGGGGACGACGTCCTTTTCAAGCGCCGTCTCCCGGACGATGCGGATCGCCTTGTCGATGTCGAGCAGGATTTTTCCGAGGCCGAGGAGCAGATGCAGCTTATCCTTCTTTTTGTTCAGGTCAAAGGTCATCTCCCGCCGAACCGAATCGGTTCTGAAACGGATCCACTCGTTGAGGATTTCCCGAACCCCGAGGGTGCGAGGCGCGCCGTCAATCAGAATGTTGAAATTGCACTCGAAGGAATCCTCAAGGGGCGTCATCGAGAAGAGCTTGGTCATCAGCTTATCGGGATCCACGCCCTTACGCAGATCGATCGCGAGCTTGAAGCCGTTGAGATCGATCTCGTCCCGGACATCGACCACCTCCTTCAGCTTCCCTTCCTTGATATATTGCGTGATCTTGCGGATAATCGCCTCGATCGTCGTGGAATACGGGATCTGCAGAACGTCGATGCAGTTGGCATCCTTATCGTAGGTATATCTTGCCCGAACCTTGACGGAACCCCGGCCCGTGCGGAAGATTTCGCGGTATCGGTCACGATCGTAGATCATGTTGCCGCCGCCCGGGAAATCCGGGGCGCGGATGACGTCGATGAGGCGGTCGATATCGGTGTCGGGATTCTTCAGCAGCAGGATCGTTCCGTCGCAGATTTCGGCGAGATTGAAGGAGCAGATCGAGCAGGCGATGCCGACGGCAACGCCGAGATTGGGGGATACCAGCACATTCGGGAAGGCGGTGGGGAGCAGCACCGGCTCCTTCAGGGTGTTGTCGTAGTTATCGACGAAATCGACGGCATCCCGTTCGATTCCGACAAAAATCTCATTGCAGAGCTTGTCCAGCTTGCATTCGGTGTAACGGGGGGCGGAATAATCGGTATCGGAGCTGTAATGCTTTCCGAAGCTTCCTTTTGAATCGATAAAGGGATGGAGAAGTGACTCATTTCCCCTTGTCAGACGAACCAGCGTGGCGTAAATGGCCTGATCTCCGTGGGGATTGAGCTTCATCGTTTGTCCGACGACGTTTGCGGATTTGGTTCTGGCGCCGGTGAGAAGCCCCATCTTATACATGGTGTACAGCAGCTTCCGATGAGAGGGCTTGAAGCCGTCGATGGCGGGAATGGCTCTGGAAACGATGACGCTCATCGCATAGGGCATGAAATTTTTTTCAATAGTCTCGGTGATCGGCTGGCGGACGATTTCGGCAGTCGCCGAGAGCGCCGCTTCCGCCGCCTTGTCTGCGTTTTTCTTTCTCGCCATTTGCATTCCTTTACTTGATCGATGGATTTTGTTTAAAGTCTTCTGACGTCAAAGCCGGCAGCCTTGACAAGCCGATTGAAAACGGCCAGCCCGATCCCGGAACGGGAGGGCATCCGCGCATAGATCCTGTCGATTCCCCGGAGGCCGTCAAAGGCGCGCAGACAGGAAAAGAGCCGCTGCGCCTGCTTCAGGGAATCCCCGACCGGGCCGCAGGAGTAAACATATTCCCCGTCGATATGCGCCAGATCCTCGTCGAAGCAGATCACGCCCCGCCGCGAGGTCCGGGCAAGGAAGTCGTATACCGCACGATTCTCACCGTCCAGCACCGTAAGGGGGCAGTCGGGCGCGTAATGACGGTATTTCATGCCGGGGGCAAGGGGAACGCCGTCAAATTTCCCGGTAACGGCCCGATCGACGGTCAGTTTATCGCAGAAAAGGGACAGCATCTCGACGGTGACGGCGCCGGGCCGCAGGAGGACGATCTCCTCCTCCGTGATGCGGATAATGGTCGATTCCACACCGAACTCACAGTCGCCGCCGTCAATCAGAGCGTCAACCCGACCGTCAAGATCATGCTCGATATGAGAGAAGGAGGTCGGGCTGGGCTTCCCGGAAAGATTGGCAGAGGGGGCGGCGATCGGAAGTCCGGCCAGCGAAATCAGCTCGTTTGCGACACGATGGGAGGGAACGCGGATTCCGACGGTGGGGAGTCCTCCCGTGACATTGTCGGGGATGAGCTCCTTTTTCGGCAGAATCACGGTGAGCGGCCCCGGCATAAAAGCCTCGGCGATCCGGAAAAAAAGTCGGTCGGTATGGCAATATTTCTCTGCGTCCGCGACGTCGGCCAGATGGACGATCAGGGGATTGTCGGAGGGACGTCCCTTGGCTGCGTAAATTTTTCCCGCTGCGCGGGGGTCAAGGGCATTCCCTCCGAGCCCGTAGACGGTTTCGGTGGGGAAGGCGACGATGCCGCCCTCCCTGATTATCTCGGCTGCCGGAAGCAGGGATTCCCGTCCGGTGTAATGGATCTTGATGGTATTCATGTTTCTTCCGTCTTTTTCAGCCGTTCGGCGGCTTCCGCCGCCGCCAGCGCATCGATCAGCTCCTCGATATTCCCGTCAAGAAAGCTCTCCAGACTGTAGGAGGAGTAGCCGATGCGATGATCGGTCATGCGGCTTTGGGGAAAGTTATAGGTGCGGATTTTTTCACTGCGGTCACCCGTTCCGATCTGGGAACGGCGCTCGGCCGCGATCCGGTTGTCCTGCTCCGACCGTTTTCGATCAAGGAGCTTGCTCCGGAGGATCTTCATTGCCTTGTCTCGGTTCTTGAACTGCGAGCGTTCGTCCTGACATTCCACCACGATGCCGGTCGGCTTGTGCAGGATCCGGATGGCTGATTCCGTCTTGTTGATATGCTGTCCGCCTGCGCCGGAGCTTTTGATCGTCTCGATCTTCAGATCGGCGGGATCGATCCCGACCTCCACCTCCTCCGCCTCCGGAAGCACCGCCACCGTGACGGTTGAGGTATGGATTCTGCCCTGCGATTCGGTCTCGGGGACGCGCTGGACGCGGTGAACACCGCTTTCATATCGAAAGCGGGAATACGCTCCCTCCCCTTCAACCAGAAAGGAAATCTCCCGGTAGCCGCCGAGCTCCGTCTGATTGGCGCTGACGGGATCGAGCTTATAGCCGGAGGAGGCAGCGAACATGGAATACATGCGGAAGAGAGAGGCGGCAAAGAGTGCCGCCTCCTCCCCTCCCGCGCCGGCACGGATCTCAACGACGACATTCTTATCGTCGTTCGGATCACGGGGGAGCATCAGCGCCGTCAGCTCGGCAAGGAGGCGTTGACAGGCTTCCCTGCCGCTGCGCAGCTCCTCCGCGGCAAGACGGGACAGCTCCTCGTCCTCCCCTGAGGACAGAAGCTCCTCGGCATCGGAGACGGAGCGCTTTGCTCCGAGAAATTCCCGATACTTTTCCATCACGGGCGTGAGCCGCTTGTACTCCCGCATCAGACGGCGGAATTCCGCCTGATCTGCGGCGACGTCAGGCTGGGAAAGCTGCTCCGACACCCCCTCATAGTAACGCGCCGCCTCCTCCAGCCTTGCCTGCAGATCGGTCATGCGATAAAGGCGCAGAAGGCTCTGTAGGTCATATAGAGATCGAGCTTGGAAATCGCTTCATAAGGGGCGTGCATCGAGATGACCGGCACTCCGACGTCGATGGTATCGATGTTCATATTGGCAAGGAACTTGGCAACGGTTCCGCCGCCGCCCTGATCGACCTTGCCGAGCTCCGCCATCTGCCAGACGACGCCGTTTTTATTGAGAAGATTGCGGACATAGGCGGTAAACTCCGATGTGGCGTCAGAGGTGCCGCTCTTGCCGCGGGAACCGGTGAATTTCGAGAGAACGACGCCGCAGTTGGCATACGAGGCGTTTCTCTTCTCCAGAACCTCAGGATAATTCGGATCGAATGCGGCGTTCACGTCGGCGGAAAGGCATTTGGAGTTCGCCTTGACGACACGGTAATTGGCGTTCTTGGCCTCGCAGACCTCCCAGAGAATATCGCCGAAGATCTCGCTCTGCATTCCCGTCACGCCGTCGCTTCCGATCTCCTCCTTATCCGCCAGCACCGCAAATACGGTCTTGGTGGTGTTTTCGGTATCGAAGAGCGCCGTGATCTCGGAATAGGCACAAACGCGGTCGTCATGCCCGTAGCCGGCGATCAGCGAACGGTCAAGTCCGATATCTCTTGCGCGCATGGCAGGGACGGCGGTCAGCTCCGCCGAGATGAAATCCTCCTCCCGCATTCCGTACTTTTCGTTCAGGATCCGGAGAAGATTGAGCTTGATCGCGCCGGAGGTCTCCTCCTCGCGGTAGGGCTCAGAGCCGACGATGATATTCAGTCCTTCTCCGGTGATGCCCTCCGCCAGGGACTTTGTCATCTGATCCTTTGCAAGATGAGGGAGAAGATCCGAGATGTAGAAGATCGGCTCATCCTCCTCTTCTCCGATGCAGATATCCACGCGGCTTCCGTTGTCCCGGATCACAACGCCGTGAAGGGCAAGCGGAACGGTCGTCCACTGATATTTCTTGATACCGCCGTAATAGTGTGTCTTGAAGAGGCCGAAGCCGCTGTCCTCGTAGAGAGGATTCTGCTTCAGGTCGAGGCGGGGGGAATCGATGTGGGCAGCCATGATATAAGCGCCCTTTTCCAGCGGCTCTTCCCCGATCCGAAAGAGGATCAGCTGCTTGCCGCGGTTATTGTAGTAATATTTGCCGCCCTCCGACAGCTCGTCACCGAGCCGGTATTCGGCATAACCATTCCGCTCCGCCATTTCCACGGCGTAGCGCACCGCCTCCCGCTCGGTTTTACTGCTGTCGAGAAAGAGCTTATAGCTTTCGGCATAGGCAAAGGAGCGCTCCAGCTCGTCCTCGGAAATCGATTCAAATGCGCTCTTGTTCTTGTATTCAAGTTGTTCTTTCAGTTCCTTGGCATTCATGATGTTTCTCCTTTTTCTGTTACTTCCCTACGGCGAAAAGCCGTATAATTTTTTATAGGATTCAGCCGCGCTCCGCACCTTTTTCACATATCCCGCGGTTTCCCGGTAGGGAATGGAGGAAAGCCGGCCGCCGGCGGAATATCGCTCGTCGGCAAGCCATCGGTCGACGGCATTCTCTCCTGCGTTGTAGGCGGCATAGACCGTGTCCCAGCAGCGGTACTTGCCGTAGAGACGGGAGAGCAGACAGACCCCGCACCGGATGTTGACATCGGGCCGAAAGACCGCCTGCGCGTCGGGCGGGATCCCCAGTTCCTCCGCCGTCCGTGCATAGGTCTGCGGCATCAGCTGCATCAGCCCCTGCGCGCCCGCCCGCGAAACGGCGTCGGGATCAAAGCGGCTTTCCGTCAGGATCACCGCATAGACGATCTCGGGAGGAACGCGGAACTGCGCCGCATAATACCCGACATATTCCGCATAGCGGATCGGGTGAAGCCGTCTGTCAATAAGACGAAAGACTGTCGTCGTGCCGACGCAGGCTGCCAGGAGCAGCAGGGCGGCCGGAAGCAGCCCGAGGCGCCTTTCCCGTTTTGAACGTCCCGCCTCCGCCGTCAGCGCTTGTCTGCGGAGATTCTCCGCAGCGTTCCGACCAACCGGCGGGTATCGGTCCAGATATTCCCCTCGTTGGCGGCGGAATTATCGAGGACATAGTCGGATTTCGATTCGTAATATGCGTTTGATTTCTGCTTCTGGAGGCGGCTTATCGCAACCTCCTCCGAAATGCCGTCGCGTCTCATCACGCGGGAGATCTGGGTCGCGCGATCCGCCACAACCGACACGACCTTGCCGCAGAGCTTGTCAAAGCCGCTCTCAAAGAGCATCGGCGCATCGATTACCGCGATCGGGACGCCCTCCTTTTCCCGCTCCGCGATCCATCTGCGTGTAATCTTCATGATATGGAAAAACGCGATGGAATTGAGTTTTTCGTACTTTTCCCTGTCGGGAAAGGCGGCGTCGAGGAGCGCCTTGCGATCGATTTCCCCCTCTGCGTTGAGGATCGATTCCCCGAAGTAGGAGACAAGGTCGTCGTAGCAGGCCTCTCCCTTCCGATATACGTCCCTGCACACCTGATCGGTGTCCAGGCAGGGAATGCCGGATTCCTTGAATATGCCGGAAACATATCCTTTTCCGCTTCCCGTGCTTCCCGTAAGTCCAACTGTTAGCATACACACCACCGGAATCTCCGGCAGAATCATTCCGCTGCCGGTCGGAAATGTCCGATTCAGATCAGAGCCGTTCGATTCTTCCTCCGTTTTCGGAGGAGATACCGGCCTTTTCCATCACGCGCTGTACATACGCGCCGTCTTCAAAGGAGGGGGAGGCCGGGGTTTTGTTTTTCACCGCCGAGAGGAATGCGTGCATCGACAGGACGTGTCCCATCAGCCACCCGGTCGGAGCTTTGACGCCCGGGAAAACGCCGGCGGGCTTGGGGAAACGTCCGACGCACTCGATCATGGTGAAGCCTCTTTCGCCGCCGAGATCGCCGCCCTCTTTGGTCCCATCGTAAAATCCGAGATAATTCGGCTGCATCAGGGAATATCGGAGAGCGCCGCGGTCGCCGTAAATCGTGAAGCCGAGGTCGTCGTTCGTGCCGAGCGCCAGCTTATTGGCCTCAAGCGTGCCGACCGCGCCGTTTTTCAGAAGCGCCGTCATATAAAACGCCTCGTCCGCATCGGTTTGCCAGGGCTTCCCGTCGATCCCGAGGCGGAGGGGGTGTGCAATCTGAGACCGACCGGAAATCTCGGCAAAATCGCCGCACAGGTATCGGATCAGGTCGATGACATGAGAACCGAGATCGAACAGCACGCCTCCGCCGCAGATGCTTTTGCTCTGCTTCCAGCCCGCGGGCTTTGCGGGGTCGGTGCAGCTTGCATGAAGATAGGCGCAGCGGAAGGAGACGATCCTTCCGATCCGACCGGAGTCGATCAGCTCCCTTGCCCTCTGCACGCCTCCCATAAAGCGATAATTGAAGACCACCTGTGCCGTCACGCCCCGTTCCGCCGCCAGCGCAGCAAGCTCGTCGGCCTCCGCCGCCGTGACGGACAGCGGTTTTTCGCAATAGATGTGCTTGCCGGCGAGAATGGCCTTTCTGGCGGTACGATAGTGCAGCGTATTGGGCGTGCAAATATCGATGATATCGAGATCCGGTGCCTCAATCAGCGTATCTTCGTCGGTGACGGCTCTTTCAAAGCCGTATCGCGCGGCAGCGGCGGCAGCCGTTTCGGGATGCGCCGTGCAGACGGCGGCAATTTCAGCGTCGATTCCGTCCGGCTCAAAGAAGCAGGCGAGGTTACGCACCGCATAGGCATGTGTTTTTCCCATTGAACCGAAGCCGATCAGACCGATCCTCATGATCTCTCCCCTTTTCCATATATAGACGGAGAAGCCGTCCGATATACCCGCAATCGCAGGAAAATAACGGGATATACATTTATGGCAATTATACCACAAATTCGCCTTCGTTGTCAATAAGGGGGACTTTTGCTTCACGATTTACACGAGAAAATTTAAAAGATAGAACACAAAATCCTTCGCCGTCCGGGAGGATCGCTGTCTTCGCCGTCCTTGAGGACCGCTTTCCTCCCCGCCCGGAATCGGAGCGCGGGGAGCCCCCTCCGCCGATGACTGCCCGGACTTCCCCGACAGGGAAAATGACCGCTGCGGGGCAGCGGTCATTTGGGAGTTTATTCGCTTCTGAGTGCGACGACGGGGTCTTTCTTTGACGCAGAGCGGGAAGGAATCACACCCGCGATGATCGTCAGGAGCATACTGAGCAGAACCAGAATAATCGCGCCCGCGACGGGAAGCTGAGCGTTGAGATACGGGATGCCGGTGAAATGATGCAGCAGCAGGTTGATCGGAATGATCATCAGCAGCGTGATGCCGATCCCGAACAGGCCGGACAGAAGGCCGATTGTGAAGGTCTCGGCGTTGAAGACGTGGGCGATGTCCGATCTGGAAGCGCCGACGGCGCGGAGAATTCCGATTTCCTTCGTCCTCTCCAGCACCGAAATATTGGTAATAACGCCGATCATAATGGAGGAGACGACGAGGGAGATGCCGACAAAGGCGATCAGAACGTAGGAAATGGCATTGATCACCGTGGAGACGGAGGACATGAGCAGCTCGATATAATCGGTCACCTTGATCTTGTTCTCATCGTCAACGCCGCGATTGTATTCCTCGATCAGGTCGCTGATCATATTCTTGTCATTGAAGGTCGCCGCGTAGATCACGATGCCGGAGGGGCTGTCGATATCGACGTAGCCGAGCTTCTTGATATTGTCCTCATAGGTCGCGTCGGAGACGGCTACGGGCAGATAAAGACTGTAGAAGGACTCGTACTGCTCGTCGGTAAAGGAAGCGGCGTCAAAAAGCGCGGCAATCTGTTCGTCGGTCATACCGGAGAGCTGCGCGCGGATACCGGCGGCATACTGCTCGGTGATCATGGCGGCGGCTTGCTCGCGGAAGAGCTTCGCCAAATCCTCCTCCGACATTTTTTCGAAGTAGGCGCGGATGGAATCAAGATCGGTCGTCCCCATATTCTGCGCGTAGGCGCCGACCAGCACCTCGATCATTTTGCCTTTGTCCATTCCCGCCATGTACTCCTCTACCGCAACCTTCAGATACTCCTCGGAGGGAACGCAGAGGATCTTGGTGTAGAGTGCCGCCTTCCCTTCGGTATCAAGACCCGCGAAATACTCCTTCACGAGACGGATCTTTTCTGCTCTGTCGGGCTCTTTAACGGAGGAGCGGAAGGGGAGGCCGGTAAAGACGTCGACGGTATCGGAGGAAAGCTGCGCCTTTACGATCTCACGGTCGGCTGTCTCGCTGATGATATGCTCGGTCAGCGCGGTGGTATATCCGAGCGAACCGCCGATCATGGTAAAGAGCGCGTTTTCGTTGGGGCGGATGATGCCGGAAATCCTGATCTCGGTATATTTGGAATCGTCGTTAAAGAGATAGTTCAGGCCGGTTTCGTTCTCAGCGACGTTGACATAGCTCCCGTCGGCCTGCTTCTGCCAGCAGTCGGCGGCGAGGATCATATGCAGGGTCATATCGCAGATCTCTTCATATGTCCAGCTCTGCTCGGTATGCTCCAGCTCCTCTCCCGCCATGGCGGCACGGATCAGCTCGGAGAACTCGGAGGAGGACTTCAGACCGAGGGCGTAGAGAACGAAATCGCTGACCTCGTTGCGTTCGTTGAGAACCAGCACGACCTCGTTGCTGCTCTGCGGCCATCTGCCGTAGACGACGTCGTACTGCTCCATCAGAGTCGGGTTGATCAGCTCCCCGTTTTCGCCGGGCAGCATTTCCTCCCAGACCTTGATGAAGGAGGCATAGGATTCCACCATGGCGCCGGAGGCGGAATTGTCCCCGACCGTCACCCCAATCGCCTCGTACATATCGGTGATCACCGTCTCGGAATCGGCTTTCAGGATATCCCCCTCGCCGTTTTTGACGTAAAAATTCATCGGGACGTTATAGGAATATTTGATGGCGGAGGCATATTCGTGGAATTTGTCACTGCCGTCAAGATATTTTTTGAAATCGGTGATGTTGTTCTTGCTGGTCGGGACGGAGGTCATCATATTGACCATTTTAAAGATCATATCTCCCGAATAGACCCTATCGGGATCGCGATCGGCGGTGCTTTGCTCCCCGCTGCCCGCCATTGCCTCCAGCATCAGGGCCATGTCCACCTGCTCCGCTTCGATGGTCAGAGGATACTTGGAGAGGGTGTCCTCCTGTACCTTGTCGATAAAGGAATTGACGCCGTTTGAGACGGCAAGGATCAGGGCGATACCGATAATTCCGATCGAGCCTGCGAAGCAGGTCATGATCGTTCTTCCCTTCTTCGTGAGGAGGTTGTTGATCGAAAGACCGAGCGCCGTCAGGAAGGACATGGATTTATTCTTTTTGAGATTGTATTCAAACGCCTTATCTGCGGCGGTATAGGGCGCGCTGTCTCCGATCATCTTTCCGTCCATCAGCCGGATGATGCGGGTGGAGTATTTCTCCGCCAGCTCGGGGTTGTGGGTGACCATGATGACCAGGCGATCGCGCGCAATCTCCTTCAGAATCTCCATGACCTGAATGCTGGTCTCGGAATCAAGCGCGCCGGTCGGCTCGTCCGCCAGCAGAATCTCGGGGTCGTTGACGATGGCGCGGGCTATCGCCACACGCTGCATCTGTCCGCCTGACATCTGATTGGGCTTCTTCATCATCTGATCGCCGAGCCCCACCCGCTCAAGCGCCTGTCTTGCGCGGCGGCGGCGCTCCTTTTTCCGGACGCCGGAGAGGGTCAGTGCCAGCTCGACGTTGGCAAGAACCGACTGGTGCGGGATCAGATTGTAGTTCTGGAAGACGAAGCCCACCGAGTGATTGCGGTAGGCGTCCCATTCACGATCGCTGTATCGTTCGGTCGATTTCCCCTTGATGATAAGATCGCCGTCGGTGTAATGGTCAAGGCCGCCGATAATATTCAGCAGCGTGGTTTTGCCGCAGCCCGACGGTCCGAGCACCGAGACAAACTCGCTCTTTCTGAATTCAAGATCGATGCCTCTGAGCGCATCGACGGTCTGCGAGCCGGTCTGATAGGATTTTTTGATCCCCTTGAGTTTCAGCAATTTCATCGTTCCTTTAACAAAATATTTCCTGCATTATCCTACTCACAAAATATTAACTGTGTATGAAATTTATTGCAGATAATTTTTTCATTTTTATAAAGTTTCGGTTTTGTCGTCCTTCGTGCGCAAAAGTCTTATCCGGTGAGTCATGTTCCGACGGGAATTTGCGTATGAATTTACCGAATTGATATTTTTTCGATTATTTTCGTTCATAAAAAGCGTGTATCATAGTAGTAGGTTACAGAGAGAGGGCTTATATGGGTAATTTCAGAAATAAGTTTATCAGATTCATGAGCGGTCGGTACGGAGTCGACGAGTTCGGGAAGTTCCTTGTCTGGGCATACATTTTCCTTCTGATTGTCATCTCCGTGATTGACCTGTTTCTCAACAGCATCGCCGTTCTCATCCTCCGGCTGCTTCTGACGCTGCTGGCGGTCTACGCGATCTGGCGGATGTTTTCCAGAAGCATTTACCGTCGTCGGAACGAAAATGAAAAATACAAGGCGATCACCGCCCCCCTCAAGTCAAATCTCCGCCTGCTGAAGAACCGGTTCCGCGATCGGAAGACTCATGTTTATCGGAAATGCCCCTATTGCAAGGCGGTTCTCCGTCTGAAAAAGATCAAGGGCAAGCATCGCGCCGCCTGCCCCCGGTGCGGCAAGAGCTTTGACGTCAAGGTATGATGAATACGCCGCCGTTTTGAATTAAATGACAGCTTCCGCAGCTCCGTGAATCTGTCAGACGCTTCCCGCAAAGGGAGGCGTTTTCTTTGTCTTCGGGCAAAAGCCTCCCACTCCCGGAATGACAAGTTCATTTGATTTGATGAAAAAATCTATTGACAAAAGCTGCAGGGTGTTGTACAATAGAAATTAAAGGTTGTATATCGTCCCGAAACGAGGCGTGCGTTCCTCCGATCGGCGGTTCTTTTGTATTTCGGACGCGCAGGATTTGGCACAGATCCCGGAAAGATGCCGTGCAGCCGCATCGTCCGGCGGAAACGGAAACGGGAGGGGTAGGTTCTATGAAAATAAACCCGGTGGTAAAGAAGGAAACAGGAATCCTGGCCCTCGGTGAGGGGATTTTCTGCGTTGTCATGCTGCTGATTTATCTGCTCTGCCGTCGGCTCACCCTGAACGTGCTGGCTGCCGCATTAATCAGCGGCGGACTTTCGGTTCTGAATTTCTTTCTGATGGGGCTGACCGTTCAGAGAGCAGTGACGATCGAGGATGACAAGCAAAAGGTCAGGCTGATCCGGTCCTCCCAGATGCTGCGGCTTCTTCTGATCGCCGTGATCATCATTCTCTGCCTTGCCTTCCCGAAGCTGGATAAGCTTGCGCTGTTCATCCCTCTCTTCTTTCCCCGCATTATCATGTTCGTCCGCGGTATCCGCGATTCAATCAAGGGCGGTTCGGAGGGGACGGTCACGCAACCGGAGGAGGAACGGCATGAAGAGTAAGCTTGCCTTTCGGATCGTCGACGCCCTGCTGATTGCGCTGATGATCCTTCCCTTCCTCGGTGCGATTGTACTGAATATTCTGACCAAGCCTGCCGTCGAGGGCATCAGCGTTACCGGCGCGCAGATCTACTTCACCATCGGGATGCCGCTGCAGCCGCTTTATATCACGGAGGCACAGATCACCTCCCTTTGTGTGATCATCGCGCTTTTTTCCCTCTGTCTCTTCCTGACCCACGGGATCGGCACAACGCCTCGCCTGAAGCGTCAGCTTGCGGCGGAATGGATCGTCGTGAAGATGAAAAGCTTTGTGACTTCCAACATGGGAGAGCGCTTTGCGGGGTTTGCCCCCTTTGCGGCGGCGATCATGGGTCTTTCCGCCCTCTCCAGCCTCTCAAGCCTCCTCGGACTCTTCCCTCCCACCTCCGATCTCAATATCGTCGCGGGATGGGCGATCCTTGTCTTCATTCTGATCACCCACTACAAGCTCAAGGGGGGGGCTCTCAATTATCTGAAGGGCTTTGCGGAGCCGATCCCCGTTTTTGCGCCCTTCAATGTCATCAGCGAAATTGCATCGCCGGTCTCCATGGCTTTCCGACATTACGGAAACGTCCTGTCCGGGGTGGTGATCTCCTCCCTTCTTGCCGTCGGCTTGACCAAAATATCCTCCCTGCTTCTCGGATGGCTGCCCGGTCTTCTCGGGGAATTCCCGCTGTTCAGGATCGGCATTCCCGCCGTCCTGTCTTTATATTTCGACCTTTTCAGCTCCTGTCTTCAGGCCTTTATCTTTGCCATGCTGACCATGCTCTATATCTCAAACGGCTTCCCGGAGGAGGCATGGGAGCAGCGTCGGCGTAAAATAACAAAAGCTCGCGTAAGCGCAAAATAAGCCCTACGTACTGATATCAAAACCTAAGTATCGGAGGAACTAAATCATGGAACTCGCAATCGGAATCATTCTCGGATGCTGCGCCCTCGGCGCCGGTATTGCCATGATCGCCGGAATCGGCCCCGGAATCGGGGAAGGTAATGCGGTCGCAAAGGCCTGTGAAGCCATCGGACGTCAGCCTGAATGCAAGGGGCAGGTGACAAGCACCCTCCTGATGGGCTGCGCCGTTGCGGAAACGACCGGTCTTTATGCGTTGGTCATCGCGATTCTTCTTATCTTCGTCGCGCCTCGTATGTTTGTCAACATCCTGATCAACGCCGTTAAATAATCGCGGCCGTCGCCGCACCGAAAGGAATGAGGCAACCATGGACGTTCAGACGCTTGACGTTATCTCGGTCAATATTTGGCATATCC
>CALWTY010000006.1 GCA_944384585.1 uncultured Clostridia bacterium | reverse complement strand
TTCAAACCTCCTTCTTCTCCGTAAATGGCGTTATACGCTTTTTCTGCGTTCTTATCAATTTCTGCATGACCGACGCATCTGTAATGACCTGTATTTACGAGTCCGGAATGAAAGCCGCCGATACCCGAACACAAATCAATGAATGGGATTGCCATAGGGCATCCGTCCTGCTTTTCTGCTTCACCTCACATTTACATAGATTGTTCGCTGATAGTCTGTTCCTGAGCTTGTTCCTGTAACTCCCGGTCGATTTCTTCCTGTGTCAATCGACGGAATGAGTCTTCGCCGGGGATCAGCGCAAGCGCTCTGCCATTATCCCATTTCATTAGGAGTTGACCGATATCATCCACACTCTGAACCGTTCCGCGCATACCGCTTTCAACGGGAGAATATGGGTCGTTCATATTAAGCAGCATTACTCTTGTTCCCGGGGGATATGACTGTTTATATCTCTCGGCTTGTCTGTGTAATCGTTCCCAATCATTCATCTTTCTTTACCTCCTGAATTTTGTTTTGAATTGCTGAGCTGCGCCACAATCATATACACCACTCCTTGTATTATAGAGTAGTAGTTTTTATTGTCCCTCTCCAAGGACATGTGCTACACTGTAAGGGATGCTGTGGATTGGTTCATTCCTCCTACCACAAGATGGTTTACGAAAGGCTCCAACCACAGCCCTTTACAGTATTGTTAATCAGTTAGATACCGCCAGACGGTTTATGTGGAACAAGGTTACAAGAGTAAAGTGTCCTGTGGAACCAGCATCAAATAAACATACCGGAGGTATTCCTTATGATTTGTGTGGGTATCGATGTTGCTAAGGACAAGCACGACTGCTTCATCCTCAGCTCGGAAGGTGAAGTCCTGGCAGATGTCTTCACCATTCCTAACAACGCAGAAGGCTTTGGCATCCTGCTGCAAACCATTCGCCGCTGTACTCGTCCGGCAGATAAAATAAAAGTAGGCCTTGAGGCTACCGGACATTACAGCTACAACATTCTTGGGTTCCTTCTTGACTGTGGCCTGCCAACCTATGTCATAAACCCATTGCACACCAACCTGTACCGGAAAAGTCTGAGCCTTCGCAAAACCAAGACCGACCGGATCGATGCACGAACCATCGCAACTATGCTCATGTCTGATGTGGACCTCAAGCCCTACACAGATACATCATATCACAACGAAGAGCTAAAGTCACTAACAAGATATAGATTTGACAAAATTCGTGAGCGGGCAAAGCTGAAATGCTCTGTTTCCCGGCTGGTCTGTATTTTGTTTCCAGAGCTGGAAAAGTTGGTGCCAACACTTCATATGGCTTCTGTTTATGCACTTCTCAGCGAGTTTCCCGGAGCACATCAGATTTCTACCGCACACTTGACTCACTTGAAGTCCGTGCTGTCAGATGCTTCTAAAGGCCGCTATGACCGGGAGAAAGCAGTTCAGATTCGGGATGCTGCCAGAAACTCCATCGGCTCCAGAATGCCCGCCAAATCCCTGGAGTTGAAGCATACCATTCGGCTCATCCGGGAGTTAGATGGGGAGATTGAAGAAATTGAGAAAGAAATCAATTCCATAATGGATGAAATTCACTCTCCTATTACTACAATTCCTGGCATCAGCACCCGAATGGGAGCTATGATTCTGGCTGAGGTTGGTGACTTCTCCAACTTCGATTCTGCCGATAAGATTCTGGCTTATGCCGGCATGTCACCGTCTACCTACCAGTCAGGACAGCTTACAAACTGCTATTCCCACATGGAGAAACGTGGTTCCAAATACCTGCGCTATGCCATTTTTAATGCAACCAAGTATGTCTGCCATTGGGATCCGTCTTTCGCTGCCTATCTCGCCAAAAAGAGAACCGAGGGGAAACATTACAACGTTGCCATATCTCATGCTGCCAAGAAACTTTTGCGATTGATCTATGCCATGGAGAAGTCCCAACAACCATATAGACAGTCAGCTTAACAACCACGACAATCTTTTTTCAGAGCGCCGCCAGCGACGCTCTACTTGTCATGCTATTTTGCGGCAGGAGCTTTTCTGCTTCATCTCGAAATTGGGACTTGACTTTTAATAGTTAGTCTTTCGTTATCAGATTTATATCAACGCTCAAAATGCGCTATATACGAAAAAAGAGGTTGCGCATACAATTTATGCGCAACCTCCGAGAACACAAACATTTAACAATTAGAAAAACGAAAAAAGGGGCAGACCTTACGAAATCAATCGTAAAATCTGCCCCTAAAACCCTATGAATTTAGTTCAAGTCCTCCCCAAAGGTCGATTTGGGGAAATGATATCTTTTGAATTCCACCTTAAAAATCGGCATGAAAAAACCCAGAAACCGTTGTGGTTTCTGGGTTTTCAGCCCCGATATCTTTTTCGGTGCTACTTGTTGGTTGCGGGGGTGGGATTTGAACCTCACGACCTCCGGGTTATGAGCCCGACGAGCTACCAACTGCTCTACCCCGCGATATGATATTGAAACAAAAGAAAAAATCTGGTGCCGGAAACCGGGCTCGAACCGGTACGATACTTTCGTATCACAGGATTTTAAGTCCCGGGCGTCTGCCTGTTCCGCCACTCCGGCATTTCCCTGCAACGGAGGATATTATATCACAACCGCGGCGCTTTGTCAATAGGTTTTCGGAAATTTTTCTATCCTGCCCTCCGACAAAAAAAGACTTGAGTTCCTCCTGCGGAAATGGTATAATAGCAGAGTATCGTCACACTTCTCAGAAAGGATGTCCTGTATTCCGGCAGGACGGAAATGCCATGAACGAAAAAGAAATATCCGAGATCAAAAGACGCTTTCGCGTCGATAAGAGCAATATCACAAGAATCCGAGGCTGTTATATCAACGAAAAAAAGGAAATTCTCTCCCGATTTGACCAATCGGTCGCGCTGATGTCGGCAGAGGAGACGGAGGAAATTTTCGCCGTCCTCAAAAAGACCCTGTCGGGCACAGCCGGCAAAAACCTCCTCGACATCCCCTTCACCAACAATCAGGTGCTGGACAGCGACGAGCATCGGCTGCTCACGGCGCTGAAAAACTCCGCCCTCTCGGACGATGAAGCCGTCGGCAAGCTGTTCGACATCATCAGAGAATCGCTTGTGATCGAGGGCAGCTATCTGATCCTGCTGGCTGCCGACCGCTACGATGTCCCCTCCTATTCCTCCGACGGCAGCAAGGCGGAGGATTCCTCCTCGGTTTATTCCTATTTTCTCTGCTGCATCTGCCCGATCCGCATGACCCGCGCCGCGCTCGGCTATTACATCCCGGAAAACCGCTTCCGGAACGTCACGCCCGATTGGGTGATCGCACCGCCGGAGCTTGGCTTTATTTTCCCCGCCTTTGACGGAAGAACCTCCAACATCTACAATGCTCTCTACTATTCCAAAAACACCGCCGACAATCACGCCGAGCTGATCGAAGCGCTGTTCAAGGTTGCCCCGCCGATGCCTGCCGCCGAGCAGAAGCACAGCTTCGGCACACTGCTCCGCGACGCCGTCTCCGACGAATGCAGCCTGGAGGTGGTCTGCTCGGTGCAGGAAAAGCTCACCGGGATCATGGAAGAACACAAGGCCCTGAAGGATCCAGAGCCTGTCGTCATCTCCAAGACCACGGTCGGGGAGGTTCTTCAGAGCTGCGGCGTCGACGAGGGACGGATCGAGGCGTTTGAAGAAAATTTTGACCGGGCCTTCGGCAGCAAGGCGGAGATCCATCCCTCAAACCTCATCGATCCCCGCCGCCTTGAGGTCAAAACGCCCGACGTCTGCATCCGCCTCTCCCCCGAAGCCTCCGGGCTGATCGAGACACGGGTGATCGACGGGCAGAAATTCATTCTCATCCGCGCCGACGGCGTCGTGGAGGTCAACGGCGTCGAGATCAGTATTTCCTGAACAAGACCCCGCCAGCTTCGGCGGAGACAACGAACCCCCGCCTTCGGCGGAGACAACGAACCCCCCGCCATCGGCGAACAACGAAAATCCCCCGCCTTCGGCGGAGACAGCAAAATGCCCCGCTGCCGGAAGGCGGCGGAGCCGTACCGAAAAGGAGAACGCACTATGGATCCCGTTTCCGAAAAGCTTCATATTGACGATCTGATTCTGCGCGCCCTGCGGGAAGACATTCCGGGCGAGGATATCAGCACCAACGCCGTCATGCCCTGCCGACGCCCCGGACAAGCCGATCTGATCTGCAAGGGGGAGGGCGTGATTGCAGGGCTTTCCGTCTTTGCAAGAGTCTTCCGGCTGCTTGATCCCGAAACAGAGGCGGACTTCACCTGCCGCGACGGGGATCGGGTCGGGAAGGGTCAGCGCCTCGGTACGGTGCGCGGGGATATCCGCATCCTGCTTTCGGGAGAGCGCACGGCGCTGAATTTTCTGCAGCGGATGAGCGGCATCGCAACCTGCACGGCTGCCGCCGTATCGATCCTGCAGGGCAGCTGTACCCGTCTGCTCGACACCCGCAAAACCACGCCGGGGCTCCGCCTTCTTGAAAAGTACGCCGTCAGAATGGGCGGCGGGCACAACCACCGCTTCAATCTGAGCGACGGCATCCTGCTGAAGGACAACCACATCGCCGCCGCGGGCGGAGTGGCAGAGGCAATCCGTCTGGCAAGGGAATATGCGCCGCACGTTCATCGGATCGAGATCGAGGTAGAAAGCCTGCCGATGCTGAAGGAGGCGCTGGAGGCCGGCGCCGACATCATCATGCTCGACAACATGAGCCCGGACGAGATCAGGCAGGCCGTTGCGGTTACGGCGGGACGAGCGGAGCTGGAGTGCAGCGGCAATATCACCGTCGAAAGCCTCGCGTCCCTTGCCGCCGTCGGGGTGGACTATATTTCAAGCGGCGCGCTCACCCATTCCGCTCATATCCTCGATCTGTCCCTCAAAAATCTCCGTCCCCTCTGACCAACCGGGCGGAAGGGCGTTCAAGCGATCTCAAAACTCGGGAATCGCGCCGGAGCAAATGGTGCGATAGCCGCCGTCTCCGATGACAAAATGCTCAAGCAGCGGCATTCCGAGATTGGAAAACAGCTCCCCGACCTGCTCTGTCAGCAGGATATCCTCCTGGGACGGATAGGGATTCCCGTCGGGATGGTTATGCGCCAGGATCAGATAGGCGGCGTTCTTGGCGAACCCGACCTCCGCGATCCTCCTCACCGGGATCTCGGTTGAGATCACCGTCCCGACGCTGATTGTGACCATATCCAGCAGCTCCATGCGGCTGTTGAAATACAGCGCCGTCAGCTTTTCCTTCTGTTCCCCGACATAGTAGTTCACAAGATAATGGCCGAGCTTGCCGATGCTGCCGAACTGCGTGGTCCGTGTGTGATGATCCAACAGATACGCTCTTGCCAGCCGCGGAATCAGCTTGAGCAGCACCGCCGTATTCTCGCTCACCCCGTTGACCGAGGTCAGAATATCAAAATCCGCGTCGAAGACCCCCGACAGAGAGCCGAACCGTCGGAGCAGCGTATGCGCCAGCTCGTTAGTGTCTTTACGCGGAATGCCATAAAACAACAGCAGCTCCAGAATATTGTGATCCTGAAAGTTCTCAAGCCCCTCATCAAGAAACCGTTTCTTCAGCCGTTTTCTGTGACCCGCATGGCAATTGCCGCCGTTTTCTGCATCCTTCATTCCAGACTCCTCCTTCGCAATATCCCGGAACCGGCTTCCGCCGCTCCTGTCTCCCGACCGCGCCCGGCCGAATTCTCCGCCTCGCTCCCGTCCCTCCGATTCCGGCAAAATTCGACACGGAAGCGGAAAAAGGATTTGATTTGTTAACAAATATATGGTACAGTATTGGCAGCCACATTTTATTCCCGAAAGGAAACATTATGATCAGAAAAATCAAAAAAACCGATGAGAGCATCTACAAAACGCTGGCCGGGGAATTCTATCATTCCCCCGCCGTTCTGCACCCTATTCCCGACGGCTATATCGACCGCGCCTTTGAGGAGCTGACCTCCTCCGATCGGTATCTTGAGGGGTATCTCATCGAGTGCGAGGGAAAACCGGCAGGCTATGCGCTGCTGACCAAGAGTTTCTCCCAGGAAGCGGGAGGCAGCGTCGTCTGGCTGGATGAAATCTACATCCGTGAAGCCTTCCGCGGAAAGGGACTCGGAAAAAGCTTTCTCGAGTTCCTGATCGGGCGCTACGGCAAAAGCGCGGCCAGACTCCGCCTGGAGGTAGAGGAGGAAAACACGCGCGCCGCCGCGCTGTACGCCTCCTACGGCTTCAAGCCGCTGGCCTATCGCCAGATGTACGTTGAATTCGATCCCACGGAAGAGGAGAACTAACGGCGGGCTTCCCTTCCGATCCGACGGAGAAGGATTGACTTTTTGTTATTATTATAGTATAATAGGAAACAAATGTATGTTGTAAATACAACAGAGGGATCGAAAGTGAAAATAATTTTTGAAAACCTGCAAAACACCGAGCTGTTCTGCGGAATTCCGGCGGATTGTACCAAGAAAATGCTGACCTGCATGAACGCAAGCATCCGCTGCTTTTCCAAAGGGGAGTTTCTGATGAGGGCGGGGGAAAAGCCCACCTCGATCGGGCTTGTGGTCTCGGGAGAGGTCCATATCGTCAAGGAAGACTTCTGGGGCAACAACTTCATTCTGACCGACGTAAAGCCCGGCTATACCTTTGCGGAAGCCTCCGCCATTGCGGGGGAGCAGGCGCTGCTCTTCGGCGCCGTCGCCAAAGAGCCGACCGTAGCGCTCTTCCTGCCGGTGGCAAGGCTTCGCCACACCTGCTCGGAAAACTGCGGCTGCCATCAGAAGGTGATCGAGAATCTTCTCTCCGCCGTGGCCGACCGGAATCTGACCTACGAGCGCAAATGCGAGCATCTGTCGCGGCGGACGACGCGGGAAAAACTGCTCTCCTTTCTGTCGGAACAGTCGACGGTCAACAAGAGCAATGAATTCTCAATTCCCTACAACCGCCAGCAGCTTGCCGATTACCTTTCGGTGGATCGCAGCGCCATGTCCTCCGAGCTGGGGCACATGCAGGCAGAGGGGCTCCTCCGCTTCGAGAAGAACCGATTCCTGCTGCTCAGGCTCGACGGCAATCCCATCGGGAAGACGGCGGAGGCGCTCCCCGCGGGGCGGCGCGGACATCGGAGCCGCTGACCTGCAATTTGCTCGTTTTCTTTCATCGCCCTCTTGTAATTCTTGACTTGCTGTGATATAATGGACAAAAATCAAGGAGCGGTCGGAAACACTCTGCCCGCCGAAGGAGCTTGCCATGAAAGATATTGAACTTGATATCCCGGAATACAACACCAAAGCCGACGGCAAATTGATTCTCTCCATGGTCTGCGTTATTTTCATGCCGATCCAGTACGGCGCTTTCGTCGGATATCTGGACGACGCCGCGCTGATCGACTCCCTGTCATACGGGAAATTCCTCCCCTTCCTGCTTCTACTCTGTACGGCGCTGACCGCCGCGCTGCTCTTCTTCCTCGGCTACCGGATCCAGCGTATCGGCGCAAGGCTTCAGAAATTCGAAAAGCCCCGCTACGATCCCGATAGATCGATCCGCGGCTATATCCGTCTCCGAAAGACCCTGCTTGCGCTACTCTTCGCCCTTGCCGCGGCGGTCATCTTCTTCCTTGCCGCCTGCGCCGTCCGTCAGTTCTATTTTCATTCGGTGGTTCACGAGACCTCTGCCCGCGCCAAGGGGAGGGTCTATGAGATCGTCGCCGCCCTGTCGGGCTTTGTGACCGCCTATTTCCCCGCCCTGCTCTGGTTCATCCCGGACGATCTCCTGTTTGCGCCCTGCAGCTCGGTTCTCTACTATCTGATCCCGATCGGTCTTGTCATCATCCCGCCGGTCTTCATGAGCGTCCCGATCTATTTCTGCCTGCTCTATCTTCTCGCCTACGGCATCCTCTATCTGATCCGTCACAACAGGATCAGAAGCTATGCCCTCACGGTCAAGCGGATCAAACAGGAAGCGGAGATCGAAGCCCGCCGTTCAAGATTCGACTGACCTGATCTCCGCTCGTTTTCATCCGCGGTAACGCCCGGCTTCCTCCGCGATCCGGCAGATCATTAGCCCGCCGTCAATCCGCTCCGGCTTGACGCGCAGCAGCGTTCCCCTGCAGGCAGCCCCCTTGTCGGAATCGGAAACCGGAATGCGGCATTCCGCAAAATTCCCGGTATGCCCCGTCATTTCCCCGCGTTCGCAGCTTTCGATCAACACCTCGACCGACTCCCCCTCCTCGAGCATCCGCGTGAGAATCCGATGTTTTTCCTCCGCCGCGATGGTCTCCAGGCGGTGGAGTCTTTCGCTTTTGACGGAATCGGGGATCTGATCCGGCATCTGCGCCGCCTCCGTACCGAGGCGTCGGGAATAAGGAAAGATATGAAGGTGGAGAAATCCCACCCGTCTGACAAAGCGACAGGTCTGTTCAAATTCTTCCTCGCTTTCGCCGGGAAATCCCACGATCACGTCGGCGGAAAAATTGACACCGGGCAGCTTCTGTCTGATGCAGGCAATGTTCCGCTCCATCGTCGCGGTATTGTACTTGCGGCGCATCCGCGAAAGAACGCTGTCGGAGCCGCTCTGCACCGACAGATGAAAATGCCGGCAAAGGGCGCGGCTCGCGGCAAGCCCGTCGATCAGCTCCTCCCGGAGGAAGGACGGTTCGAGCGATCCCATGCGGATCCGGCAGATCCCGTCGATCCCGTCGATCCGTTCGATCAGACGGGGCAGTCCCTTCCCGTAGGCCGCCGTCTCGATTCCGGTCAGCACCACCTCCCGACAGCCGTTTGCGGCAATCCGCTCCACCTCCCGCAGAATCTCCTCCTCCTCCCGGATGACAACGCGTCCGCGGAGGGAGGGGATCACACAGTAGCTGCACCGGCCGTTACAGCCGTCCTCGATCTTGACGTAGGCTCTTGCACGCTCGAAATGTGCGGCGCAGGTGGGGAGAAGCGCCCCCTCCGGCTCACGGACGGAGACGGAGCATCGGGAATCGGAAAGCCCGCTGCAAAACGCCGCGATCGCCTTCTCCATTTCCTCCTTGTTTCTTGTGCCGCAGACGAACGCGATCCCCTCCATGGCGGAAAAAGCGGCGGTATCCAGCTGAGAGGCACAGCCCATTACGCCGACAAAGGCGGAGGGGTTTCTTTTTTTTGTCCTGCGGACCATTTGCCGCGATTTCCGAACGCTCTCCTCCGTCACGGCGCAGGTATTGATGACATAAATATCACAGAAATCGGTGAATTCCCCGCGGGTAACGCCCATCGACTCAAGCCGCTCGGCCAGCGCCTCGGTCTCATATTGATTCACCCGACAGCCGAGCGTCATGAAGCCCGCCTTCATACCGATCTCCTCCCCTCCCGTTCCTTCTTCCGGCGGGGGAGGATCAGAACGCCCATTCGCCGTCCCGGAAGATTTCAACACGCCTTCCGTCCTCGCAGACCCCGACAATCGAGGTGTCGGCCGTTCCGATCATGAAATCCTCGTGGATGACCGAATCGTTGATTCCAAGCATCTTCCTTTCCTCGTCGGAATAGCTGTCATAGTCCTTCAGACAGTTATCAAAGCCTCTTCCCAGCGCCAGGTGGCAGGCTGCGTTTTCGTCGAAGAGCGTATTGAAGAAGAGAATGCCGGTCTGCCGGATCGGGGAGGTATAGGGAACGAGCGCCACCTCTCCGAGGCAGGCCGCGCCCTCGTCCATATCGATCATCTGCCGCAGGATCTCAGTCTCCTCCTTGCTTTCCGCCTTGACGGAAACGGCGCGTCCCTCCCGGAAGGTGATGCTGAAGCTGCGGATCAGCCGGCCGCGGTAGGAGAAGGGCTTGGAGGAATAAACCACCCCCTCCGCCTCCCCTTTTTTCGGCGTGATAAAGACCTCCTCGCTCGGAATATTGGGATTAAAGACCACCCCTTTGCCGAGGGTTTCCTCCGCTCCGCCGAGGAACATCGAATTCGGCATCAGACCGATCCGGATATCGGTGCCGTTTGAGGAGCGGATCTCAAGGCTGCGCAGAGAGAGGCTGTTTAAATAGCGGCAGCGCTCCGCCAGCGCGGCATTGTGGCGATCCCATTCCTCCATCGGGGAATCCCCGTCGGCACGGGATGCCTTCAGGATCGCCTTCCAGAGATGCTCCATCGCAGCGGAAGGACGCTCGTCGGGGAAAACCTTCTTTGCCCACGCCTTGCCGGGGACGGCGGCGATCACCCATTGATAGCGGTTCTCCATCTTATCGCGGATCGGCTTGATGACCTTCATCCGATTCTGCAGCGATTTGGCGTATTTGGTCTGATTGACCCCCGCAAGGCCGTCGGGATCGGAGGATTCGAGGTAGATCATCGCGGGAAGCAGCTCGACGCGGCGCTCCAGCTTCATTCTCTCCCATTCCTCCACCTCCGACAAAACGGCAAGGGAGCGTCTTTGCAGATGCAGCTTGGTCAGCGGCTGGTATTCCCATTCGACCGTCACCTCCGATGCGCCCGCCTTATAGGCGCAGTCCGCCACCATGCGCACGAATTCCGGCTGATCGAGGTCGGCGCGAATCACCACTCTCTGTCCCTTCCGGACGTTGGCGCCCTTTTTCACGATCAGCTCGGCATATTTTTTCAAAACTGTTTTTTTCATATTCTCCTCCGTATCGATAAGCGCCGAAGGCGCAGAATCTTTTCTATCATTATACCTCTTTTTCCGTCCCTTTGTCAAGGGCGGCGGAAGGTTGTACGGGAAGGAGATCAAAAAAGCAGGCGCTCCGCCCGCCGATCGGGGAGGAAGCGCCTGACATTGCCTCCCGGAATGCGTCAGCGCACAGCGCCGTTGCCGCTTCCGTTCAGATTTCCGCTGCCGCTGCGGTTATCGGGAGCGATCTCCCGCCGTCTGCCGCCGATACGCGACCCTGTCGGGTCGTCGCTGATCGCCGGATCGTCACTGATCGCCGGATCATCGCTGATCGCCGGATCGTCACTGATCGCCGGATCATCGCTGATCGCCGGGTCGTCGCTGATCGCCGGATCGTCCCCGACGGTGGGAGCGTCGGTCACAATGGGATCGATCAGCGCCCCTTCCGTCGTATCCTCCCCGACGTTTCCGCCGTCAACGCATCCCGAAAATCCGCAAACGATCAGTAACGCGAGCAGAATGGCCGTGACTGCTTTTATCATGATTCCTATCACCTTTCTTTCATGAAACGGAAACGCGCGGCGTTTCGTCGGCATTACCGTCTGAGGTTCACCTCGGAATTAGGATGAACCGACAACGGAAAAATATCAGCGTCAATTTTTACCGAACGGCGAAAAGCGGCGCATCTCTGCCCCGCCATCGACTGTTGCCTTCTTCCGATCGGTCAAAGGCGTTTATTTCAGAAAAAAGTGCATAAAAAGCCGCTTGAGAAGCCCTCCGTAGCCGATCCGTCCGACCGATTCTCCCGCGACAATATCGACGCTGCCGATCGTCTCGCCGTCGATCGTGTACTCAATGCTCCCGACGATCTGCCCCGGCTCTACCGGCGCGGGGATCGATTCCGGCAGCTTCACGAGCCTTTCTACGCCTTTGGCTGCCGCCGCTTTGTCAAGCACCGCGTCGAATTTTCCGTAGAGGAGGCGGCAGGAGGGCTCAGTTCCCCCCAGCACGCGGATCGGTTCAAGCTCTCCCGCCTCCATGCAGAGGTAGCGATAGTTGGCAAAGCCGTAATCGAGGAGCTTTTTTGCGGTTTCGTTTCTGGAATCACGGTTCGGCGCGCCCATAATCACGGCAATGAGCTGCATTCCGTCCCGCAGCGCCGTTGCGCTGATACAGAAGCCCGCCTTGGAGGTCGACCCTGTCTTCAGACCGTTTGCTCCGCTGTAAAACCGAATGAGGCGATTGGTATTGGTCAGCCCGAAGGCGCCGTCCCGTATCGTATCCATCCAGATCGTGGTATAGCGGAGGATGAATCGGTGCTTCAACAGCTCCCGCGACATCAAGGCAATATCCCGCGCCGTCGTTTTGTGATCAGTCGTGCTGTCGTCAAGCCCCGTCGGATTCTCAAAGACGGTACCGGTCATCCCAAGCTCCCTCGCGCGATCGTTCATACGGGAAACGAAGCCCTCGACGCTGCCCGACACCTGTTCCGCCAGCGCCGTCGCCGCATCGTTGGCAGAGGCGACCACCACCGATTTCAGCAGATCCTCCACGCTCATCTGCTCCCCCGTCTTCAGATACACCTGCGAGCCTCCCATGGAGGCGGCGTTCTGACTGACCTGCACGATATCGGTGAGCTTCATCGTCCCCTTGGCAATCTCCTCCGCGACCAGCAAAATCGTCATGATCTTGGTCACCGAGGCGGGGGCAAGCCGCCGATCCGCCTCGTATTCATAGAGGATTTTGCCGGTCTCCGCCTCCATCAGAATCACACTCTCGGCCTCTCCCGCAAGGGAAGGCGGAACGGTCGTCTCGCTTGCCGCGTAGCCGGTCAACCCGCCTCCCGACATCAGAATCACAGCCGTCAGCCATGCCATCAGCCGCAGTATGCATTTTTTCATGTTCTTTCCCCTTTGCACCGTACTCTGCTTCCATATATATTCCGGGGAGGCGGCGGGTATGCAAAAGGGATACCGGGATTGCGGGTTATTCCGTCACGGCGGGGAGGATGACCATCTCCGCGGTCAGAGTATTATTCTGACTGTCAACCCGGATCACCGAATCGGGGGGCACATCCTCCGAGATGATCTTTCTTGCGACCAGCGTCTCCACAGCCGACTGAATATACCGCTTGAGAGGACGCGCCCCGTAGACCGGATCGTATCCTTCTGCTATGATGCACTCCTTCGCGGCGTCGGTCACCTCAAGGCCGATGCGGCGATCCTCCAGCCGCTTGGCAAGATCGGCAAGCAGCAGTCCGACAATGCCGCCGATGTTATCACGGGACAGGGGCTTGTAGAAGACGATCTCGTCAAGGCGGTTGAGGAATTCGGGGCGGAAGCTCCGCTTGAGAAGCTGCGATACCTGCTCCCTTGCCTCCTCCGACAGGTCGCCGTTTTGATCGATCCCCTCGAGGATATACTCAGAGCCGAGATTGGAGGTGAGGATCAGGATGGTATTCTTGAAATCGACCGTCCGCCCCTGACTGTCGGTAATCCGCCCGTCGTCCAGCACCTGGAGCAGCACGTTGAAGACGTCGGGATGCGCTTTTTCCACCTCGTCAAAGAGGATAACCGAATAGGGCTTGCGCCGCACTGCCTCGGTCAGCTGGCCTCCCTCGTCGTAGCCGACGTAGCCGGGAGGGGCTCCGATGAGACGGGAGACGGAGAATTTCTCCATATATTCGCTCATATCGATCCGGATCAGATTCTTCTCGTCATCAAACAGCGCCTCTGCCAGCGCCTTGGCAAGCTCGGTCTTGCCGACGCCGGTCGGCCCGAGGAAGAGGAAGGAGCCGATGGGACGGCGGGGATCCTGAATTCCCGCCCGGGAGCGCAGGATCGCATCGCAGACCTTCTGCACCGCCTCGTCCTGTCCGATCACGCGGCGATGGAGGGTGCTGTCCAGATGGAGCAGCTTTTCCCGCTCCCCCTCCATCAGCTTTGAGATCGGAATGCCGGTCCAACGCGCCACGATCTTGGCGATCTCCTCCTCCGTTACGGTGTCCCGCAGCAGCGTCGCGGCGCTGCCGCCCTCCGCCGCCTTTTTCTCTTCTTGCTCCAGCTCCTTGGTGAGGGAGGGGAGTTTTCCGAACTTCAGCTCGGCAGCCTTTGCCAGATCATACGCGTTTTGCGCGCGCTCGATCTCGGCATTGGTCCTGTCGATCTCCTCGCGCAGGCGCTGCACCTTTCCGATGGCATTCTTCTCAAGATCCAGCCTTGCTTTCATGGCGTTGAAGCTCTCCCGCATATTGGCAAGCTCCTCCCGAACCTTGGCAAGCCGCTCTGCCGAAAGCTTGTCGGTCTCCTTGGACAGCGCCGCCTCCTCGATCTCAAGCTGCATGATCCGGCGGGAAATCTCATCCATCTCGGTCGGCATCGAATTCATCTCGGTCTTGATCATCGCGCAGGCCTCGTCAACGAGATCGATCGCCTTGTCGGGAAGAAAACGATCGGAAATATAGCGGTTGGAGAGCAGCGCCGCCGAGATCAGCGCCTGGTCATGGATTTTGACTCCGTGATAGACCTCATATTTCTCCTTCAGTCCGCGCAGGATCGTCACGGTATCCTCCACGGTCGGCTCCGGCACCATCACCGGCTGGAAGCGCCGCTCCAGCGCCGCATCCTTTTCGATATACTGACGGTATTCGTTCAGCGTCGTCGCGCCGATACAATGAAGCTCCCCCCGCGCCAGCATTGGCTTCAGCAGGTTGCCGGCGTCCATGGCGCCCTCCGTCTTCCCCGCTCCGACGATGGTATGAAGCTCGTCGATGAACAGGATGATTTTGCCGTCGCTTGAGCGGATTTCGTTCAGAACCGCCTTCAGACGCTCCTCAAACTCGCCGCGGTACTTTGCGCCGGCGATCAGCGCGCCCATATCGAGGGAAAAGATTTCTCTGTCCCGCAGATTTTCCGGCACGTCGCCCTTGACGATCCTCTGCGCCAGCCCCTCGGCAATCGCCGTCTTGCCGACACCCGGCTCCCCGATCAGGCAGGGGTTGTTCTTGGTCTTACGCGACAGGATGCGGATGACGTTGCGGATTTCTTCGTCCCGTCCGATGACGGGATCGAGCTTCTGCGTCGCCGCAAGCTGCACCAGATTCTGTCCGTACTTTTTCAGCACGTCGTAGGTCTGCTCGGGATTTTCGCTGTTGACGGTGCGGTTGCCCCTGACGCTTCGGAGCGCCGAAAGGAAGCCCTGCTCCTCCACGCCGAAGCGTCCGAACAGCTCCCGCATCTGCCGGTCGGCCTTGTTGATCAGCCCCAGCATCAAATGCTCCACCGAGATAAAGGCGTCCTTCATTTCGGATGCCTTTCGCTCCGCCGCGTTCAGCGCGGCGTCCCGCTCGTTCGACAGATACATTCCCCCCCCGCGGCTGACTTTGCGGCAGGAGGAAACTGCTTCCCCGGCCGCGCTCTTCAGCGCCCCGGCATCGAGATTCATCGCCGAAAGCAGGCTGGGGATCAGGCCGTCCTCGGCGCTGAGAAGAGACAGCAGCAGATGAGCCTGTTCCAGACGCTGATTCCCGTTTTCCAGCGCAATCGTCCGTGCATCGCGCACCGCCTCCGCGCTCTTCTGTGTATATTTTTCTATATTCATGCGTATCATCACCTTTCCTTCCGATCTCTGCTCCTATCATACACCCTGTCTGTGAACTCATAGCCCATGATATGTGAATGAACTGTAAATATTAGCACTCTAACCGCTTGAGTGCTAAATATAATTTACAAACGCCCCATAGACTTTTTTCTCCGTTTGTGCTATAATCTAAGGGTACAGGAATCGCCTGCCTCCCTTCCGATCGGCGTCGGATGCACCCGTGGTTTCTCTTTTCTCTCCCCCTTCGGGAAAGAAGGAAGACGCTCCCGCTGCCTCCTCCCGCCCTTCGTTCCGGGAATCCGCACGTCAGGTGTCAGCACTCAACGCTTTCGTGTGCTGACGCAGAAAGGAATTCTTATGTCTGAAGCGAAGTATCCGACCCCTCATATCAACGCTGCTCCGGAGGAGATCGCGCAAACGGTGCTGATGCCCGGCGATCCGCAGCGCGCCGCCTTTGTCGCCGGGGAATTTCTCACCGATGCCCGCCTCTTCAACAATGTCCGGGGCGTGCAGGGCTACACCGGCTATTGGAAAAACACCCGCGTTTCGGTCATGGCAAGCGGCATGGGGATGCCCTCCATCGCCATCTACAGCCATGAGCTGTTCAACTTTTTCGGTGTCGACAATATAATAAGAATAGGCTCTGCCGGCGCAATGACCGAGAAGCTCCGCCTGCGCGACATCGTCCTCGCGATGGGCGCCTGCACCAATTCCGCCTATGCCGCCCAGTACCGTCTGCCGGGGAGCTTCGCGCCGATTGCTTCCTATTCCCTGCTTAAAACGGCGGAGGAGACGGCACTGGCCGCCGGGCTCTCTCCTCATGTCGGAAACGTGCTTTCCTCCGACACCTTCTATGACGATGACCCCGACGCCAACGCAAAATGGAGCAGGCTCGGTGTGCTGGCGGTGGAGATGGAAACCGCTGCGCTGTATATGAACGCGGCACGGTCGGGAAAGAACGCCCTCGCCATCCTCACCATTTCCGATCATCTGATCACGGGGGAGAATACGACGGCGGAGGAGAGACGCTCCACCTTCACCGATATGCTCACCCTCGCGCTCGACACCGCCTGCCGCCTTTGACCCGACGCGCCGCAAGACGCCGCCCGACCGCGGCGTCTTGCGGCGCGTCGGAGGCAAAACTTTCCTCTCCGATATTGACGGCGGGGAAAAGATATACTATAATATATGAGATGGAAACTGCGGCCGCGTGCCGCACGAAAGGCGGTGTGATCATGGCGGAGGACGTCAGCTATACCTTCAGCCGCCCCGATTGCTTCGATCTCAATCAGATTTTCGACTGCGGGCAGTGCTTCCGCTTTGAACGGATCGGCGGGGAGGACGGCGTTTCCCGCTATGAAGGGATCGCCTGCGGGAAATTCCTGCGCCTCACCCAGACCGACGCATCCGTCACCCTTCACGGGACGGACGCCGCCGGCTTCGAGGAGATCTGGCGGCACTATTTCGCGCTCGACGAGCGCTATGATCTGATCCGCCTGACCCTCCGCCAAAGCCGTCCCGACGATGCCGTTTTGGCAGCGGCAATGGAGCGGGGACGGGGCATCCGAATCCTCCGCCAGGAGCCGTGGGAAACGATCTGCTCCTTCATTCTCTCCCAAAACAACAACATTCCCCGCATCCGCCGACTCATCTCCTCCCTCTCGGAGAGCTTCGGGATGCCGATTGACTGCGGGGACGGAATCCGATATGCCTTCCCGACCGCCGAAGCGCTGGCGGAAGCGGGGGAATCCGCCATCTTTGCGTGCAGAACCGGCTTCCGCGCCGGCTATCTTTACGACGCTGCCCGGAGGGCGGTGAGCGGCGAGCTGCCGCTCCGCTTTGACGACGACCTCCCGACCCGATCGCTTTTACAGACGCTGATGTCCGTTCGGGGAATCGGGCCGAAGGTTGCCTCCTGCATTGCGCTCTTCGGCTTCGGCAGAACCGATGCCTTTCCCGTCGATGTCTGGATGAAGCGGGCGCTGGCCCGCCACTATCCCGACGGGTTTGATCCCGGGACGCTCGGACGGCATGCCGGCATTGCTCAGCAATATCTCTTTTACTATGAACGATACGGGGGTTGACTGCCGCTCATGATCACGCTTCTTTCAAAGCTCTGGATCAAAAACCGGGAGGACTTCGGCTCTCCCGCCGTCCGACACGCTTACGGGATGCTTTGCGGCGCGGTCGGCATTTTTCTCAATCTTCTGCTCACCGCCCTGAAGCTGGTCGCCGCCTCGATCACCGGCTCCGTCTCGATCGCCGCCGACGCGATGAACAATCTCTCCGACGCCGGGTCATCCGTCGTCACGCTGATCGGCTTTCGCCTCGCGGGTCAGAAGCCGGATCCCTCCCACCCCTTCGGACACGGTCGGATCGAGTATGTTTCCGGCTTTATCGTCTCGGTCATCATTATTCTGATGGGATTTGAGCTGGGGAAATCCTCGGTTAGCAAAATCATCGCGGGGACGCCCTCGGAATACAGCACCGTCTCGGTTCTCATCCTCAGCGCGGCGATCCTCGTCAAGCTCTATATGTATTTTTATAACGCCTCGATCGCCGGGAAAATCGGCTCCTCCGCCATGAAGGCGACCGCCGCCGACAGCTTCAGCGACTGCCTTGCGACCGGTGTCGTTCTGCTCTGCACCGTTTCAGCGAAATTCCTCCCCTTCCCCCTTGACGGATGGTGCGGCGCGGCAGTATCCCTCTTTATCCTCTATTCCGGCATCAACGCGGCGAGGGAGACCATCAATCCCCTGCTCGGCACCGTCCCTGACGGGGAGCTTGTCGAAAAAATACATTCCATCGTCATGTCCTATCCCGAAATCAGCGGAATGCACGATCTGGTCGTCCACAACTACGGCCCGGATCGCATGATGATCTCGCTCCACGCTGAAGTGCCGCAGAACGTCGATATCCTTCAGATCCACGACACCATCGACAACATCGAGCATCACCTTGCCACCGAGCTGAGCTGCGACGCCGTCATCCATATGGATCCGATCGCCACAAGCGATGAAACAACAAATGCCACCCGCGAAAAGGTCGCGGCTCTCGCCCGCGCCCTCGATCCCTCCGTCACCATCCACGACTTCCGGATGGTCGTCGGGCCGACCCACACCAACCTGGTCTTTGACATGGAAATCCCCTATGATTTCCGCCTCACGGACGATGAGGTAAAGGAGGAGATGGCACGCCTTGTCAAGGTCATTTCCCCGGAATTCCGAGTCGTCATCAACATCGACAAAGCCTATGCAGGCTGAAAGGAGTACTGCCGTGGATTTCTGGAACGATCTTTCCAAAACCATTTATACCGCCGCCGATCAGACCGTCAAGGAGACCGAAAAGCTGACCGGGATCGCCAAGGTCAAATACAAGCTCTCCGTGCTCCGCTCCAAGCTGGATCTCTGCTATCGGAGCATCGGGGAGCTGAAATACGCCGAGCATCGTGGGGAAGCGGTTCCCGACGCAAGCTATACGGGGCTCTTCTCGCAGGCCGACAAGCTCAACGCCGAGAAAAAAGCGCTGGAGAAGCAGCTCGATGCGCTTCGGGACTGCATCACCTGCCCGCTCTGCGGCTGCCGTGTGCAGCGGGGAATGTCCTTTTGTCCCAAATGCGGCGAAAAGCTCAATCAGGATCAAAAATAAAACCTCTCACCGAAACGGATCTTCGCTATCATGATTGCAGTCAACTGTGAAAACGTAAGCCTTTCCTTCGGCGCAGACACCATTCTCGAAAAGGTCTCTTTTTCTCTCAACGAGGGAGATAAGCTGGGAATTATCGGCGTCAACGGCGCGGGAAAATCCTCTCTCTTCGCGATGATCACCGGGAAGTATTCCCCTTCCTCCGGTGAGATTTTCATCGCCAAAAACAAAAGCATCGGCATTCTGGAGCAAAATCCGGAATACGAAGCCTCCGGCTCGATTCTGGAGGAGGCCTTTCATACCTTCTCCGATCTTCTTGCCATGGAGCAGGAGCTGGAAGCCCTCCGGCGGCTCTCCGAGCGGAGCGGAAGCGAGGAGGACGCGCGGCGCTTCTCTGCCTGTCAGGAGCGCTTCACCGCCGCAGGGGGCTATGAATTCCGCGGACGCGCCAAAGGCATTCTGAAAAGCCTCAATCTGCCGGAGGCTCTCTGGGACAAGCCGGTCTCCTCCCTCAGCGGGGGGCAGAAGACCCGTCTGTCGCTGGCCTGTCTGCTGCTCCGCGATCCCGACGTCATCCTCCTCGACGAGCCGACCAATCATCTCGACACCGACGCGCTGTTCTGGCTGGAGGGCTATCTCAAGGCGAGTCGGAAGACCGTCCTCGTCATCTCCCACGACCGCTATTTTCTCGATTCCGTGACCGACAGGATCCTGGAGATCGAGAACGGCAAATCCCGCCTCTTTGACGGAAACTATACCGCCTATGTCCGGCAGAAGGCGATCGACCGCGATATCATGGAACGGCACTACAACAACCAGCAGAAGGAGATCAAGCGGATCGAGGCCTATATCGAGCAGCAGCGCCGCTGGAACCGCGAACGTAACATCATCGCCGCCGAAAGCCGTCAGAAGCTCCTTGACAAGATGGAGCGCGTCGAACGGCCGGAGGCGCTGCCCGATAAGATCCGCATGAGCTTCGCAAAGGCCGAGGAAAGCGGTAACGACGTGATGACCGTCAGCGGCCTCGCCAAAAGCTATCCCTCCCGTCCTCTCTTCCATTCCCTCTCCTTCGAGGTCAAAAAGCACGATCGCCTCTTCATCTGCGGTCCGAACGGCTGCGGCAAGTCGACGCTGATCAAGATCCTCGCGGGACGGCTCCATGCCGACAAGGGCTTCGCCGCGAGGGGCTACAATGTCAGACTCGGCTACTATGATCAGGAAAATCAGGATCTCCATCCGTCAAACACCGTTCTCGACGAGCTGTGGAACGCCTATCCGGCCATGACCGAGACAGCGGTCAGAAGCACCCTCGCCCTTTTCCTCTTCAAGGGAGACGATATATATAAGAAGGTCGCAGTCCTGAGCGGAGGCGAAAAAGCGCGGCTGACGCTGGCGCGGCTGATGCTCTCCCGCATGAACCTACTGATCCTCGACGAGCCGACCAATCATCTCGACATTCATTCACGGGAGGTGCTGGAGGAGGCGCTGATGCAGTTCGGCGGCACGCTGATCGCCGTCTCGCACGACCGCTACTTCATCAATAAGCTGGCGACCCGCATTCTCGAATTCGGAACGGAGCGGGAGGGGGAGCTGTTCGCCTTTGAGGGAAGCTATCGGGAATTCCTTGACTACAAGAAAAAATACCTGCTCCCTGCCGAGCCGGAGAAAAAGGAGACGGTCGTCACCGCTTCCAAGGAGCAGTATCTCGCCGCAAAGCGGGAATCCGCCGAGCAGCGCCGCTCGGAGCGGCGGCTCAAAGCCCTGAAATCCGATGTCGAAGCGACAGAACGCCGCATCACGGAGATAAACGACGAGATGCAAAACGCCGACCCCTACGATCACGTCCGTCTCGCCGCGCTGGAGCAAGAGCTGACCCGCCTGGAGGAGCAGCTGCTTTCCCTCTATGAAGCGCTTGATGCTGCCGAGGGGCTGTAAACAAAAGCAAGGCATAACCGTCACGGTTATGCCTTGCTTTTTAACGGGCAGGGGGATGCTCCCCGCCGGTTATGGCATTATGATGACAAGGGAATAGATTCCCTCCTCGTTTCTCGCCGTACCATTGGGCAGCACGACGTCCTCGGCATCGAACAGGCAAAGATAAAATCCCTGATGGAAATAGACAACGCACGGCTCACCGAGATGCGGCGGAAGCCGGTCTGCCACAAGAAATTCCCTGATATCCCCGATACGGACAGAATCCTCGGCAGGCAGGCTGTCCCCGGCCGGCGGATCGTTTTTGTCGGGCAGAGGAGCGGCGGCGTCCGGCGCAGGAGTTTCCTCGAAGGGCGCTGTCGCAGAGCCTGAAGGAACGCCGCTGTCCCCGCTGCCGGAGGGAAGTCTGCTTCCGAGAAGAAAGCCGCGCGAGTCGAAGAACGCTTCGAGCGCGATCTTGTCCTCCTCGGCAGCGTCAATCTGATCGGAGGGAGCGTCGGGCATCTGGTTTTCCCATGCCTCTGTTTTTCCGTCTTCGTCGATCGGCGGAGTCGAGACGGCAAGGCGCGGATAGACCGCCAGAAGCAGCACAAGGACGATGACCGCAGCGGGAAATCCGCTCTTCATGACGCGAAGAACTCCCCTCCGCCGACGGTCCCGTCGGATCGTCCGCATCACCCGATCGTGCAGCCCGCGCGGCACTTCGGGGGCGGCTTCGCGCAAAAGCGCGTCAAGGGCGGTAAAGCCGTCGGATTCCCCGGAAGCTGCCTCCGGTCCGACGCACTGCCCCTCTTGAGGAGGAAGGGAGGAATACGCATCGGTCGGTTGGGTGGAGGAGGGGCGCTCCGAGGCCTCGGCGCAGGGCTTCTCCCCTGTCCGACATGGACTCTCTTCCGTCGGGACTTCCTTCGGCTTCCGATTTTTTTCCTGCATCTGCTTGCCTCCTTTCCTTTATTTTGACCATCCCGTTTGACGATCTCTTTTATAAAAAGTTCCGTTCGGTCAGGATTTTTTTCAGCTCGGCCTTCGCACGATGGAGCCGGCTCTTGACGGTGCCGGGCTGCACCCCCAGCAGCTCCGCGATCTGATCATAGGACATCCCGCCGAAGTGATACAGCACGATGACCTCCCGGTGATGCTCCGACAGCTGTCCGATTGCCCTGTAGAGCTGCCGCTTCCGCTCCTTTTCGATGATCCTTTCGTCGACATCACCGGTTCTCTCCGCCGCTCCCCAGCCCTCCCCGGCCGCCTCCGCTTCATTCAGACTGACGCTGCCGTGACGCTTCCGGGAGCGGAAAAAATCCGAAACGGTATTCTTCGTAATCGTATAGACCCAAGTCGAGAAGGCGCATTCAAAATGGAAGCGCCCGATAAAGCGAAAAATTTTGAGGAAGACCTCCTGCGTCACATCCAGGGCGTCTTCGCGATCAAGGAGAGCGGAATAGGCGATCTGATACACAAATCTTTCATAGAAGGAAACGATCTCGTTCATGGCCGACGGATTTCCGGCGGCAGCGCTCCGAATCACGTCATCCGGAAGATTATCGTACATCCCGATCCCCCTTTCCTAAAATCCGCCCCCTATTCTCCCCGTCGCAGGAAATCCGCAACGATGCTTCGGAATTCCTCCATGGTGAGGGAACGATTGAGACGGTCCCTGGTTTCGGCGGAGCCCCGCTCCCCTTTGATGTAATATGATAGCTGTCGGCGCGCCTCCGGCAGCGCGACCCGCTCCCCCTTGTCCAGAATCATGCGCTCCACCTGTCTCATTGCGGTCTCAAGTCGTTTTTCAAGCGGGGGAAGTTCAAAAGAGCGGCCGTCGAGCGCCGCACGGATCTGTCCGAAGAGCCATGGATTCCCCATTGCGCCCCGTGCGATCATCAGCCCGTCGCAGTTCGTCTGCTCCAGCATCCTCAATGCATCGTCCGCGCTGAAGATCCCGCCGTTTGCCACCACCGGGATCGACACCGCACGCTTGACGGCGGCGATGGTTTCGGGATCGACCGGCGGGGCGTACATCTCTTCCCGCGTCCTCCCGTGAACGCAGATCATCGCAGCGCCGTTCTCCTCCGCAATCCCGGCCAAGGCCACCGCATTCCTGGAGCTGTCGTTCCAGCCCGTCCGGATTTTGACCGTCACCGGGATCGGACTGACCGCGCAGACGGCCCGGATGATCTCCCCCGCCAGCGCGGGGTTCTTCATCAAGGCAGAGCCTTCCCCGTTCGACACGATCTTTCTGACGGGACATCCCATATTGAGATCGATCGCCGTCGGCATCGACGCGCCGGGATCGATCTCCCGACAGATGCGCTGCACAGCCTCCGCCATGATCTCCGGCTCATGTCCGAAAATCTGAACGGCGCAGGGCAGCTCTCCCTCCGACAGGGCTGCCAGACGTTCCGACCCTGCGTCCCGATAACAGAGTGCCTTCGCTGAAACCATTTCGGTAACGGTATATTCCGCGCCGCAATCGACGCAGGTCTGACGGAATGCTCTGTCGCTGACTCCCGCCATCGGCGCAAGCAGCAAGCCGTATCTGAATTCGGTATTTCCCAGTCTGAAGCCCAAAATATCCTCTTTCCTTCCCCGCACGCGGGATGACAAGCGCTTCGGCGGCGCAAATGATCCTTTGCCGCTTCGGCGGTTTGATTGATACCATTATATCATTTGACGAAGGCTTTGTCAAATGCTTTTCCCGCCGCGGCGGGCCCCTCATCGGGGCGGAATTTGTCGGGCGGAACGGGCGGGACAAGCCGTTCTGCCGATGTTGGGCGGTCGGGGAAATCAAAGACCGCCCGTCCGTTCTCAAGGCGGAGCGCCGCATCAAAGCTCTTCCCGTTTTTCGAGATAAAGCCGTTGAGCTTGCCGGTGGTTCCCTCTGACAGCAGCCGTCTGACCGCCGCGATCGGGATCGTCCTGCCGCAGATCGAGAGATTCACCGAGAAGCGGCAGCCCTTCTCCCGATAGCCGGTGCAGGAATATCCGAATTTCGAGCGGATCACCCGACTTCCGCAAAGCGGGCAAAGCCCGACCTCCTCCTTGAAAAAGCCGATATCGGTATCGGCCTCCGGGGAGGCCGTCTGTCCCTGAAAAACCGCCTCGATCTCCGCCCGCGCCAGCGCCACGCTGTCCTCCACCCGGATCTCACCGCGGAACACCTTCTTCAGCGCCTGTCCGAGCTGCGATGTCTTGTATTTATCCATGCTGATATTCAGCCTCGCCAGCGATTCGATCAGATAAATGCCGCCGGGCAGGATGGTGTAGACATCTTTGTTCAGGCGGATGTACTCGCTCTTGCGGGCATTGTCGATGATGCCGGTCCTGGTCGCCTCCGTTCCAAGCTCCAGCCCTTCGAAGATCGCCCGATACTCCTCCTCGTCCCCGCCGTTTTCCTCCGCCTGCGCCTTGTCGGATCTGAAGGGATTCTTCAGGTAGTTATTCAGCGTCTCGATGGTATAATGCTTCGGCGGGGAGGTCTCCTTTTCGGTGGGCACAAAGCGGATCTCCACCCGATCCCCCTTTCTGAGCGGCGGAAGCAGCTTGTCCTTCTGATTGAAATCATCGTATTTCGTCCAGCCCTTTTCGAGCATGACGGTTCCCTTCAGCGTGAATTCCTCATACTCCCCCACTCTGATACGGATCTCGGTACGGTTGACGAGGCAATCCTCGGCGCAGAACACGGCGGCAAAGCGCCGGAATACCGTAGAATAGACCTGCATTTCCCGTTCGGTGAGGCGGTTTTTATCGGGAATGCGATAGGTCGGGGTAAGGGCGGAATGCGATTCGATCTTACTGTCGTCAAAGATGGTCTTGGAATCCTTGAAGGTCAGGGGATAGCCGAGGTTTTTGGCGTTTTCGATGATCTTTCGGATTTTATCCTTTTCTGCCGTCGCCAGATATTCCGAGTTGGTTCTCGGATAGGTGAGATAGCCCTCCTCATAGAGCTTCTGAACGATCTCCAGGCTCTCCGCCATCGACATCTTATATTTCTTGCCCAGCACATTCTGGAGCTTCGAGAGGGAATAGAGCTTCCCCGCCGCCATGGTATCCTTCTTCTGCTTGACGGAGGTGACAACCGCCCCCGCCTCATTGTAGGCATCGCAGAGCGCCTGCGCCTTCTGCTTCTGATTCCGATCGAACTTCTGCTTGCTCTGCAGCTCCACCGTCTCTCCCCCGGTTTTTTCCCGGCTGACCAACGCATAGTAGAGATCGGGCTTGAAATTCCGGATCGCCATGTCGCGATCGTAGATCGCCTTGACAATCGGAACGATGACCCTCCCGACGCGGAGCAGCGTGCCGGTCCGGAGCGTCGCATAGCGGGTGAGATTCACCCCGTAGAGCCAGTCGATATAGGTTCTGGCGAAGCCCTCGTTCGCAAGATTCTCGTATTCCGTCTCGGATTTCATCGAGGAAAGAGCGGCCGCCACCGTTTCGGGAGTCTGATCGGGCAGCCAGAGGCGGAGCCTGCGCTTCTCTGTGCGGAGCGCCTTTTCGATGCAGAGGCGGACGATGATCTCCCCCTCCCGATCGGCGTCTCCCGCGTTGACGACGGTATCAACATCCGCACGGTTGCAAAGCGATTCCAGGATCCGAAACTGTCGCAGAACCCCGTCGTCTCCCTTCCTTCCCGAGTCCTTGCGAAGCTCGAAGCGGAATTTTTCGGGGAAGCAGGGGATATTATCCATCGTCCAGAATCCGACGCCTTCGGGATTCGGCTGATACGCCTCGATGTCGGCCAGGGAAAACAGATGACCGAACGCCCAGCTTACGATATAGCCGCAGCCCTCGAAATAGCCATTATTCTGCTTCATCTTCCCGATCCCCGCCGTGATGTTTCTCGCCAGACTCGGTTTTTCCGCAATAATCAGTATCATGCTTTTCTTCCCATCCTCGTAATATCATCATTATACCATTTACCCGTCGGAAAATCAATCGCCGGAGGAATTTTCCCCTCGGAAGCCGAAAAAAAGACAGCCCTCCGACTGCCTTTATCGGGACGCCGACCGTCCGGCGGAGGATCAGGTCGATCGCTGCCTGAGCAGAAGCCGATCGATCATTTCCCTGCGTCTTACGGAATAGGCGTATGCGTTTTCATAGTCCTTGAGCGATGCGCAGCATTTTTCAAGCAGGGTCATCGCCCAGCAGGTCAGCATCGGGATCAACGGATAGCTCACCGTCTCGATCAGACGGGCTTTGGCGGCAAAATAATTGCCCTCCTCGAATGCAAGCAGCGACTCGGTGAAGAATCGGTTCTGCTTCTCGGAAAAGACCGTGATTTCCGCCAACGCCTCGGCGTTTTTCAGCCCCGTTCTGCGAAGCAGGGACACAATCCGCGCGATTGCCGCGAGGTCCGCGCCGCAATCGGGCAGTCCAAGCACCGAAAAAAGCGCTTCCTCCTCCTGCCCCGATTCATATTGCGTCAGAAACGCCCGGATATATCGGCGGTAGACCTCCGCTTCCTTTTTCAGCCCGGGGAAGGCCTGCGCCGCATCGACCGGGACGGCAATCACGCGGTCGAAGAATTCCGCCGCTCGCCTGAGCTGCCCGTCCGTCATCGCTTCCTTCCCGCAATGGTAGGAGCAGACCAGGGTGATCAGCGCCAGCTCGTCGTCCGCCTCCCGAAGTCCCCGGCAGTAGTCCAGGCAAAGGGCGTAATTCCCTGCGGCATACTCCTCCTTGATCATCTGCTTCAGCCTTCTGTTCTGCAGCGTATCGCCGTTATCCCTGTCATCAAGGAAATAGCCGGCAGGGAGGCCGAGCCGATCCGCCAGATAACAGAGCGTCGGGATCGAGGGGGACGCGCTCCCGTTTTCAATGCGGCTGAGCATATTGCGGGTCAGGAAATCGCCGCAAAGCTCGCTCTGCGTCATCCCCTGCTCGATTCTGGCCGTCCGCAGCTTTTTTCCCAATTCGGAATAGCTCATATCAGCCTTCATTTGCCGCTTCCGGGCGGCAGTAGCCCTCCGCGATCTGCCGCTCGATGTCCCGGCCGACCTGATCGGCGTCGATTCTGAGCTGGTCGGAGCGCTTTTTCATCGTCTCGGTGATATCGGAAAACTTACTCTGCGCCTCCGCGATCAGAAGAGAACAGCCGCTGAGGTAGGAATCGGAGACGGCTCTCAATTTCTCGTCCATCTTCAGAAGCATGGCATTCATTCTTTCCTCTGCCGTCAGCCGGATCTTTTCGGCTTCCAGCTCCGCCTCCGCCCTGATCCGCGCCGCTTCTCCCTGTGCGTCGGCAATGATTTTATCGGCATTGCTGTTGGCGACGATCAGGATGTTCCCGACCTGGGAGCTCATGGAATCATAGAGTCTTGATTTTTCCTCCCGCTCGCTGTCGGAAACGGCATTCTGCTTCAGCGTCTCAAGCTCGGAGCGCAGCCTTGCGTTTTCCGTTTCTGCCGCCTCCAGTTTAGAGCGCATCGCGCCGAGCGCCGCCTCCTTTTCCGCCGTTTTGGGATCGCTTTCCGAGGAATTCCGGCGGCAGACCTCGGCAAGCTGTGCGCGAAGCTCCGACTCCTTCCGGGAAAATCTCATATTGGCCTGTTCGATATAGGCGTTGACATCGTCCTTATTATATCCTCTGAAGGACTCTCTGAATCTCAGCATTGTTTTTGAATCATTCGCGTCCATGTCCATTCCTCTTATCCTCTTGATTTATCGTTTCGGTTTCCCGCCGGGACGTCCTGCAGTTCCATTCCCCTTTGCGGCAGGAGCGGAGGAGACTCTGCCTCCCTGCCCGCGGATCGCAGCGTTCTGCTTCCTGCCCGCCTCTTTTCCGGCGGCACGCTTCCCGTCGGAGGGATTGCTTCCGTTTCGGGCTTTTCCGAATGTTTTTCCGATATTTTCGGTTTCCTTGCCATTGCTCCGCTTCCGAGCGGCGCTGCCCCGCGCCTTGTCATGCGCGGACGCTCTGTCCCCGCTTCGCATCCCGCGCCGGCCTTCCGCTTCCGCCGGCACGACCAGACAGTCCTTACCGAAGCCGATCAGATCCTCCCGTCCGCAGCGGTGGAGCGCCTCCCGGATCAGCGGCGCATTTTCCCGGCGGTTATACTGCAGGAGCGCCCGCTGCATCAGCTTCTCCCGATAATCGTCGGTACAATAGACCTTTTTGCCCGTCAAGGGATCGATCCCCGTATAATACATCACCGTCGAGACCGTTCCCGGGGTGGGATAGAAATCCTGCACCTGCTCCGGGCGGATGCCGTTTTTCTTGAGATAGAGCGCCAGCTCCACCGCCTCCCGAAGACGGCTTCCCGGGTGGCTTGACATCAGATACGGCACGATATACTGCTCCTTGCCGCACTCTGCCGAATAGCGGAAATAGCGTTCGCGGAATTCCTCATACCGCTCGACAGGCGGCTTCCCCATCAGCGTCAGCACCGGATCGCAGATATGCTCCGGCGCGACCTTGAGTTGTCCGCTGACATGATCCCGCACCAGCTTTTTGAAAAAGGCGTCGCTTTTATCCGCCAGCATATAGTCGTAGCGGATGCCGGAGCGGATAAAGACCTTTTTCACCCCCGGAACCGCCGCGACGGCGTCGAGCAGGCGGATATATTCGCTGTGATCGACCTTGAGATTGCGGCAGGGCTGCGGCGCAAGGCAGCGGCGGTTGAGGCAGACCCCATGCTCGCGCTGCTTATCGCAGGCCGGGTATCGGAAATTGGCGGTCGGACCTCCCACATCGTGGATATAGCCCTTGAAATCCGGCATGGCGGCAATCTTTTCCGCCTCCTCCACGCAGGATTCGATGCTTCTGGAGCGGACGCTCCGCCCCTGATGAAAGGTCAGCGCACAGAAATTGCAGCCTCCGAAGCAGCCTCTGTTATGGGTGATCGAGAAGCGAACCTCCTCAATTGCGGGGACGCCGCCGTCCTTTTGATAACCCGGATGGAAGGTACGGCAGTAGGGGAGGGCGTAGACCCTGTCCAGCTCCTCCCGCTCAAGGGGCGGCATCGGCGGGTTCTGCACGAGCCGCTTGTTGTCGTATCGCTCGGTAACGGCCTTGCCGGTGATGGAATCCTGATTGAGATACTGCACGCGATAGGCGTCGGCATAGAGCGCCTTATCGGTCTTGAGATCGTCGTAGCTCCAGTCCCCTACGCTCTCATAGTGGAGCGGTTCGTCAAGGGGCGCCAGATAAACTGTCCCGCGGACGTCACGGATTTTCCGGATCGGCACGCCCTTGTCCAGAAGCTGCGCGATCCGGAGGATCACCTTCTCCCCCATTCCGTAGGACAGGAGATCGGCGCGGCTGTCGACCAGAATACTCCTCCTGACCTTATTGTCCCAATAGTCGTAATGGGCAAAGCGGCGGAGGGATGCCTCCAGTCCCCCGATGACGATCGGAATGTCGCCGTAGGCCTCCCGGATGCGGTTGCAATAGACAATCACCGCACGGTCGGGGCGCTGGCCGGGCTTGCCGCCGGGGGAATAGTAATCGTAATTGCGTCTTTTTTTGGAGACGGTATAGTGCGCCACCATCGAATCGATGTTGCCGCTTGAGACCAGAAAGCCGAGCCGCGGCTTCCCCAGCGAACGGAAGGCATCGGCGCTTTTATACTCGGGCTGCGCCAGCATTGCCACACGGAAGCCGGCGTCCTCCAGCACTCTGGAGATAATCGCAGGGCCGAAGGAGGGATGATCCACATAGGCGTCCCCCGAGACATAGATAAAATCCGGCGCATCCCAGCCCCGCTCCGATATCTCCTCCCGGCTGACCGGCAAAAAAGCCTTCCCTTCCATTCGGTCTCCTTTCTTTCCGGCATTCCGCCGTGATTCCTGCCGTCTTACGTCAGGATAATCCTTCGGCCGGGCCGGCGGAAGAAGGGGAGCGCCGACCGCTCGGTCTCCCCCTGTTCCCCTGCTCAGACCTTCTGTTCCACCATTTCGTACACTTCGAGGATGTCACCCTCCTTGATGTCGTTGAATTTCTCGAGCCCGATTCCGCACTCGTAGCCCTCCGCGACCTCCTTCACGTCGTCCTTGAAGCGGCGCAGGGAGGCGATCTTATCCTCGAAGATCACGACGCTGTCCCGCAGTACGCGGAGCATTCCCTTTCTCGTGACCTTTCCGTCCAGGATATAACAGCCTGCGATCGTTCCGACGTTCGGGACGCGGATGGTCTGTCTGACCTCGGCATGACCGAGAAGCTCTTCCTTGAAGACGGGCGCCAGCATGCCCTTCATCGCGGCGGTGATCTCCTCGATGCACTGGTAAATGATACGGTAGGTACGGATATCGACCTTATGCCGCTCGGCGGTATCCAGCGCGTTCTTATCGGGACGGACATTGAAGCCGACGATAATGGCGTTGGAGGCCGAGGCCAGCATCACATCGCCCTCGTTGATTCCGCCGACGGCTGAGTGGATGATCTTCACCTTGACATCGCTGTTGGAGAGCTTCAGAAGCGAGCTCTTGACCGCTTCCGCAGAGCCGACGACGTCGGCTTTGACGATAATATTCAGCTCCTTCGCGCCGTCGGAAATCTGGGCAAAGAGATCGTCGAGGCTGACCTTCGCATTCGCGCTGAATTCCTCGTCACGCAGCTTCTGACGTCTCTTGTCGGCAAGTTCCCTTGCCATTCTCTCGTCGGAGACGGCATTGAATTCGTCGCCTGCGGTCGGAACATCCGAAAGACCGATGATCTCGACCGGAACAGACGGGCCGGCCTCCTGCACGGCAGCGCCGGTGTCGTCCTTCATAGCGCGCACTCGTCCGACCGCGGTGCCGGCGATGATGGTATCGCCGTTCCGGAGCGTTCCGTTCTGGACCAGAACCGTTGCGACAGGGCCTCTGCCCTTGTCGAGCTTCGCCTCAATGACAATTCCCTTCGCTCTGCGGTTGGGATTGGCCTTCAGCTCCTTCATCTCCGCCACGATCAGCACGCTCTCCAGCAGCTTATCGATTCCCTGCTTCCGAAGCGCGGAGACCGGCACGCAGATGACGTCGCCGCCCCATTCCTCCGGAACAAGATCGTATTTGGTCAGCTCCTGCTTGACGGTATCGGGATTTGCGCCCTGCTTATCCATCTTATTGATCGCGACCACGATATCAAGGCCGGCAGCCTTGGCGTGATTGATCGCCTCGACGGTCTGCGGCATAATGCCGTCGTCTGCGGCGACCACCAGGATCGCGATATCGGTCGCCTGCGCGCCTCTTGCGCGCATGGCGGTAAAGGCCTCATGGCCGGGAGTATCAAGGAACGTGATCGGCTGTCCGTCGATATTCACGCGATAGGCGCCGATGTGCTGCGTAATGCCGCCCGCTTCCCCTGCCGTGACGTTGGCATGGCGGATCGCGTCGAGGATGGAGGTCTTGCCGTGGTCGACATGCCCCATCACCACCACGACAGGCGCCCTGGGCAGGAGGCTGTCCTCGCTGTCCTCCGCCTCGTCGAAGAGCTTATCCTCGATCGACACGGTGACCTCATGGTTGACCTTCGCGCCCAGCTCGTCGGCAATGAGATAGGCGGTATCGTAATCGACGATCTGATTGACGTTGGCCATCACGCCGAGCAGCATCAGCTTCTTGATGACCTCGGAGACCGTGACCTTCAGCCGGGAGGCAAGCTCCCCGACGGTGATCTCATCGGGAATCGAAACGACAAGCTGCTGCTTGCGTGCCTTTTCCAGCTCGAGCTGCTTGGCGCGATCCATCGCACGGCGATCCCGATCGTTCCGTCCCTGCCGCTGCGGGCGCTGATTGTTCTGCTTTTTCAGCTTCTGCTTTTCGGGGGAATAGTTATTGCGCTTGGAATCGGTCGAAACGAATGTCTCAAGCTTTTCGTCATATTTGGACAGATCGACGTCGTTCACGCGGGTATCGACGGTTCTGGTCTTGCCGACACGGCTGTCTCCTCCCGACACGATCACGGGGCCGGTCTGCTCCGCCGCGCTCCCGATCCGGAAAGCGGGCTGCTGCGGCTGTCCCTGCTTTCTCGTCTCCTTCTCGCGGTTTTTGCGATCCTTCTGCTGATTGAACTCCGGCTTCTTGTCAAAGCGGGAAGCGGACTTGGAGGCGGCGCGGCTATCCGGCGTTCTGCGGCCTGCATCCGATGCGGCGGCAGACGCGCCCTCCTTCCGTTTTTCTCTCTGCTCCTGCGGCTTTCCTGTGGGGGAGGAGGGGTGCTGATCCCCATCCTTCCGGGGCGCGGGCTGCGGCGCTTCCGGCTTTTTCTGCTCCGCGGCGATCTGCCGCTTTTCCTCTGCGGCTTCCGGCGCGGGCTTGGCTTCCTCCGGCTGCGGCTTGACGGGAATCTCTTCCTTTTTTCTTTCAATGGCGGCTTTGCCGCTCATATAATCATCAAAATTCTCGACCTGCTTTGCCGCGGTGAGGGCCTCCAACACCACGTTGAATTCCTCGGCCTCCACCACGGAGGAATATTTTCTGTTTGCTATGCCGAGGCTTGTGAAGAGATCCAGAAGATCCTTGTTCTTCATATTCAGATCTTTGGCCAGGGTACTGATTTTATATTTTTGATTGTTGATCATTCTGTAACCAATCCTTTCACGATCATTCAGACCTCTTCGGTCTGTTCCGCATCGGGCTCCCGACGGCCTTCAGAATTCCGTCGACAAAACTCCGATCGAATGTCGCGCATACCGCTGTCAGCGAGCTTTTTCCGATCCGATCTCCGAGTTCCTCGGAGGATACGGTGCTTTCCAAACAGCCGACGCGGTAATAGTGACAGGCGTTGACGACCCGTTTTCTGGTGTTTGCGGAGGCGTCCTGCGCGATGATGACGATCCCGACGGGCTTTTTTGCTTGTTCCATGCCCTGCTCGTTCGGACGGCCGTGCCGACGGATCTCGTCGCAGACCTTATCCGTTCCGCAGCTGAGCCTTCCCGCCCTCATGGCAAAGCCGAGCATTGAAAGCAGCTTCTTGTTTTTCACGGCCTCCTCCTCAGCAGGGGATGTCGGGCCGTTTTGATTATATTGTTCCGACATCGTTACGAAGCCCGGCTTCCAGCGCGTCGTAGACCGTTCCGGGGATGTCGACCTCAAGATTGCGCTCCAGCCTCTTTGCCTTTCTTGCCTTTTTCAGACATTCGGTATTTTTACATAGGTATGCGCCTCTGCCCGGCTTTTTCCCGGTGAAATCCAGCTCGACGCTCCCCTCCGGAAGTCTGACCACACGGATCAGCGTTTTCTTCGGAAAGGAGACCCCGCAGCCGACGCATCGGCGCTCCGGTATCTTTTTTTCCGCCATCCGGTCTCACTCCTTACGGGCTTACCTTGATATCGATCTTATAGCCGGTCAGCCTTGCGGCGAGGCGGGCATTCTGCCCTTCCTTCCCGATCGCAAGGGAAAGCTGGTCTGCGTCGACGAAGACGCGGCAGATACGGTCCTCTTCGATCACAACCTCCCTGATTTTGGCGGGAGAGAGTGCGGCGCTGATATATTCCTCCGGCACATCGCTGTATTTGATGATATCGATCTTCTCCCCTCCGAGCTCCTTCAGAATATTGCCGATGCGCATACTGCGCGCCCCGATGCAGGCGCCGACGGGATCGACGCTCTCGTCGACGGAGGCCACCGCCACCTTGCTTCGGGAGCCGGCCTCTCTGGTCACCGCCTTGATCACGACGGTCTCATCCCGGATCTCGGGAATTTCAAGCTCAAAGAGGCGCTTCACCAGCCCGGGATGGGTCCTGGACAGGGTGACGAGGGGACCCTTGGTCTCCTTTTTGACTTCCGTGACGAAAACCTTGATCTTATCGTTATCACGGAAGTGCTCACCGGGAATCTGTTCGTTCTTCAGCAACGTTGCGATACTGGTTCCGGTATCGACGGTGACATTCCCCGTCAGCTCATCGGTCCGCATGACGGTGGCGGTGATGATCTCTTCCTTCTTTTCCTCATATTCCTTGATCATCATACCGCGCTCCGCTTCCCGGATCCCCTGAATGATGACCTGCTTGGCGGTCTGCGCGCTGAGGCGTCTGAAGTTCTTCATCTTCAGCTCCTCCTCCGCCACGCCGCCGAGCTTATAATGCTTGTTGAGCTTCCGTGCGTCCTCCAGCGTGATCTGAGTCTCAGGATCCTCGACCTCCTCGACAATGTCATACTGACGGAACATCTTCACGTCCTTCTTCACGGGATCGAGCAGGATTCTGACGTTCCCCGTTCCGCCCTGATCGCGCTTGAACGCGCTCAGAAGCGCCGCCTCCACTCTTTCCATCATATATTCCTTGGGGATTCCCTTCTGCTTTTCCAGCAGATCGAGTGCTTCAAAAAATTCGGTATTCATTTTATTTTTTCGTTTCCTCCGATTCAGTTTCTTTCTTCATCCTGAAAATCAAAATGGATATTGGCTTTGGCGATTTTATCAAAGGGAATCCGCTTGCCGTCCACCACTACGCCCTCCTCGCTGCAGTCGGACAGAACACCCGTCAGCTGCTTTGCTCCGTCAAGGGCAGTATAGAATTTCAGATCCACCCGCTTCCCGACGGCATAGGCGTAATGAAAGGGCAGCCGCAGCTCCCGCTCCAGCCCCGGCGAGGAGACCTCGAGATAATAGGCAACCGGAATCGGGTCAAGCTCGTCAAGAAGGGGATCGATCGCACGGTGGACTGCTTCGCAGCGGTCGATATCCACCCCGTCCTCCCGATCGATCGTGACCCGGAGGATCTGCCTTGCGCCCTCCTTGAGATACTCGACGTCCCAGAGGATGCAGCCCTGTTCCTCGACGCAGGCCCGGATTCCGTCCGCCACCGTCTCGGCGATATTCTTATGAGAATTTGCCATCCGCTCGTCCTTTCCGCCCGGGGAAAATTGTCCCGAACAAAAGTTTAAGAGCAGGCACGAACCTACTCTTAAACTCCTAATCTTATTCTATTGCTATTATAGCATACTTTTTCCGATAATGCAATAGCTTTTTCATGTTTTTTTCGGATTTTATTTCACAAATCCCATCAAATCAAGCCATCTACCGAGCAGCGCTACCCATTGCGACACGCTTTTATCCTCCTCCGCCAGCCCCATGCCGTGCGGACCGAAGGGAAAGACGTGCAGCTCCGAGGGTATATTCTTCTCGCAAAGCGCCTGATACAGCTGCAGCGAATTGTACACCGGCACGCCTGCATCGTTCTGGGTGTGCCAGAGGAAGCAGGGCGGAGTATCCTCCCGCACCGCCAGCTCCCCTGACAGACGGCGCTCCAGCTCCTCCTCGTCGGGCAGTCCTCCGATCAGGTTGTCCCGCGAGGGACGGTTGGTATAGCGGCCGAGGGTGACGACGGGATAGCAGAGGATCGCCGCGTCCGGCCTTGCGCTGACCCGGTCGATCTCGTCGCCGTCCTCCCGTCCGTAGTCAAAGGTACAGAGCGAGGAGACGGCAAGATGTCCCCCTGCCGAAAATCCGAGGACCGCGATCTTTTCGGGGTCGATCCCCAGCGCATCGGCGTGATAGCGGAGGTAGCGGATCGCCCGCAGCAGATCTCCCGTCACGGCAGGGTAGCGATAAGGGGCGATCCGATATTCCAGGGTAAAGGCGCTTACCCCGAGGGTATTGAGCCGCCGGCTGACAGGATCCCCCTCATGAAGCCCTTTCATGCAGTATGCTCCGCCGGGGCATACGATCACGCAGCCGTTCTTCTTGCCGTTGTTGAGCAAAAAGGGCGCAAGATTCGGCTCCTCCTGCCCGTACTCCTCCCGGAAATACGGAGTTTTTCCCTTTTCCCAAAGATACAGCTTCTCCATATCGATCTCCTTCGGAATCAGAACAGGCCGGTGATCCTGCCGTTTTCGTCGATATCGATCCGCTCGGCGGCAGGCGTCTTCGGCAGCCCCGGCATGGTCATGATATCGCCCGTCAGAACGACAAGGAAGCCTGCACCCGCCGAAACACGGACATTCTTGACGGTAACCGTAAAGCCGCTCGGCGCGCCGAGCCGCGTCATGTCATCGGAGAAGGAATACTGCGTCTTGGCGATACAGACCGGAAGCCTGTCGAAGCCGAGCCCGGTCAGGCGTTCGATCTGCTTGGCTGCCGCCAGCAGGAGATTGATCCCCTCACCGCCGTAAACCCGGCGGACGACCGCCTCAATTTTCTCCGCGATCCCAAGCTCAAGGGGATAGCTGAAGGAGAAGGGGGGCGGGGCGTCGGTGTCGCAGAGCGCAGCGACGGCTTCCGCCAGCGCAATTCCGCCCTCTCCGCCCTTCCCCCACACATCGGAGAGAACGGCGTTGACGCCGAGCGCGTCGCAACGATCCTTGACGAGCTTCAGCTCCCGGTCGGTATCGGTCGGGAAGCGGTTGATCGCCACCACGGCCGGCAGATGATAGACGTTTTGGATATTGGAAACGTGACGGAGCAGGTTGGGAAGCCCCTTTTCCAGCGCTTCGAGGTTTTCCTCCCCCAGCTCCGACTTCAGTGCACCGCCGTGCATCTTCAGCGCCCGCACCGTCGCCACCACCACCACCGCGTCGGGAACGAGCCCCGCGGTGCGGCATTTGATATCGAAGAATTTCTCCGCGCCGAGATCCGCGCCGAAGCCGGCCTCGGTAACGGCGTAATCCCCGAATTTCAGCGCCGCCTCCGTCGCAAGAATCGAATTGCAGCCGTGGGCGATATTGGCAAACGGTCCGCCGTGGACGATGGCGGGCGTTCCCTCCAGCGTCTGCACGAGATTCGGCTTGATTGCGTCCTTGAGCAGCGCCGCCATCGCGCCCGCCGCCTTGAGATCGCCCGCCGTGACCGGCTTTTCGTCATAGGTATAGCCGACGATGATCGCGCGGAGGCGCTCCTTCAGATCGGCAAGCGATCGAGACAGGCAAAGCACCGCCATGATCTCGGAGGCGACCGAAATATCGTAGCCGTCCTCCCGCGGAACGCCGTTGACCCGTCCGCCGAGGCCGTCGACGACGAAGCGAAGCTGCCTGTCGTTCATATCGACGCAGCGGCGCCAGGTAATCCGCCGCGGATCGAGGCCGAAGGCATTGCCCTGATAGATGTGATTATCGATCATAGCGGCCAGCAGGTTGTTCGCCGCCGAGATCGCATGGAAGTCCCCCGTAAAATGGAGATTGATATCTTCCATCGGGATGACCTGTGCGTAGCCGCCGCCCGCTGCCCCGCCCTTCACGCCGAACACAGGCCCGAGGGAGGGCTCGCGGAGAGCAACGACCGATTTCTTCCCGATACGGCGCAGCCCGTCGGCCAGTCCGATCGTAGTGGTGGTCTTCCCCTCCCCCGCCGGCGTCGGAGTAATGGCGGTGACCAGGATCAGCTTGCCCCGCTTCCCCGCTCCGCCGAGGAGCGACAGAGGGAGCTTCGCTTTATATTTTCCGTAAGGCTCGATCCCTTCGGGATCGATGCCCAGCGCCTTTGCGATCTCGGCAATCGGCTTCGGCGTGACCGACTGTGCGATCTCAATATCCGATAAGTATGCCATAGAATACCCCCTTGCTGTTTCAGAGACTGAAATATCTGACTGCGCTGCGGAACATTCCGATTTCGAAATTCCCCGCCACGTTGCGGTAAAGTCCGCGTCCGATGCGCTCGGAATGTCCCATCTTTCCGAATACCCGGCCGTCCGGGCTGGTGATTCCCTCCACCGCGTCGAAAGAGCCGTTCGGGTTGAAGCGGATGTCATAGGTCGGCTCCCCGTCGAGATCGACATACTGCGTGGCGATCTGTCCCGCCTCCGCAAGCGCCGCGATCATGCCGTCCGGCGCGATGAAGCGCCCCTCTCCGTGGGAGATCGGAACGGTGATGATGTCGCCGGGCTCCACCTCCGACAGCCACGGGGAAAGATTGGAGGCGATGCGGGTGCGGACCAGCCTTGACTGATGCCGTCCGATGGTATTGTAGGTGAGGGTCGGGCAGCTTTCATCGGGATCGATGATCCGACCGTAGGGAACAAGCCCCAGCTTGATCAGCGCCTGGAAGCCGTTGCAGATCCCCGCCATCAGACCCATGCGGGAATCGAGCAGCTCGGTCACGGCGTTCTTCACCTCGCGATTGCGGAAGAAGGCGGTGATGAACTTGCCGGAGCCGTCGGGCTCGTCTCCGCCCGAAAAACCGCCGGGGATAAAGACGATCTGGGAGGCAGCCGTCTTTTCGGCAAAAGCAGAGACCGATTCGGTGATCCCACCGGAGGTGAGGTTATTGATCACGAAAATTTCCGGAACGGCGCCCGCGTCGGCAAAGACCTTGGCGGAATCGTATTCGCAGTTGGTGCCCGGGAAGACCGGGATCAGCACGCGGGGCTTGGCAAAGGTCTGCGAGCAGTAGGCTTTGCGCCCTCCGGTATAGGTATAGCGCGGCGGCTTTTCCGCCTGCGTCGGGATATTGCAGGGGAAGACCGGCTCGAGCTTATTTTCATAGAGCGGAAGCAGCTCGTCAAAGGAGATGACGGAGTCCCCGAAGCGGAGAAGCCCGTCGTTTTCCACCCGTCCGAGCCGTCGTCCCGCAGAGAAGCCGTCCCGCAGCTCCAGCAGGAAGCTGCCGTAGCAATAGCCAAACAGTTCCTCCGCCCGGATCGACTCGTCGAAGGTGAAGGACAGTCCCTCCCCGAAGCACATCTTCATGACCGCCTCCGCCACACCGCCGTAGCCGGGGGTGTAGGCAGACAGCACCGCGCCCTCCTCCGAAAGTTTCCTGACCTGTCGGAAGAGCGAGATCAGCGATTCCGGATCGGGCAGCCCGCGCTCATCAAGGGCGGGGGTCAGCAACCAGACGGTGCTTCCCGCTTTCTGGAAGCAGTTTGACCGGATATCGTCGGTGACAGCGGTGGTCACGGCAAAGGAAACCAGCGTCGGCGGCACATCGAGCTTCTCGAAGCTGCCGCTCATGGAGTCCTTTCCGCCGATCGCACCGATGCCGAGCTCCTTCTGCGCCTCGAACGCGCCGAGCAGAGCGGCAAGCGGCTTGCCCCAGCGCCCGGGATCCTTCATCGGCTTTTCAAAATACTCCTGGAAGGTCAGATAGACCTCCGAGAAGGAAGCGCCGGCGGCGATCAGCCTGGAGACCGACTCCACCACGGCCAGATACGCGCCGTGATAGGGGCTCTTTTCGGAAATGTAAGGGTTGAAGCCCCATGCCATCAGCGAACAGTCGTCAGTATGCCCCTGTTCGACCGAGATCAGGGTGACCATGGCCTGCGACGGGGTCAGCTGATGCTTTCCGCCGAAGGGCATCATGACCGTGCCCGCGCCGATGGTCGAATCGAAGCGCTCCGAAAGCCCGCGCTTGGAGCAGACGTTGAGATCGGAGGCCAGCGCCCTCATTCCGTCGGCAAAATCGGAGGGGATCTCCTTCCGATAATCCTGCGGGGCGGCGACGGCAATCTCAATATGCTTTTCCGCGCCGTTGGAGTTGAGAAATTCCCGCGACAGATCGACAATACGCTTGCCGTTCCATTCCATCACAAGGCGGGGAGCGGCGGTGACCTCCGCCACCACGGTCGCCTCAAGGTTCTCCCGATCGGCAAGCTCAAGGAAGCGTGAGACATCCTTCGCGTCCACCACGACCGCCATTCTCTCCTGCGATTCGCTGATGGCAAGCTCGGTGCCGTCAAGCCCCTCGTATTTTTTGGGGACGGTATTGAGATCGATGAAAAGTCCGTCGGCAAGCTCTCCGATCGCCACCGAAACACCGCCCGCGCCGAAATCATTGCAGCGCTTGATCAGGCGGGAGGCTTCGGGATCGCGGAAAAGGCGCTGGAGCTTGCGCTCGACCGGCGCGTTGCCCTTCTGCACCTCCGCGCCACAGCTTTCGAGGGACCGGAGATTATGGGATTTCGAGGAGCCTGTCGCGCCGCCGCAGCCGTCACGACCCGTCCGTCCGCCGAGCAGAATGACGGCGTCTCCCGGCGCGGGGCGCTCCCGACGCACATTTTCGGCGGGAGCGGCGGCGATAACTGCGCCGATCTCCATCCGCTTGGCGGCGTAGCCTTCATGATACAGCTCGTCCACCTGTCCCGTCGCAAGACCGATCTGGTTTCCGTAGGAGGAATAGCCGGCGGCAGCGGTGGTCACGATCTTCCTCTGCGGCAGCTTGCCGGGGAGGGTCTTTTCGACCGGCGTCAGCGGATCGGCGGCGCCGGTCAGACGCATCGCGCCGTAGACATAGGCACGTCCGGACAAGGGATCGCGGATCGCGCCGCCGATACAGGTGGCGGCGCCGCCGAACGGCTCGATCTCAGTAGGGTGATTATGGGTCTCGTTCTTGAAGAGAAGCAGCCACGGCTCTTCCTTGCCGTCGACCGTCACGGTGATCCTGACGGTGCAGGCGTTGATCTCCTCCGACTCGTCGAGGCGATCGAGCTTCCCGTTCTTCTTCAGCCAGCGCACCGCCAGCGTCGCCACGTCCATCAGGTTGACCGGCTTTGTCCTGCCAAGCTCCCGCCGCACCGACAGATAATCGAGATAGGCCTTCTCGATCATCGGATCATCAAAGCAGACACGGTCAATGGTCGTGAGAAAGGTGGTATGACGGCAGTGATCCGACCAATAGGTATCGATCATGCGGATCTCGGTAATGGTGGGGTCGCGCCGCTCGGTTCTGAAATAATCACGGCAGAAGCGGATATCGTCAAGATCCATTGCCAGCCCTTTTTCCGCGACGAAATCGGCAAGCTGCCGGTCGTCAAGGGAGGTGAAGCCGGTCAGGGTCTGCACCTCGGTCGGAACGGCGTACTCAGCCTTGAGGGTGGCAGGCAGCGCAAGGGATGCCTCGCGGCTCTCGACGGGGTTGATGACATATTTTCTGACGGCGTCGATCTCCTCGGCGGTCAGCGCGCCGTACAGGAGATAGATCCTGGCGGTTCTGACCTCCGGGCGGTCCGCCTTGGAGATGATCTGGATGCACTGTGCCGCGGAATCGGCTCTGGCGTCGAACTGACCCGGCAGATATTCGACGGCGATCACCGCCGCCTCCTCCTCCGGAAGCGATTCCGTCACGGTATCAAGCTGCGGCTCGGAAAAAACGGTATCGCGGCAGGAAAGTAGCAGCTCCTCCGAAATATTCTCCACATCGTAGCGGTTGAAGAGGCGCAGCTTTGTCAGCGATCCGATTCCGAGGAAGGAGCGGATATCCTCCGCCAGCGCCGCGGCCTCGTTGTCCAGCCCCGGCTTTTTCTCAACATATAATCTGTAGACCATGAACTCTCTCCGTATCGTTTATTCTTTGGCTTCCAGCGCCCGTTTTCCGATATCGCGTCGGAAATAACCGTTTGCAAGACCGACCTGTTCCGTCCTTCGGTACGCGGCGTCAATCGCCTCGGACAGCGTCGGTCTGACCGACGTCACGCCGACGACACGCCCCCCCGCGCTGACCAGCTCTGCCGCCTCGTTCCGCTTCGCGCCTGCGACAAAGGTGAAATCCCTCCCGGTATCGGCGGGAAGGGTCAGCGGAAAGCCGCTTTCATATTTCCTCGGATAACCCTCGGAAGCAACGATCACGCAGCAGGCCGACTCCTTCGAGAACAGCACCTCGGTGCGGTCGAGCGTGCCGTCGGTGGTGGCCCGCATGATCGCAAAGAGATCGCTCTTAAGCAGCGGCAGCACCACCTGGGTCTCGGGATCACCGAAGCGGCAGTTGTACTCGATGACCTTCGGGCCGTCCGGGGTAAGCATCAGCCCGAAATAAAGGCAACCCTTAAAGCACCGTCCCTCGCTGTTCATCGCCTTCACGGTGGGCAGGAAGATGGTCTGCATACAGCGCTCCGCGATCTCTTCGGTATAATAGGGATTCGGCGCGACGGTTCCCATTCCGCCGGTATTCGGCCCTTCGTCCCCGTCATGGGCTCTTTTATGATCCATCGAGGAGACCATCGGCTTAATGGTTTTCCCGTCGGTAAAAGCCAGCACCGATACCTCAGGGCCTGTCAGAAACTCCTCGATGACCACGCGCGAGCCGCTCTCCCCGAAGACCTTGTCCTCCATCATCGAGCGGAGCGCCGACACCGCCTCTTCCTTCGAAGCGGCAATAGTCACGCCCTTGCCGAGCGCCAGCCCGTCGGCCTTGATGACCGCCGGATATGAGACGGTGTTCAGATAGGCCTCCGCCTCCGCCTCGTTGTCAAACGTCTCATAGGCCGCCGTCGGAATGCCGTATTTCTTCATCAGATTCTTGGCAAAGATTTTGCTTCCCTCGATCTGCGCGGCGGCGGCATTCGGGCCGAAGCACTTCACGCCGGCATCGGAAAGGCGGTCGACCGCCCCCAGCACAAGGGGATCATCGGGAGCGACCACTGCGTATCCGATCTTCTTTTCCAGCGCAAAGGCGACGATCCCGTCAAGATCCTTCGCGCCGATCGGGACGCAGACCGCGTCCCCCTCCATACCGGCGTTGCCCGGCAGAGCATACACAGTATCGACCCCGTCGCAGCCCTTCAGTTTTTTAATGATGGCGTGTTCACGGCCGCCTCCGCCGATTACCAGAATATCCATGGCTTCCCTCCCGACCCGATCAGTGATGGAACAGTCTCATGCCGGTGAAGGCCATGACCATATCGTAGCGGTCGCAGCACGCGATGACGGCGTCGTCGCGGATCGAGCCGCCCGGCTCGGCGATATAGGAAACGCCGCTGCGCCTTGCCCGCTCGATGTTGTCGCTGAACGGGAAGAAGGCGTCGGAGCCGAGGGATACGCCGCGGATGGAGGAGAGATAATCCGCCGCCTCCCGCTCGGTCAGCGGCTCGGGGCGGCGCTCAAAATAGCGCTGCCATACGCCGTCGGCGCAGACATCCTCCTCGTTCCGATTGATATAGCCGTCTATGACGTTGTCGCGGTCGGCGCGGCCGAGATCGGAGCGGAAGGGGAGCGAAAGCACCTTCTCATACTGTCTCAGATGCCATGTATCGGCCTTCCCGCCCGCCAGACGGGTACAGTGAATCCGCGACTGCTGGCCTGCGCCCACCCCGATCGCCTGTCCGTCGCGGGCATAGCAGACCGAGTTCGACTGGGTGTATTTCAGGGTGATAAGCGAGACGATCAGATCCCGCACCGCGTCGGTCGGCAGCGTCTTGTTCTTCGTCACGATTTCGGAGAGCAGCGCTTCGTTGATCCGAAAGTCGTTCCGTCCCTGTTCAAAGGTGATGCCGAAGACCTGCTTCCGCTCGATGGGAGCGGGGCGATAGGAGGGATCGATCTTCACGATATTGTAGCTTCCCTTGCGCTTGCTCCGCAAAAGCTCCAGCGCCTCGGGGGTATAGCCCGGCGCAATGATTCCGTCGGAGACCTCCCGCTTGATCAGGGAGGCGGTGACAGCGTCGCAGACGTCGGAGAGCGCGATCCAGTCCCCGAAGGAGGACATTCTGTCCGTGCCTCTTGCACGGGCATAGGCGCAGGCCAGGGGGGAGTCGTCCAGCCCCTCGATATCGTCGACGAAGCAGGCCCGCTTCAGTTCCGCGGAGAGCGGAACGGCGACGGCGCCGGAGGTGGGGCTGACGTGCTTGAAGGAGGTCGCGGAGGGAAGCCCCGTCGCCTCCTTCAGCTCCCGCACGAGCTGCCAGGAATTGAAGGCGTCAAGAAAATTGATGTAGCCGGGTCGGCCGGACAGCACCTCGATCGGCAGCTCCTCCCCGTTGTCCATATAGATGCGGGAGGGCTTCTGGTTGGGATTGCACCCGTATTTCAGCTGAAATTCGTTCATTGGCACTACTCCTTGCTCCGAAATAATCAGGAATTCTTGTTGATCACAAGCTCGGTGGGCTTGCTTCCGTCAAGCGGGACGGACCGGACGTAAAGCGAGACCTTATTGCTCTCGTTGAGGCTGCCCCACAGCGTCTTCGCCAGCTCCTCCGCGGTATCGGGAAGGGCGATTTCCTCCGGCTCTCCGCAGAAGGAGGGGATGGGATTTCCGTCGCAGCGATAGGTGTGGATAAAATGTCCGACGCCGGGCAGAGGGGGATACTCATAGAAAAAGCGGCGGCAGGAGGCGGGGTTTCCGTCTGCGCTCTTGAGGATCGAGAGCTTATAGGTGAAGACCTGCCGCTTGAAGGAATAGTAGGCGATGCCGGAGATCCTCGGCGTATAGTTCGGCGCATCCGGCTCGAATTCCCGCAATCTGAGGGCGTCCTCGAAGCTGCGTCCCTCCTTCAATGCGTCATAGATCGTGTCGGTCTGATCGCCGTTTGTGATGATGTCGGTGCAGACGGTATGACGGAAGGGATTATAGATGATAAGACTGGGGTCGGAGAGCTTCGATTCGTCAAAGGCGCGGGTCCTCATCCCGTCCTCAAAGCACTCGAACACCCGATTGCGGCTGTTTTCGCTTCGCCCCATGATAAAATAGGCGATCATCGCCTTTTTCCCGTCGGGGGACTGTCCGATGATGATCCCGCGGCCGGGGTAGGAATTCTCTTTCAGAAGCCGTTCTATCTCATATGCTGCCATGTCAGCCGTTCTCCTTTTGAAGCATGATTTCATTTGCAACCATCTGCACCGCCTGCGGCAGAATGATCCATTCCGCCTCCCGCATCACGCGCTGCTGAAGGATCTGCGGGGTATCGCCCTCCTCAACGCAGACCGCCTTCTGGAGCAGAATTCTGCCGCCGTCGGTCACCTCGTTGACGAAGTGAACCGTCGCGCCGGTCACCTTGACGCCGTAGGCCAGCGCCGCCTCGTGTACCTTCAGTCCGTAATATCCCTTCCCGCAGAAGGAGGGGATCAGGGAGGGATGGACATTGATGATCCGTTCGGGATACCGAGCGGTAAAGTCTCCGCTGAGGATCGACATAAAGCCCGCCAGCACGATCAGCTCCCCGCCGAAGCATTCGATCAGCGACAGCAGCCGCGCTTCAAACGCCTCCTGCGTGCCGACTGCCCGGCGGTCGACCACCGCGGAGGGAATCCCCGCGAGCTTGGCGCGCTCCAGGCCGTATGCGGCGGGGGAGGAGGAAATCACTCCCACGATCTGTCCCGCCGGGAGACGTCCGCTCCGCTCGGCGTCGATCAGCGCCTGCAGATTGGTGCCCCCGCCCGAGATCAGGACGACGATTCCGGTCTTGTTCATATCATCACCTCTCAGCGGATCGTGAGCTTCTCGTCGGAGACGGCAAGCTCTCCGATGACGTAGGGGTCCTCCCCCTGCTCTCTCAACACCGCAAGGGCGGTATCCGCCTCGTCCTTCGGCACGGTCAGACACATTCCGACTCCCATATTGAAGGTGTTGAACATATCGCGCTCCGGGATGCCGCCCGTCTTCGCGATCAGATCGAAGATCGGCAGCACCCGCACCGCGGCGCGATCGATCACCGCGCCCAGCCCGTCGGGGATGCTGCGCGGGATGTTCTCATAGAAGCCGCCTCCCGTGATGTGGGAGATGCCGTGTACCGTGACCTTTTCAAGCAGCGCCAGCACCGGCTTGACATAGATTTTGGTCGGGGTAAGGAGGGTCTGCGCCACCGTTTTGCCGCCAAGCTCCTCCCTCGACTGATAAAGCGCAGGGCTGTTGCCGTCGATATCGAAGACCTTGCGGCAGAGGGAGAAGCCGTTGCTGTGAATCCCGGACGAGGGAAGCGCCAGCACCGCATCGCCCGCTCTTGCCGCGTTCTTGTCGAGGATTTTCTTCCGATCGACAATCCCGACGGCAAAGCCCGCCAGATCGTAGTCCTCCGGCGGCATCAGTCCGGGATGCTCCGCCGTCTCGCCGCCGATGAGCGCTGCGCCGGCCTGCACGCAGCCCTCCGCCACGCCCGATACGATTGCGGCGATCTTTTCGGGGATATTCTTTCCGCAGGCGATGTAGTCAAGGAAAAACAGCGGTCTTGCGCCGACGCAGATGATATCGTTGACGCACATTGCCACCGCGTCGATGCCGATGGTATCGTGACGGTCGGTCAGGATCGCCAGCTTGACCTTCGTGCCGCAGCCGTCGGTCCCCGAAACCAGGACAGGCTCCTCCATGCCCTTGACCGGAAGCCCGAAGCAGCCGCCGAATCCGCCGATATCGTCAAGGCAGCCCTCGGTTCTGGTGCGCGCGATATGCTTCTTCATCAGCTCGACCGCGCGGTATCCGGCCGTAATATCCACGCCGGCGTTTTTATAGCTCTCGCTGTAGCTTTTCATCATTGTTCCCTTTCCTTTCGCTCATTGAGAGTCCGAAATCTTTCTCTCGAAGCGGTTTTTGTTGGTTTCCTTCGGGATCTCGGTGGGGTATTCCCCGCTGAAGCAGGCGGTACAGTAGCCGCCCTCCTCCATGCCCCTGGCGATCTTCCGCACGCTCTCGACGCTGAGGTAGCCGAGGCTGTCTGCGCCGATGATCTCAGCCGTCTCCTTCACGGTATGACTGCAGGCGATCAGATTCTCTCGGGAATCGATGTCTGTCCCGTAATAGCAGGGGTTGAGGAAGGGGGGCGCGGAGATCCGCATATGGACCTCCTTCGCGCCGGCCTCCCGCAGAAGCCGGACGATGCGGGCGCTGGTCGTCCCTCTCACAATCGAGTCGTCGATCAGCACCACCCGCTTGCCCCTTACCGTCTCGGAGATCGGGTTGAGCTTCAGCTTGACCTTGCTCTCCCGCGATTTCTGTCCCGGCGCAATAAAGGTGCGGGCAATATACTTGCTCTTGACAAAGCCCATTTCATACGGAATGCCCGACTGCTTGGAATAGCCGATGGCGGCGTCGATGCCGGAATCGGGCACGCCGACGACGATATCGGCCTGAACCGGATGCTCCAGCGCCAGAAACGCCCCGGCCCTTGAGCGTGCGGCATGAACGTTGCAGCCGTCGATGACAGAATCGGGGCGCGCAAAATAGATATATTCGAAGACGCAGAGGGAGGGCTTGCGCTTCCCGCAATGATCGCGGATGCTCCTGACACCGCTGCGGTCGAAGATAACGATCTCCCCCGGCTCGACGTCCCGGATCATCGTCGCTCCCACCGCGTCAAGCGCGCAGCTCTCGGAGGCGACGACGTATTTGCCGTCGGGGGTCTTGCCGTAGCAGAGGGGGCGGAAGCCGTTTTCGTCCCGCACGGCAATCAGCTTCTGCGGCGACATCATCACAAGGGAATAGGCGCCGGCAATGCGGTTCATCGCACGGTTGACCGCCTCCTCGATGGTCGGCGCGCTGAGGCGCTCCTTTGTGATGATATAAGAGATCACCTCGGTATCGCTTGTGGTATGGAAGATGGAGCCATCCAACTCAAGCGCCGAGCGCAGCTCATAGGAATTGACGAGATTGCCGTTGTGCGCCAGCGCCATTCTGCCCTTGATGTGATTGACCACGATCGGCTGCACATTTTCTCTGGCATTGCCTCCCGTCGTCCCGTAGCGGACGTGTCCGACCGCAATATTTCCGTTGCCGAGCGCCGCAAGCCGATCGGGGGAAAAGACGTCGTTCACCAGCCCGTTGTCCTTGTAGGCGGTAAAGAGCCCGTCGTCATTGATCACGATTCCGCAGCTCTCCTGCCCGCGGTGCTGAAGCGAAAACAGTCCGCAGTAGACGTCGGAGGCCAGATCGCAGGTCTCTCCCGCATATATTCCGAATACGCCGCATTCTTCCTTCAAATTACTCATAGCACGCTATCCCGAACCCCGTATATAGATTTCTGTCCGTTGCTGTCCTTTGCGTCTCCGGTCAGCAGCTGCCGAAGACACGCTTCATCATTTCGCGGTAGGCGTCTTCTACGCCGCCCATATCCCGTCTGAAGCGATCCTTATCGAGCTTCTCGTTGGTCTTGCTGTCCCAGAAGCGGCAGGTGTCGGGCGAAATTTCATCGGCCAGCACGATCGTACCGTCGGGAAGACGGCCGAACTCGAGCTTGAAATCGACCAGCTTGACACCGAGGCGGAGGAAGTATTCCCGCAGCACCGAATTCACCTTGAAGGCCATCTCCTTGATCCGATCGATCTCCGCGGAGGTCGCCAGCTTCAGCGCAACGGCATGGTAGGAATTGATCAGCGGATCATGCAGCTCATCGTTCTTATAGGAAAACTCGATGGTCGGCGCGTCAAAGACGATGCCCTCCTCCACGCCGTAGCGCTTGGCAAAGGAGCCTGCCGAAATATTGCGGATAATCACCTCGAGAGGGACGATCGAGACCTTTTTCACCACCGTTTCCCGATCGGAAAGCTCCTTGACGAAATGAGTCGGGACGCCTTCCTTCTCAAGGATCTGCATCAGAAAGTTGGACATCCGGTTATTGACCGCGCCCTTTCCCGCAATGGTCCCCTTCTTCAGGCCGTCAAGGGCCGTCGCGTCGTCTTTGTAGGAGACGATCACCAGCTCCGCGTCATCCGTGGCAAAGACCTTCTTGGCTTTTCCCTCGTAAATCTGTTCTCTTTTTTCCATGATCCTGTTCCTTCCGTTTTCTCTGTTGGATTCGGTATTCCCGTTAAGGCGGCGTCAAAGCGCCGCACTGCGCCCCGCAGGGGGGGCTTTATTCGGCGGCGAAGCGCGCCTCGACCGCGCGGTTTTTCTCAAGCACGGCGGCGGCGCCCGCCTTTCTGGCCTCGTCAAGACGGGCAGCGAGCGACTCGTCCGAGATCGCAAGAATCTGCACGGCAAGCAGTGCCGCATTGGCCGCGCCGTCGATCGCCACCGTCGCCACCGGCATACCGGTCGGCATCTGCACCGTCGACAGCAGCGCGTCAAGACCGTCCAGATTCTTTGCTTTGATCGGAATCCCGATCACGGGGAGGGTGGTATTCGCCGCGATCGCGCCTGCCAGATGCGCCGCCATCCCCGCCGCCGCGATAATCGCTCCGAAGCCCCTTTCACGGGCTTTTTCCGCAAATTCCTTTGCTTCCGCAGGCGTTCTGTGCGCCGAGTAGACATGCACCTCAAAGGGGATGCCGTATTCCTTCAGCACATGGACCGCTTTTTCCGCGACGGGAAGATCACTGTCGCTCCCCATCAGAATTCCGACTTTCTTTTTCATGACCGAGCTCCTTCGAAATAAATTGCGCTGTGAGGCTTGTCCGCGAACAAAAAAAGCGGGCAGTCTTGCGGTATGTGCAAAACTGCCCAGACGGTCGGCAATATTATTTCCCGTTCCCCGGTGGTAGCCCACCCCTCCGTCAGTTGCGGAAAACCTCTACTTGTCCTATTATAGCACACAAGGCGGCCAAAAGTCAATCCGTTTTCGAAAATAATCGGAGAATTAAGCGCAAAGCGCCTGCCCGCCGCACGGCGGGCAGCCGCTCGATTCCATTCAGCGTTTCAGACCGTAGGTCAGCTTGATCCGACAGCCCTTCGGCACCTCTGCGGTAACGGAAGAGAGCGCCGCCGCCATCGGAAGCACCGGGGCGCTTGTCGGGATCGCCTTCCCCTCCCCGTCGAAGACGAAGAGCGCACCGTTTCGCCACTCGGCGTAGGAGAGAGGGGGAAGACCGGCGGACATAATCCGGATACCGTCCCCCATGATCGTGAGCTCTTTGCATACCGGAAGAAGAATCGGGCACGCTTTAACGTCCGCAACACAAAGATCGTAGGATTCCCCCGGCTTCATGCCGTTGACCCAAAATGACAAACTCTCAATTTGGGAAAAGTCGACCTTTTCACGCAGAATTTGATAGATCCCGGCGTTTTTCATGGAATCATACCAATCAATTTCCGCCTCAGTTTCCGCATCTCGGGCGGGGGAGATGTCAAACAGCGGATCGACCTCCGGTTTGACATAATGTCCTCCGCCGCTGAAGGGCCATTCATAGTCATACAGCGTTGCCGCATTTGTCTCGGTCAGAACAATGCGCTTCCACCCCGAAAAATCGATCAAAACGGTGCGGTCAAAGGTCCCGCTGTTCGTATGACGCGGGCTCCGAAGCTGGACATTCAGAAGTTCCCCCTTCCCATCGCCCTTCAGCATAAAGGTCAGAGCGGGCCTTCCCTTCAAATCCTTCGGTGTCGGATATCGCAGCTCTGCTCTGCCGTAGCCGCACCGTCCCGATTTGCGCTCCAGCCGCATCCGCATACATCTTCCGGTCATCGGATCATCGTCCTCCGTCACCTCTGTTTTGACATTCAGCGAGGAAAACACCCGCATTCCGGGGATCTGTTCCGCAGTCAGCACTTCGATCTCCTCCCGGCTCACATCGGCTATCGGGCGGTTTTCTGCGCGCAGGAGCATCAGCTCCCGATTATCAAGCAAAATGGTGTGCTGTCCCTCCTCCAGCACAATCGATCGGTATTCAACCGGAACAAGCGCGTCTCCGCATAGAATGCATTCTCCGCTCGGCGCCGACTCCTTTGGAAATTTCCCGGACAGGCGCAGCCGTTCATACCGCCGGATGATCTCCGCGTTGCGACGAGCCTCATCGACAGTTTCAAACATCGACGGCGAAAAATCGGTGAATGCCAGCGAATCTCCGCTGATCAGCGCGGTTTTGCAGAGATATTCATAATCGTCAGAAAAGCCTCGTTCCTCAATACAACAGGTTTCGGCAGATATGCTGCCGAAATGATACCAACCAAGAGTATGCGGAAGCAGACATTCCTCCTCCATCCGTCGATTGTTGCGGTTATGGGCATCGATCAATCTTTTATATCCTCTGGTCGCATGATCCCACGCACCCATCCGTGAGCGAAGATACCAAAGATTATGATACATGATGCTCATTTCGAGTATGGCAGGTCTATCCAACCGTTTCACCAATTCGAAGACGAATTTTGCCGCATAATACCATGCGTATTCCTCTCCCGCCAGCAAATCCGCCCCATCCAGCGCATCAAGATAGATCATATCAAAGCCACCGAGCCGAAAAGCATTTGCCGTCGACTCCGCCACCTTGACAAACAGTTCGGTATCGGGATCCGGAGCGAAAAGTCCGAAGCACCCCTTGATATGCTTGACGGTGCTGCCTTTTTTGTGAAACGTCTTCTGCGTACCGAGCGCCCCTCGTTCGCAGGCGCTGAAGCCGTTTTCCCCGACCGCACCGAAGCGAATAATTTCGTCATCAATATTCAGATATACGGTATTCCGAACGCAGAAGCCCGTGATCGTACTGATATCCTTCGTGGATTCTTCCACCTGAAAATCCGTCTGTTCCTCATTTATTTCTTCAAGCAGCGTAAACAAATGAGCCGCCCCCAGCCCCTTGTCGGGAACCGGCGTTACGAATCCGGAATCAGGTGCCACAAAAAAAGCATATGTATGGAGTCCTGCCGACAAACCTGCTTCATGCAACCGATCGACCCCTCCCTTCAGGGAAGCATATCCATCCGGATAGCATGCGGGAGACGGTGCGCAATCCCCGAAGCGCAGACTCTGCCCGATATGATAATCGATCTGGGTCGCTCCGATTGCCTCGGCAGCCCGGATCCAGCGATCGGCGGTCGTCTCGGTAACGCCATCGTAGTTGAAAATATAAGAGCCCCGAACGGCAGGATTATCTGCGGCAAATGCGCCGCCGATCGGAGAATACGGAATATTGACAAGCTGCGTCGTCGTGATTTCCTGCATAATCTCTTTCATCTCGGGACGGAGGCAGACAAACAGTGCGTAGGCGCACCCCGTCATCCCGAACCGGGCACACCCCTCCGCCCAAAGCTCATCAGAACATCCGGGAAGCGCTGACGCCTTGGTCTCCGCAGTCAACGCCATTCCTGCCAAAACCGTCCCCCCACGCCCGGACGTCACGGCGTTGACGAAACGAAGACGACGGAGTCTCCCGGTAACCGACTGCACCCGGATCACGGTATATCGCCGGAACGACGTGAAAGAAAACTCAACGGACGAACCGTCCTCAAAGCGAATTTCCGCACCGCCCGGACCTGATGTGCAGTCAATCGGGAAAAGCTCCCTTCCCTCTTCATCTGTCACAATGGCAAAAGGCGCGATTCTGTCGAGAAGATTGATACCGTCGTCGCGCAGGATGCCCGTCAGATATCCTGTATTATCGAATTGCAGTTTCATATCAAAGCAACACCGTCCCTTCTGCCAGTTCGCGATAAGGAAGTCTGTGCAGATCGGTACAGCTTTCTCCGTCGCTTACGGCAATGATCGACAGACCGCCGGTTTGAGAAAGCTCAGGCCAGAGATAACCGAGCTTCACCACAACAATTTCATAATTCTTACAGTCAACCCCAAGCGAAGCAAACTGCGCCGGCGACACGAAAGCGCATCTCCTCTCTGTCAGAATGACATCACGTTTCCCGTCAGAAATCAAAACTGCATTCCCGCAATTTTCGCCATCCCATCCTCGCAACTGCTCCGTGGATTTCATCACGGTAAACTTTCCGCATCCCCCGATCTCAATGCTTCCGTTTCCTTCCGTCATTGCCTCACGGCAGAGATCGGGAAGGCAAATTCCCGCAACAAGGGTATGATCCACGTCCATCGATACGCAGAGAGACAGCATATCGGTGCGATTCCCTCTTGCGCCCGCAGTCGTATTATCACCGGAATCGCTGAGAAAAACCGTCTTCCCCTTGATCTTTCTCGCTTTTTCCAGGGCCTCCGCCGGACTCGCCCCCTCCTGATTCGTTCGGTAGTGCGGAAGGATCTTATACAATTTCTCTCGCAGAAGTCCGACGCAGCGGGAGGCGTTCTCCTCCTCCCCGATCGCGACGATGCTGATATGATTATTCGGTGTATCCGCCCAATTCTGACCGATAAAAACCGATACACTCATCACCTCGCGCCTTTGTTCCATCTCATCCATCAGCCGGTTCACAGAGGCAAACGGTTCACAGTCGGTCAGCACCCTGTCTCCCGGCAGAATCACGGGAATCACCTCCATGCAGGGGGTCGGAAGGCACCTCCCCTCCACACAGGCAATCAAAAGCCTCGCTGTCTGCTCCTGAGTCTGTTTCATATCACGATGCGGAGCGGTTCGATATCCCCGAATCACGTTTGCGTATCGCACGATTTCAGGAGAGAGATTCGCATGAAAATCAAGCGCGACGGCATAGGGAATCGACATTCCCGTAACAGCCCTCAGGGTTTTCAGCAAATATAATTCTCCGGAGCCAAGCTCCTCCACATCCATCGCTCCGTGAAGATATAACCAGACGGCATCGACCTTGCCGGCGTCACGAAGAGCCTCCTCCATTTCGCGCACCATCATCAGAAAATCGCCCTTTTTCATTCTGCCGGATGGGACAGCAATGGCATAATATGACGGGATGACCTCCGCGCCCTTCTCCCGAAAGATTCCGATTGCCGGCGTTCGTTCCGCCATCGCCTCGCCTCTGACGATGTCAAAATCCTCCGGCCGGCATCCAACCGTACTGAAGGTATTGGTTTCCTGCTGCAGTGACCCCACAAATATTCTCATATCTTTCCCGCAAAGGCTTTGCGGCATTTTCGCCGCAAAGCCTCTTCCTTTCCGTTCAACATTGCTTTCAAAACGGAATCTTTCGATTATCTCCGTTTCTTCAAATAAACTGCCGCTGTACCGGCGATCACGGCTGCCGTGACCGCGGCAAGAAGCGGAGCGGAAGTTTCAGGAGCCCCCGCGCTTCCGTCCTCCTGTTCGGATGACGCTGCATTCCCCTCAATCAATTCAATGCTTTGCAAATAAAACTTTGCCGCGCCGCAGTTCCCTCCCGCATCATAAAGCTCACGAAAAGGCATGATCGTAAATTCGGTTATTGTGCCTTCAAGATCGGAGATATCAAGAGTCGTGGCGGAAAAGCTCTGCGCCGTTTTACTGATTTCAAAGTCCTTGTCGCAAAGATGCTCCTCGTTTAACGTCAGTTCAAAAGTTTTTTGTGATGAACGATTCGTCGTAATCGTCACAACGGTCTTTTTGCCCAGAAGAGAGGCGTCATCCGCCGCCCACTTGATTTCAATTTCCCGGTAACCGGTCAGATCCTGATTGACCACGTTCGGATCAATCCGGAAGGACGGCTGCTTGTACCCGAAATCTCCTGTGGGATTGCAGCGGAGGTAGGCAAGAACATTGTCATCGACCCGCATCAGATAGGAGTTTGACACGGCATCTCCGTAGGCTGTAGCGGCTATCGACCCGGTTAACCCCGTAGTATCAATAAAATAGTTCGGGGTTTCGGCATTATACGTGAAATCAAACACGACATTCTCTGCGAAAGCGGTCAGGGAAAACGCTGCGAAAAACATGAATACTGTCAATAAAAATGCGGTTTTTTTCATACCATTACTCCTTTTCGGTTTTCTTTGTTTTGATCACAACGACAACAATGACGGCGATAACAAGCACGCCCGCAGCGATCAGAAGAAGATGAGGAAAGAACGTTTTATCATCTTTCTCCTCTTCGCTGCTTTCGGAACCCGTTTGAGGCACAGAGGAGCCGGCGTGAGTCTGTGAAGGGATTTCATTCTCCGTTGTCTCCTGAACCGTCAGTTCCTCGGTCTGTTCCGCGGAATCGGACTCAGGCACGGTTGCAGTCGGCGGTGGAACCGTTACGGCGTTTTCGGAGGTTTCGGAAAGAAATTCGATGGATTCAATATAGAAATAATATGCGTGAAGATTGATATCGTCATAATAGGGGAAGAGCTCGAATTCCGTGAGCTTTCCGCCGAGTGAGCTGATATCGAAATCGGTCACCGTAAACCCGTCGTTTCCGATTTCATCGAATGCAGTGGGGTCGTAGACATAGCTTTGATCCGTGATTTCAAACTCGAAGGTCAGATCTCCGCTTTCCCCTGCAATCTCCAGCACGTTTGTCAGCCCCACCTTTGCACTCGTCAGCCATTTGATCCGCAACGTATTATAGGGCGTAAGATCGGGGGAAAAGCGATCGGTCAGCACGGAAATACAGAAATCGACTGTGGCCGCAGGGTTGTTGGTGCTGGCAAAATGATAACTTCCCTGTGCATTCGTTGCGCCGGTAAGCATCCATGAATAATGAAATTCTCCTGTCGTCAGCATACTGATATCCGCAGATTCCGATGAAAAATCCAGCTTGATATCATCGGCTGCCGAGGCAGGGATCAACAGAAGGCTCACCGTTAATGCGGCAATCAACAGAACTGACAGTTTTCTCATGATAACTCCTCCTTTTGTGGTTAAATGGGATATCGCGTATTTCGATCGTCAGCAAGCGATCCTCCCCTCCGGGGAGAACCTGCTGTTCAGGGATCAAACAATTCCTCACCTCCGAACCCTACCGTGACATACGCCCGCAGTTCGCCGGTCGTTGTGCTGCTGCAGTTCAGTTCTCCCGTGTACTCCCCCTTCACTTCAGGGAGTGTTCCGCTTAAGGAAATCTCCCGACTGTTTCCGTAAGCATCATACAGCATCGCTTTACCATCCGTCAATTCAATAAAAGAAGCGGCGGTCAACTCGCAGTAAAAGGTCAATTTGCTTCCGTTCAGGATCAGAGAAGGGTTGAAAATGATATTATCGGAAGCCTCGACAGCCTTGATCCAATCCAGTCTGACATTCTTGCATTCTCCGATCAGCCGAACATTGAGACAAACCAACTTCTCGTGCGCACAAAGCTCGCGGTACTCATGCACATAGGTCGTCCAGTCCTCCGACCATCTTGTGCCGGGATATATCCCCGTCATGGCTTCCGCCAGCGTCATTTCCCTCCATCCGGTAAAATCGAGACAGATCAGATGATCCACCGTTCCCGGGATCGTTTCGACCGCGCTCTTCAGCTGGATCGAAATATAATCGCCGGAACCGTCCCCGTATACTCTTACCTTCAGCGCCGGAATCTCGGAAATGTCAAGCGGAGTTTGGAAGGCAACGGCAGCCGGGGGATTTTCACCGAGTGGCAGGTTCTCATCAAAATCTGCCAAAAGCTGTTCCCGCCCGCCCGGCTTTGCGGCATACAACCCCTCAATACGGATATATTCCGGAGCAGATTCCTCAAAAGGGTTGCTCCCGCTGACCCGATTGCTTTCCTCGGAAGTAATCACCGACCGATGATACTGCATCTGTCGAAAACCGTATTTTCCGTTCTTCTCAATGAGCTTCCACTCGCCCTCTCCGAGCCGCCGGCGAATTTCCTCTGAAAAACAGTTCTCAAGACGCAGCCTGTCATACAGCGCGATTCTGTCATGGTTTTTCGTCAGAGCAGGATATTTCCCTCCGTCCGAATTGATCCAGTATGCCAGTGAGGAATCGGTTGCGATCATGCTTTTTCCGAGATAGTCAACATCATCCTCGAACATATAATGGATCTGATAATCGGGAAGAGGATCCTTATAATATGAAGCGGACGGGAACATATTATACCATCCAAGCGTCGTGGGAAGATAATAGGAGCCGTCGTTATCTTCATTTACCTCGCAATGAAATCCGATATAATCCTTATAGCCTCTTGTGGCAAAATCCCACGCTCCCATACAAGAACGGGAATACCACAGAGACGGCAGCATAACGGAATACTCAATACGCGGCGCTTTTTCACAGTGTGCCAACACCTCGCGGATAAACTCTGCCGTGTAATAGAAGTTGTACTCCATGTCATGATAGCCATATCCCGGCGTACCGAACATGGCATCGAAGTATATCGCGCTGAAGCCCCCCGCATTATATGCCTCCGCCGTATCCCTTGCAATCTGATAGAACAGCTCACTGCCCTGCGCTGCGCGGAGACAGTCAAACAGCATCACGAGATGGCGCACCTCAGCGCCTTCCCGATGCGCAGCAGGCTTCGTACCAAGCGCCCCGCGGATGCACAGCGTCAGTCCGGAGTCGGATACGCGTCTGAATTCGATAATCTCGGAGTCGATCAAAAGATACCTGCTGTTTTCGATCGAATATCCGACGGTCGTGGAAAAGGAGTCATATCCTTCCTTCAGAATCACGACTTTGTCACTACTGTCCAGCGCCCGCTCCAGAGTATACCTTCCGAGAATATCAAGATCCTTTTGCCACTCGGGATCCGAAACATAACGGCTGCTCTGCTGAAGATAGGAGGTGTAGGTATGCATCCCGACGTCAATACCGTAAGCCCGGAATACATTGGTGATCTTGTTCCGAAAGCCCGTCACCCCGCCGTATTTCTCATGAAAGGTCATATCCCCCTGAACGAAAACGGTTCCGTAATGAAAGTTAACAAGACCAATCCCTTTGCTTTGGAAATCCTTTGCGATCGTCAGAACATCCTCCGCATTGATATCCGTCAGGATCGAATAGGTTTTGCGATTGATCTCCGCCGTTTTTGCCCAAGCGCCTCCCGTTTCCGATACGTTCATTTCTCCCGGTTCAATATACTGATTCACAATCCGAAGAGTTTCTTCAAATTCTTTAACCGGCGTGCAGACAAGGGCAAACCTTGAGCCATCTGTCCCGATTTCGGGATAGCATCTTGCCGTGATCATTCCGAAATCGCTCGGAAAATAAACCGTGTCCGTATTTGTCTTCATGGCGTATCCAAAGGCGCGGAACCGATCCGCGTTTTCCGGATTCAGCGAAAGCTCAAAATAGGTCATGCCATAGCAGTCTTGCGGCACCTCCTCCGCGGCGATCACCATGATTTCGGGGTACACGCTGACGGACAGCGCAGCCCGGCTGCCGTTCCGGAAAGTAACCGTGATTTTCCCGTTTTCATCCCATTCGGCTCTTTCGGGATAAATTCTGTTGTCGTTCCCTTTTCCGGTAAGATAAGCGGCGGCGTTGGGACGCCCGGATATCAGAAGCTCCTCACCTGACGCGACATCCGTCAGGGAGGTGATTTTCCCTTTTCGGTTGAGGGTCAATGAAACATAGCGGTTGGAAAAAACAATTTGCTCATCCGTCATCATAATGGAACCTTCCTCTTTTGTGGTATCGGGTTCCGGCCTCTTCTCACCGTTTCCGCAGGATGTGAGCACTCCGAGAAAACAGCACAACAGGACCGAAAAGACATACCGCAAATGTTTAGTCATCATCTGTCCTCCTTAAAAATACTCTTCAAACTTATCGATGATCGACTGATAGTGACGCTCCACCTCCTCGCTCTTTGCAGCATAATACACTTCAAAGCTGAGACGCTCGTCATTGATGATCCTCTCGAAGCAGAACGACCAACCATACCACATATCATACAGATAGCCGAAGTCAAACATCCGGCCGTCCACAATCAAATCAATCATGCGGACCGCGTCCTCATCCCGGACGCCCCTCACTTTAAGCGCAACATCATAATAAACCGGCTCGACAGTCTTCCATGTCTCGGCGCAGAGAACCTCCGTAATAATCCCGATCATCTCGGTATCCACCGCGCACCGGAGAACCGACAGCACGTCGTGGCTTCCGCCGACCAGGGTCTGGTAATTATCCTGCGCTTCGTTCCATTTGGGATATGGAATGATCCCGTAGTTTTCGATATCTGCGAAATATTGCAGAGAAGAATTCAGAGTCGTCGTGCAAAAAACGCATTTCCCGTTCCGGAACATATCGCGTCCCAATCCCTCGGCATATCCGTATTCTCCGACATAGTTCACATCGGTATAGATCCCTTCCGTGGCATAGCACATTTCTTTCAACCGATCACAGAGATCAATAATGCGTTCGCTCCGCAGCACGAGTTCCGGTTTCCCCGAGCTCATATCCATGATCTTGTTTCCGCAGGACCACATAAACGCATCCAAATCGCCATGCGGATCCATAACCAGGCCGTAGAAATCCTCAAGATCCCGCCCGCCGCTTTTATTGACGTCGATGTAAATCGACTTAGTCAGCTCCTCGAGCTTATCCAACGTCCAATCTCCCGCGTCGACGATTTCATACAGATCCCCGAGCTCATAGGAAGCGGCAAGCGTTTTGTCATAAAAGATGCACTGATCGGTGTACAGCGCCGAGAGACAGACCGCTCCCACCACGCTGAACGCTTTTCCTTCATATGTCAGATCGGTTATATTACATTCCGACCACCACGGTTTATTGAAATTGATATACGGGATTTCATACCAGTTCATCAGGCAATCATCCATCAGAAGATAACCGTTTGCCACTGCCTGCCCAAAGAGAAGCTCAAACGCCTGCTCTCCCGCTCTGGAGCATTGTTGTACAAAGGCATTCATGTCCTCATACGGGAAGTCGATCAATTCGAAGGAGACATGATACCGATCCTCTATCATGCGATTACGGGAATAGACGGCGCTCATTACCTGATTTGACGACTGCTCCTCAACAAGCAGATCATCCTTATGCATTGTTTGCGCTACCATGACGAAAGTGCTTCCCTCAAAATCCATCCCGGGAAGATCGTCGGGAACCAATTTCCGGGCCTCAAGGCTGTCGTAATTGTCGGGATCATCATATCCGCCGGAGCCGGGGAGGTCGGTTCCGTCTCCCGTCGCTTTCCCGTTTTCTCTTCCCCCCGCACAAGAAACAAAAATACTGACTAAAAGCACTATGACGAGAAAAAATCCGACTGTTCCTGCTGCTCTATGCTTCATCTTCCATTCTCCTTTCCACACTTTACCGTCGACAGCAGATTCATCACACCGAATAGCCCTGCACGGGATAATATGCCATATCCTTTCTCCGATCAAGCCGGCCGTAAACCGCCACGATCTCGGTACTGCTTTCCAAAAGCACCGCAAACTGGCCGAAGGGAACACGATATCCCTCTTTCCCCAACGGCAGATCCATGCGAAAACACTTCACTCTCCGTGCGGGGACAGATAAGCGAATTCCGGTTTTCGGCTCTTTTTCTTCGAACAGCAGCGTCATGGATATTTCCGCCTCTTCATTTCCTGCATTGACGATCATCAATGCTTCATGGCCGAAAGGCTCGCTGTCTCCCTGCGGAGGAAGATCTCCGTCTGGGAAGACCCACAGCTTTTTTCCTATGTTCATTGTTTTCCTTTCCGTCTCACAGAGACCTGTCGGATTTTGATTTTCTTTGATCACAATTCACGGGAGAACAGCTCGTCCATCATCGGGGACATCGGACGACAGCCGGTTTCCGTAATAATATAGCCCGTCTCGATCCTTGCGCCATAGAGCTTCGGATGGCCGAAAAAGCTGACATCCACCATAACCGTCATACCGGGGATCAAAATATCGTCGCTGTTCGGTCCATAAAACGGTGCTTCCGCCTCCATTAAGCCGATCGTATGGGCAAACGGGCAGACAAGGTATTCAAACAATCCGTGCTTTTCAAAATACCGTCTCCCCGGCATATCGATTTCCCTTCCCGAAACGCCGGGACGGAGCATCTCTTTCGTCAACCGCATGACTTCCCTGAGATGATTCATGCAATCGCGCTGAACCGCCGTATACTCGCCGGACACGGGAAGCGTATCGCCCATGGTGCCGGCATATCCCTTGAATCTGGGGGCGATTCCGATCATCACCAGCTCTCCCGCATCCATCCGCTTGTCGGTTGCAGTCGGAACGACCGCCATCGCCCGTTCCCCGGATCCGACAATCGTGCTGTATGCAAAGGAGTTGCATCCTCTTGCCCGACACACAGCCTCTCCGACCGCCGCAACCTCATATTCATAGACTCCGGGCGCGATTTTATTCTTCATTTCCCGGTATGCAAGATCGCAGAACCCGACCGCCGTCAGCATATTTTCCCGCTCCCACTCGCTTTTTTCCGCGCGCAGTTTTTCATATTCCGAGGTAATATCGAGTATTTCCGCACCCTTGAACCCCTCTGTCAGATCACGATAGACTTGAAGCGGTACAGCGTTAGTTCCCACAAGCCCGAGCCGTTGTATTATCGTTCCTCCGGAGCGCAGCTCCTCGGCGAGCATGGAAAAAGTGATGATCTCGGCATTGGGATATTCCTCCTCCGGTACCATAAAGACCGGGAAGCTCCTGGTATTCCCGATCGCAGACGATTGCCTGGCAAAATGTTCGCTTTCCGGGCCTCCCAGCAACCAAGGCTCTCCCTTGAGCGGGACAAGCACCGCTCCCTTTTCAAACTGACCGCACCAACCGCTCAAATACCATCCGTTTGCCACATTCAGCTCGTCAAAGTATACCAGCGCGGCATCAAGTCCGTTCCGGCGCAGAATTCCTCTGACCTTTTCGATTCGTTCCTCGGTTTCCCGAATGTTGTAATACATACCTTCTCTCCTTTTTTCTCGACTGATTTTGGGGAATCTGCCTTTTCTGAATATAATCATATCATATCCGGTTTTTCTCATCAAGAACGAAATCATACCGTTTTATATTAAAATTATACTTCACTTGAGAATTCTTAACGGCCGCCTGTTCTTGTAGCATCTCGACAATATCCATC
>CALWTY010000005.1 GCA_944384585.1 uncultured Clostridia bacterium | reverse complement strand
TGCTGTGTAACGGTACAGGCCTTTTTCATGCCTTTTTGTGCCTTCCGCACAGCGGAAAGGAATGGTCATAAAAATGAAGTTTGTCTGTATGGCCGTGATCGCGGCGGTCTTTGTCTATCAGCTGATTCTGAATCTGGTGGATCTGAAAAGCGCCGACCGGCCCATCCCGGAGGGGGTGAAGGATATTTACGATCCTCAGACCTATCGGAAATGGCGGTGCTACAAGAGGGATCAGGTCCTTGCGGATCTGATGTTTTCGGCGGCGGAGACGGCGGTGACGCTGCTGCTTCTGGGGCTGAACGTCTATGCGGAGATCGCCGCCGCCGTCGGGGATCATGTCTGTTGGGCGGCACTCGGGACGCCGGGGCTGTATCTTGCGGTCGATACGGTGCTGGGGACGGCCCGCGCCTATGTGAACACCATGGTCATCGAGGAGAAGTACGGCTTCAACAAGACCGGGCTCCCGCTGTTCGTCAAGGATCGGATCAAGAGCCTGCTCCTCTCCGTCCTGCTGATCGGCGGGCTTCTGACGCTGTTCATCCGCCTGCATCTTCTGCTGGGCAGCGCCATTCTCCCGGTATTCGCTGCGCTCCTGATGGCGATCCTGCTGACGGTGATGGTGCTGTATCCGTTTTTCAGCAAGATCTCGAACAAATTCGAGCCGCTGGAGGAGGGGGAGCTGAAAGCCAAGCTGACCGCGCTGATGACATCCCACGGCTATACGGTGAAAAGCATCGAGGTGATGAAGGCCTCCGAGAGAACGACCAGATCCAACGGCTACTTTGCGGGGGCGGGGAAGACCAAAACGATCGTGCTGTACGACAATCTGCTCGGGGCGATGGACGCCGACGAGATCGTGGCGGTCTTTGCCCATGAGATGGGGCACGGACTGCATCGGGATACGCTGAAGCTGCAGGGACTGAATCTGCTGAACGTGATCCTGGTCGTGCTTTCGATGATGCTGCTGGTAAACGGCGGACCGCTTTACGCCGCATTCGGCTTTGAGGGGATCAATTACGGCTTTGCCTTCCTTCTGCTGACCTATCTTGTCATGCCCTTTGTCGGGATCGTGATGGGGCTGATCGTGAACGCCTGCTCCCGACGCGCCGAATACCGCGCCGACGGACAGGCGGTGGCGGAGGGCTACGGGACTGCGCTGATCGGCGCGCTGAAGACGCTTGCGCGGGAGGATCTGGCGGATCTCGCGCCGGCAAGGCTGCTGGTGCTGCTGACCTATTCCCATCCGCCGCTGGCAGACAGAATCCGTCAGATCGAAAACAAGCTGCAAGCCCGGAGCGGCAAGACCTGAAGGGGACCCCGGCCGGGGGACAGCACCGGCTGCGGCGATCGGGAAAGGCGGCAGAGTGCGCAGCCGTATTGCGCGGAAACAACCGAAAGAACCATCGGGCCGGGAAGGCTTCCGATGGTTCTTTGACGATCCGATGATACATTTCGCGCGCCGGCGATCCGACGGCACTCCGCAGGGCGCGGTTTGCACGTTGACGATCCGATGCTGCCCGCAGAGCGCATTTTGCGCGCCGGCGATCCTTCAGATCCGGCGGGAGATGCAGGCGGGAACGGGATATTCCGCCATGAGCTTGAGGGTATCCTCGTAGCTGCGAACGCCGTCGGAGGCGTTTGCGGAGAAGAGGGAGCAGGAGGCGACGCCGGTGGCGAAGTACATGGCGTCCTTCAGGCTCATGCCCTTGTAGGCCCCGTAGAGCGCGCCGGCGCAGAAGGCATCCCCCGCACCGGTGGTGGCGGCGATCAGCGAACGCGGGATGTCGATGCAGTCCATCCGGTAGTAGGTGCCGTCGGTGTCGAGGCCGTAGCTGGCGTCCCTTGCGTGGACGATGATCCAATCGCGGACACCCAGCTCCCGCAGCGCCTTGCAGATCCGCGGCATATTCTCCTCGATGATGCCGTTTTCGTCGGAGGCGGGAATGCCGACGATCTTGCCGGCCTCGATCTCGTTGATGATGCAGTAGTCGACATAGCGGAGGGTGGGGGCGACGACGCTGCGGTAGCGGTCGCTCTCCTCGCTGACGATGTCGATGGAGGTCTTGATGCCGCAGCTCTGCGCCTTGTGAAGCACCTCTCCCATCCGGGTGCCGTAGACGGGGTGCGGCTCGTCCAGGGTGTCGAGCAGCAGCAGATAGCCGATGTGCAGGATGCTGCCCGTCGTCTTTTCGAAATCAAAATCATCGATGCACAGCTCGGCGTTTGCGCCGCGGAACTGGAAATAGGCGCGGGTGCGGCGCTCGCTGTCGTACATGACGTCGGTGAAGGAGGTCTCCCCCTTGACCTTCAGCGCCGAGGTGTCGATGTTTTCGTAGAGGGCGAGCTTCTCGAAGATGAACCGGCCGCAGGCGTCGTCCCCGACGATGCCGAGCGCCTTGAGCGGGAGCGTTCCGTCGATCCGCGCGAAATCCTGAATGCAGTTGTTGACCAGTCCGCCCAGCGCCATCTCGTTCTTTCTGATGGTGGTCAGGTTGCAGGAACCGGGGTATATATCGATCTTCTTCAGATTGTCCACGATCATGTTTCCGGCAACGATTATGCCCTTGTCCATCGCTTTCTCACTCATATGCCTAAGCCTCCGAATCATAGAATTAACATTATTATAGCATATCCCGGTGTAAAAGTAAACATTTTTTTGTAAATTTACACTTGATTTATTTTTGAGGGGCGTGTATAATGAAGAGGCAGGTCGGTAACTTGCTTAAGATTTACTTAAGAAGCCCGCCTGCGGGCGCTGATTGTTACTAAAACGGAATGTTAACTTGTGAACCACGGCGTTAATTTCACACTTCGGGAGGAAGCGTTTATCATGAAAAAGGCGATCATGTACGGAGCGGGCAGCATTGGCAGAGGCTTCATCGGACAGCTCTTCTCGGAATCGGGCTATGAGGTGTCCTTCATCGACGTCAACGAAACGGTGATCGACCGTCTCAATGCCGACGGCGAGTACCCGATCTATATCACGGCGGGCGATCACTATGAGCAGAGGACGGTGCGCGGTGTCAGAGGGATCAACGGACGGGACGAGGACGCCGTCGCGGAGGCGGTCGCAGAGGCCGATATCATGGCGACGGCGGTGGGCGTGAACGTTCTCCGCCATATTGCCGCGCCGGTGGCGGCGGGGATCCGCCTCCGCTGCGCACGGGGGATCGAAACGCCCCTCAATATCATCATCTGCGAGAATATGCTCGAGGCGGATCGGTATTTTTCCTCGCTGGTCAGGGATTGCCTGTCTCCCCGGGAGCAGACCTACTTCGACCGCTGTGTCGCCGCGGTGGAGCCTTCCATCGGGCGGATGGTGCCCGCAACCCCGAAGGAGCTGTCGGAGCGGAATCCGCTGGCGGTCTGCGTCGAGGCCTATTGCGAGCTGCCGGTCGACCGCGCCGCCTTCAAGGGGGAAATCCCCCCGATTCAGGGCATGATCCCCTTTTCGCCGTTTGACTTCTATATCAGACGAAAGCTGTTCATGCACAATATGAGCCATGCGCTGACGGCGTACCTCGGTGCGGGCAAGGGCTATACCTATATTTGGGAGGCGGCGGAGGACCCCGCGATCAAGCTGATCGCCCTCCGCGCCCTGACCGAGTCCTCCCGGGCGTTGAGCGCCGAGTACGGCGTGCCGCTCGGAGAGCTGCTGGAGTTTTCGGAGAATCTGTTGAGCCGCTTTGAGAACCGCCTCCTCGCGGATACCGTGGAGCGGGTGGGACGGGATACCGCGAGAAAACTGTCGGAGAACGACCGCTTCGTCGGGGCGGCCAAGCTCTGCCTCCGCCACGGGATCGAGCCGGCCAATATCTGCGCGGGGCTCGCGGCGGGCCTTCGCTTCGCACCGGAGGGGGACGAGGCCTCCTGCCGCGTGAAGGCGGAGGTGTCGGAGAAGGGGGTCGCCGCAGTGATGCAGACCCTCTGCGGCATCGGGGCGGATTCGCCGCTCGTCGGCCGCGTCTGCGCCGCGTGGGATCGGCTGGAGCGGGGGATCGGAATGCCCGAACTGATCCGCTCGCTTGAGATCTTCTGATCGGGAAAGGCGGCCCTCCCCCGCGACGGCGGAGGGCACCGCCGCTTCCTACACCGGGGGCTTTCCCGGCGCTTGCGAAAAAATCGGAGAAAAAACGAAAAAGCCCTTGACAAACCGAGGGGAATGTGATAAAATGGTTTCCGCAAAAGAAGCAGAACTGTCGTTCTCACCGTCGGACATTGGTGCGCCGGTTGATAGGATCCCCCGGTATGACCGGGTTTTGCTCGGGAGTTTGCTCTTTTGATGCGGCGTCCCGGCTTTTTTCTTTCGCGACGCTGCGTGCCGCTTTTTACAATTATTATTCGGAGGTGTATAACAATAGCCGCAAGAAACAATTCAAGGGATATGGCGATCAACGAAGCCATCTCCTCCCTTCAGGGCTTCAACCGCTCCAAGCAGGTCAGAGTCATCGGCTCGGACGGCGAGCAGATCGGCGTGATCGCCCTCTCGACGGCGCAGAACATGGCGTATGACCGGGGATTGGATCTGGTTCTCATCGCACCGCAGGGAGAGCCTCCGGTGTGCCGGATCATGGATTACGGAAAGTTCCGCTTCGAACGGGACAAGAAGGAAAAGGAAGCCCGTAAAAAGCAGCAGATCGTCGAGATCAAGGAGGTACAGCTCTCCTGCCATATCGACGTCAACGACTTCAATACGAAGGTCAACCATGCCCACCGCTTCCTCGGCAACGGGGACAAGGTCAGGGTGATGGTCAAATTCAAGGGGCGCCAGCTCAGTCATCCCGAGCTGGGAAGCGAGCTCCTCAAGAAATTCGAACAGGCATGCGCTGAAAAGGGCACGGTCGACAAGCCCCCGGTCATGGAGGGGCGCTCGATGGTCATGTTCATTTCTCCGCTTAAACCGACCGCCGCCAAGGAGAAGGCCAAGGGCGACTCCGGCGCGGGTAAATAACGCGCCGCAAGGCGCAAAAGGGCGGCTCCGACGGCGACCGGAGCAGGCTCGGCATCCAAAATACAGTGCCGCCGGGAAACGGAAACGAAAATGGGAAAGGTTAAAACACATAAGGCAGCATCCAAAAGATTTTCACTGACCAAAAGCGGAAAGGTGAAGCTCAATCATACCAATCGCCGTCATAAGCTCGGTCTGAAGACCGCCAAGCGCAAGAGACAGCTCAGAAAGACCGGTTATCTCAGCGAGAGCATGGCTCCCAACATCAGAACGCTCCTGCCCCGCAGCTGAGTCGCGTTTTATCACGGTAATTACAGGAGGAAGAAGAAATGGCAAGAGTAAAGGGCGCGGTCATGACGCGCAAAAGAAGAAATAAAGTTCTGAAGCTCGCGAAGGGTTACTGGGGCGCAAAATCCAAGCACTTCAGAATGGCTAAACAGGCCGTCATGAAGAGCGGCAACTATGCCTTTGCGGGAAGAAAGATGAAGAAGAGAGACTTCCGTTCTCTCTGGATCACCAGAATCTCGGCTCAGGCCAAGGTCTGCGGGATCAACTATTCCCGGCTGATGCACGGTCTGAAGCTGGCGGGCGTGACCCTCAACAGAAAAATGCTGGCGGAGCTGGCCGTCTCCGACAAGGCTGCGTTTGCCGCCCTTGTCGAGAAGGCGAAGGCTGCGCTCTGACCAGATGCTCAAAACCCGGTTTTGCCGGGTTTTTGATTTATCAAGACGAAAAGGGGGCAAGGATATGACGATTACCTCCCGCTCCAATCCCGCTGTGATCGCCGCCGCCTCGCTGCATGAGAAAAAATACCGGCTGCAGAGCCGACGCTTCTTTTTCGAGGGGATCAAGCTCCTGCGGGAAGCGGCGGCATCCGGCGTGGAGCTCGTGACGGTCTTTTCCGACGGCAGATGCTTGCCGCTCTGCAGGGAGCTGCTTCCGCAGACGGAGATTCTGGAGGTCTCCGACTCTGTTCTATGCAAGCTGTCAACGGAAAAATCTCCGCAGGGCGTAATTTGTGTCGCAAAGTATATTGACAAAATCCACAATATAAATAAAATATATAATATGGATGATTTTTCGGGCGGAAACCGACGCTTCCTGCTCCTCTCCTCCCTCCGCGACCCCGGGAATCTCGGGACGGTGATCCGGACGGCGGCGGCCTTCGGGATCGACGAGCTGATCCTTTCGGGGGACTGCGCCGATCTCTATAACCCGCGGACGGTGAGGGCGGCGATGGGGACGCTCTTCCGTCAGAGGATCAGCTATGTCCCTTCTCTGCCCGATATCGTGTTGCTGCTGAAGCGGGCGGGCTATCGTGTCTGCGCGGCGGTGCTGGATCGGGATTCCGAACGTCTTGATCGGATGACCGTCACCGATAAAACGGTATTTGTGATCGGCAACGAGGGGCACGGAATCGACCCTGACGTCGTGCGGGCGGCGGGGGAGAAGGTCTATATCCCGATGAGGGAGGGCGTTGAATCGCTCAATGCCGCTGCCGCCGCCGCGGTTTTTCTCTGGCACGGACGCATTTGACATGATGATGAAACGGGAGGAATGACATGACGGAGGAGAAAACCCTGCTGTGGCTCTGGTTGAGCCTGATCTGCGGACCGGGAAGCAAAAGCGCGGGCCGGCTTCTGGATGACTTCGGCTCGGTTGCCGATATCTACGAGGCGGGGCAGGAAGACTATGCCGCGCTGCCGCGGCTCGGAAAGAAGCTGATCGACGCGCTGCTGGATAAATCCCTGGACGACGCAAGGCAGATCCTGGCGTTCTGCCGCAACGAGGGCGTCGGCATTCTGACCCCCGATTCGCCGCTCTATCCGGCAAGGCTTGCCAGAATTCCGGGCAAGCCGATTGTGCTGTATTACAAGGGCGTGCTTCGTGATCTTGAACCGGAGGTATGCCTTGCCGAGGTGGGGACGCGGCATATGTCGGAATACGGCAGCCGCTCCGCCTATTCCATCGCCTATGATCTGGCCAAGGCCGGCGCGGTCGTCGTCAGCGGCATGGCAAAGGGAGTGGACGGGATGGCGCACCGCGGCGCGCTGGATGCCGGCGGCTATACCGTGGCGGTGCTGGGAAACGGAATCGACCGCGCCTACCCCGCCGAGCACGGCGGGCTGATGAAGGAGATCATCGGCAGCGGCGTCGTTCTGACGGAATTCAAGCCCTTTACCGCGCCGAACGGCTATCATTTCCCGATGCGGAACCGTATCATCAGCGGCCTCTGTCAGGGAACGGTCGTGATCGAAGCCCCCGCCTCCAGCGGCGCGTTGATCACCGCGGAATATGCGGAGGGGCAGGGAAGGGATATCTTTGCGCTGCCCGGCAAGGTCGGGGAGATGAACAGCGGCGGTACGAATCGCCTGATCCGCAACGGTGCGACGATCATCACCTGCGCGGCCGATATCCTGTTGGAATATCAGATCCTTTACGGCAATAAAATCAATCTGAATCGGATTCCGTCGATCCGCGTTCTGCCGCGCAGCCGCTCCCTCGTCGGGAAAGCGGCGGCGCCCCGCCCGGATCCGACGAGCGGCTTCACCTCACGGGAAGCGGAGCGCGTGCTGCGGACGTCGGAGAAGGCGATGACTTCCGGAGCGGCGGGCATAGCCCCTGCCGCACGGAGGGATGTCTCCTCCGCAGAGCCTGCGTCCCGCCCCGCCGCGGCGTTTTTGCGGCGGGACAATCCCGCAGTGCCTCCCCCGCAGCCCGACCCGTCGGAAGCGCCGGGACGAAACGGGGCTGCCTCCCGCGCCGTTTTGGAGCCGCCTGCCGGTCTTCCCGAGGAGCAGAGACAGATCCTGTCGCTGCTGTACGAAAAGAAGCAGCTGGATTCCGACGGAATCGTTCGTCATACCGGCCTCCCCGTCGATCGGGTGCTGACTGCCCTGACGATGCTGGAGCTTGAGGGGCTGATCACGGCGCTGCCGGGCGGTATGTATGCGGCGAACCCCGCGATCTGACCGGTCGGAAAGAGGAATGAAGCGTCCCCTTTCCGGATACACTTGCATCGGGGAAAGTCGCTTTCCGCGATCCAAATCATAGAATTGAAGGAGTTTTAGCTTGACCAATGGCCAATCTTGTCATCATAGAGTCCCCGTATAAAGCACCTACCATCAAGAATTATCTCGGCTCGAATTATAAGGTCGTCGCCTCCAAGGGACATTTGCGCGACCTGCCCAAAAGCTCGCTCGGCGTTGATATCGAAAACGGCTTCGAGGCGCACTATATCAATATCAGAGGCAAGGGCGATATCATCAGGGAACTGAAAAAAGAGGCGAAATCCGCCTCCAAGATCTTTTTTGCAACCGACCCCGATCGGGAGGGAGAGGCGATCTCCTGGCATCTGGCAAACGTCCTCGGCATCCCGATCGAGCAGACCCGCCGCATCACCTTCAACGAGCTGACCAAGACGGCGATCAAGAATTCCATCAAGGAGCCGCGCAATATCGACATGGAGCTGGTCAATTCCCAGCAGGCGCGCCGCATCCTCGACCGCATCGTCGGCTATAAGCTCTCGCCCTTCCTCTGGAAAACGGTCCGCTCCGGCCTTTCTGCAGGCCGCGTCCAGTCGGTCGCCGCCCGGATCATCGTCGAGCGGGAGCGGGAGATCCGCGCCTTTGTGCCGGAGGAATACTGGACGGTCGACGCGGCGCTTGCCAACCGGAAGGGAGAACGCCTGACGGCGCATTTCTACGGGATCGGCGGCGAGAGGACGGAGCTGAAGGATCAGCGCTCCGCCGACCGCGTCGCGGAGGCGGCGTCGGGCGGGGAGTTTACCGTTGCCTCCGTGAAACGGGCCGTCAGGACAAGGAATCCCGCGCCTCCCTTCACCACCTCTACCATGCAGCAGGAGGCGTCGCGGAAGCTGGGCTTCCAATCGCAGCGCATCATGAAGGTGGCACAGGAGCTTTACGAGGGGATCAACCTCGGCTCTGCCAACGGCGGTGTGCAGGGTCTGATCACCTATATGAGAACCGACTCCCTCCGCATCTCCTCCGAGGCGAGCGACGCCGCAAGGGAGCATATCCGAAGCAAATACGGCGAGGACTACTGCCCCGCCTCCCCGCGGGTCTACCGCTCCAAGGCCAACGCACAGGATGCGCATGAGGCGATCCGCCCCTCCAACCTGCGCTTTGAGCCCGACGCCATCCGCAAGCAGCTGACCCCCGACCAGTATAAGCTCTATAAGCTGATCTGGAGCCGCTTCATCGCCAGCCAGATGGCGTCAGCGGAGCTGGATACCGTCAGCGCGGAACTGGAGGCGGGAGGCTGCCTCTTCCGCGCCTCGGGATCGGTCGTGCGCTTCCAGGGCTTTATGGCCGTCTACGATTACAGCGAGGAGGGGGATGAGGGGGAGCCGAAAAAGGCAAGGCTGCCCGAGCTGACCGAGGGAGAGAAGCTGATTTGCGAGAAGCTGCTCCCGGAGCAGCATTTTACCGAGCCGCCGGCGCGCTACAACGAGGGTTCGCTGGTCAAATTTCTGGAGGAGAAGGGCATCGGACGGCCGAGTACCTTCGCCACCATCATTACCACGATCATCTCAAGAGGATACGTCGAGCGGGAGGGCAAGAGCCTGAAGCCGACGCCGCTGGGAGAGCTGACGACCGATATCATGATGAAGTATTTCCCCGAGATCGTCGACTATGCCTTCACGGCGCAGATGGAGGATGAGCTGGACAGCATCGCAAGCGGCGAAACCGATATGAAGACGGTGCTGGAGAGCTTCTACGACGGCTTTGAGAAGGAGCTGATCGACGCGGAGAATACCGTCACGAAGGAGGAGATCATCGTCCCGGAGCAGCAGACCGATATCCTGTGCGACAAATGCGGCGCGAGGATGGTGGTGAAGCAGGGGCGATACGGCAAATTCGCCGCCTGCCCGAACTATCCCGATTGCCGGAATACCAAGCCGATCGATAAGGACGGAAAGGTCGTCGAGAAGGAGGAAACGCCTCCCGAAAAGACGGGAGAGCTTTGCGAGCTGTGCGGCGGCGAGATGCTGAAGCGGCACGGGCGGTACGGCGACTTCATCGCCTGCTCCAATTATCCCCGCTGCAAGAATACCCGCCAGATCCTCAAGCCCATCGGGGTCGCCTGCCCGAAATGCGGCGGGCAGATCGTGGTCAGAACCGGGAAGAACCGCAGCGTCTTCTATTCCTGCGAAAAGCATCCCGACTGCGATTTCGTCTCGTGGGATATACCGACCTCAGAGCTTTGCCCGCGGTGCGGACGGATGCTGTATGTCAAAAAGGGAAAGAAGCTGCTCGTCTGCCATGAAAAGGAATGCGGCTACAAGGCGGAGCTGCCGGAGAAGAGCGAATGAGCGAATGTTTTATTACGGTGATCGGTGCGGGGCTTGCCGGGGCGGAGGCCGCCTGGCAGGCGGCGGAGGCCGGCGTTCCGGTCAGGCTTTTTGAGATGAAGCCTGAGAAAAAGACCCCCGCGCACCGCTATGACGGCTTTGCAGAGCTGGTATGCTCCAATTCCCTTCGGTCGGCGCAGCTGTCAAACGCGGTCGGACTGCTGAAGGAGGAGCTGCGCCGCCTCGGCTCGCTTATCATGGAGGCTGCCGATCGGAATGCAGTCCCGGCAGGGGCTGCGCTGGCGGTGGATCGAAGGGCGTTTTCCGATTATATCACGGAAAAGCTCCGCTCCCATCCGAAAATCGAGATCATCCCCGCCGAGGTGACGGAGCTTCCCGACGGGATCACGGTGACGGCGAGCGGGCCGCTCACCTCCGACGCGCTGGCGAAGCGGCTGGGTGAATATCTCGGAGAGAAATCCCTCAGCTTTTTTGACGCTGCCGCGCCGATCGTGGATTTTTCGACGATCGATATGAGCAAGGCATATTTCGCCTCCCGCTACGGCAAGGGGGAGGCCTCCTATATCAACTGCCCGATGGAACGGGAGGAGTACGAGCGCTTTTATGAGGCGCTGATCACCGCCGAGGAAGCCGAGCTGAAGGACTTTGACCGCGCGCAGCAGCGGGATCTGAAGGTCTTTGAGGGGTGTATGCCGGTGGAGGTCATGGCAAGGCGGGGACGGGATACCCTTCGCTACGGGCCGCTCAAGCCGGTCGGCCTGCCCTATCCCGGCACCGACCGGGAGCCCTACGCCGTCGTGCAGCTCCGTGCCGAGAACCGCGAGGGAACCATGTACAATCTGGTCGGCTTTCAGACCCATCTCATCTTCGGGGAGCAGAAACGGGTCTTCGGAATGATCCCGGGGCTGGAGAATGCCGCTTTTCTGCGCTACGGTGTGATGCACCGCAATACTTATCTGAATTCTCCGCGGCTGCTGTCGCCCGATTATTCTCTCCGCAAGGAGCCGAGGCTCTTTTTTGCCGGACAGATGACGGGGGTGGAGGGCTACGTCGAATCGGCGGCCTCCGGCTGGCTGGCAGGCGTCAACGCTGCGAAACGGGCGAAAGGAGAACCGCCGTTTCTGCCGGAGAGCATCACGGTGATCGGAGCGCTGGCGCGCTATGTCTCGGATGAAAACGTCACCTCCTTCCAGCCGATGAATGCAAATTTCGGACTGGTCGCCCCCCTCGGCCATCGGGTCAAGGGCGGCAAGGCCGCAAAGAACGAGGCGCTGGCGGCGAGGTCGCTTGCGTATATCGGAACGGTGCGGGAGACGGCGGGTATCGGGCCGATGCATTCCGAAAATACAGAGACAGAGGGGAATCATATATGAAAATCCTGATCGATATCATGAGCGGGGACAAAGCGCCGCTCGAGCAGCTCTGCGGCGCGGTACAGGCGGCGATTGAGACGCCGTCGGTGTCCTTTTCCTTCATCGGGAATGAGGATATCCTCCGCGCCGTCGCGGCTGCAAGGGGGCTGAAGCTCGAGCTGCCCAACATCGAGCTGATCCACACGACGGAGGTCGTGACGATGGAGGACGCGCCGCTGAGCGTGGTGCGGGAAAAGAAGGATTCCTCAATGGGGAAGGGACTGAAGCTGCTGGCGGAGGGGAAGGGCGATGCCTTTGTCAGCGCCGGCAATACCGGGGCGCTGCACGCCGGCTCCACCCTCATCGTCAGAAGGATCAAGGGCATTCAGAAGTCCGCCATCGCGACGGTGCTGCCCTATCAGAATCCGACGCTGCTGATCGACAGCGGCGCCAATATCGAGCTGTTCCCCGAAACCTACGTTCAGCTTGCCAAGATGGGAAGCGTCTATATGAACCGCATCCTGCGGGTCGAGAACCCCCGCGTCGGACTGCTCAATATCGGCGCGGAGCGGGCGAAGGGGACCAAGACCGTCGCTGAGGCCTATCCTCTTCTGGAGGCGGCGTCGGGGATCAATTTCATCGGAAACGTCGAGGGCAAGGAGCTTCCGATGGGCGCTTGCGACGTGCTGGTCTGCGACGGCTTTGCCGGTAATATCGTGCTGAAGCTCACCGAGGGCTGTGCGGCCTTCTTCGTGAAAAAGCTCAAGGGCGTCTTCAATGAGAATCCCATTACCAAGGCCTCCTGGCTCGGCGTGAAAAACGGTATGCGGCGGATGAAGAAGGATTTCGATGCTTCGGAATACGGCGGAGCGCCGATCCTCGGTCTGTCGAAAACCGTGATCAAGGCGCACGGGGGCTCTGACGCCGTGGCGATCCGCAACGCGATCCGTCAGGCGGTCAGCTGCGTCGAGAATAACGTGACCTACGAGATTGCAAAGCTGGTCGTTCCGGAACTGATTCCGCAGGAGCGGGAGGAGGTGTAATCCTTTCGCCGTGTGAAAAGGAGTGAAAGACATGAGTATATCGCATTCCCTCCCCACCGACGGGCTGGAGAAGACGATCGGATATCGCTTTTCCGATCAGGAAAAGCTGCGCCTGGCTCTGACCCATTCCTCGTATTCCAACGAGATGAAGGCAAGGGATCAGCGCTCCGATTGCAATGAGCGGCTGGAGTTTCTCGGAGATTCGGTGCTGTCCTTTGTGACAAGCGAGTATCTGTTTACCGGGTTTTCCTCGCTGCCGGAGGGGGATCTGTCCCGCATCCGCGCAAGCGCCGTCTGCGAAAAGACCCTCTGCCGTCTGGCGTCCGCCATCGGCCTGGGGGATTATCTGCTGCTGGGACACGGCGAGGAGAATACCGACGGACGGAACCGCCCGTCGATTCTGGCCGACGCTTTTGAGGCGCTGCTGGCGGCGATCTATCTGGACGGCGGCATCGAGCCGGTCAAGGCCTTCCTGCTCCCAAGGATCGTGGAGGAGGTGGCGGTGATCATGCAGACCGGCAAGGACCTGGATTACAAGACCTCGCTGCAGCAGATCATCCAGCAGGAGCGGGGGGATATTCTGGAATACGTCACGGTGCGGGAGGAGGGGCCCGCCCATAAGCGGGAGTTTACCGTAGAGGCGCACCTCAACGGCAACGTCATCGGCAGAGGCTGCGGCAGCACCAAGCGCGCCGCCGAGCAGAGCGCCGCCAAGGAAGCGCTGGCGCTCTTCGGGATCTGACCGACCGTGAAAAAGCGTCATATCAATATCCCGATCTTCATCCCGCACCTCGGCTGCCCAAACCGCTGTGTTTTCTGCAATCAGAGGAGTATTTCGGGGCGCCCGCGCTTCCGGGAGGAATCGGTGCGGGAGGAAATCGAACGGGCGCTGCGGACGACGGACCCTTCCTGCGAGACGGAGATCGCCTTTTTCGGCGGCAGCTTCACCGGCCTCGACCGGGAACTGATGTGCCGCCTGCTTGAAACCGCAGATTCCTACATCAGAAGCGGAAGGGTTACCTCCCTCCGCCTTTCTACCCGCCCCGACTATATCGACGAGGAGCGCCTTTCGCTCCTTGCCCGATACGGGGTGCGGCATATCGAGCTGGGAATCCAGAGCATGGATGACCGGGTGCTGGCGGCTGCGGGACGGGGGCATACCGCCGCCGATTCCGAGCGGGCCTGCCGGCTGGTGCGGGCATACGGCTTTTCGCTTGTGGGACAGATGATGACGGGGCTGCCCGCCGCAACGCCGGAGTCGGAGCGCGATACGGCGGAGGCGATCTGCCGCCTCGGCGCTGAGGGAGCGCGGATCTATCCGACGATGGTCTTCCGCGGCACGGCGCTGGAGGAGATGACACGGGCAGGGCTCTATACGCCGCCCACGCTGCAGGAGGCGGTCGGGAGGACGGCGGGGGCGCTTGCGGTCTTTGCCGATCACGGAGTTCCCGTGCTACGCATCGGACTTCATGCGTCGGAGACGCTGTATGACGAGGACGGGATCGTCTTCGGCGCATATCACCCGGCAATGGGGGAGCTGGCGGAGGGCGAGCTGTTTGCCGCCGGAATCCGCCGGGCGCTGCTGCCGATGGCGGAGCGGGTCAGGGGCAGACGGGTTACCGTCGCGGTGCCGGTCGGCGCGCTTTCAAAGGCCATCGGACAGAGGGGCTGCATTCGCAGCCGGCTGATTTCCGAATTTGCCCCGGCGGAGCTTCGCTTCCGGGAGGAGGCGGGGCTGAGCGGATACCGCTGCGCCGTCGAGGTGATGAACGGGGAAGGCTGACCGTGAGGATCGGCAGAAATCATGCGCGGCGCGCGGAAATAATCGGGACACGGAACGAAAAACAGCAGAATCGTATCGATAGGATCGGATCGGGGAGCGCGGGGCGCGCCCGGTATGACCGTATCGGTATGATCGACAAGCTCAATTGACAGAAGCAGAAAAGGAGTATCCGCTTTGAGGCTGAAGGCACTGGAAATGCAGGGGTTCAAATCCTTTCCGGATAAAACGGTTCTCCGCTTCGACCGTGGCATCACCGTCGTGGTGGGGCCGAACGGGAGCGGAAAATCAAATATAACCGACGCCGTCCGCTGGGTTCTGGGAGAGATGTCGACCAAGAGCATCCGCGGCTCGAAGATGGAGGACGTGATCTTCGGAGGCTCGGATAACCGCCGTCCGATGGGCTATGCCGAGGTCTCGCTGGTGATCGACAATACCGCCGGCATCGGACGGCTGGAAAGCGAATACGACGAGGTCACCGTGACAAGACGGTATTACCGCGACGGCGACAGCGAATATCTGATCAACGGTCGGGCGGTCCGACTCCGTGATATTGCGGAGCTGTTCATGAACACCGGCGTCGGCAAGACCGGCTATTCCAATATCGGACAGGGCAAGATTGCCGAAATCATCTCGCAGAAGAGCGACGAGCGGCGCTCGGTCTTCGAGGAGGCGGCGGGGATCTCCAAATACCGCTTCCGCAAGAATGAAGCCGAGCGGAAGCTCAAGGAGACCGAGGCCAATCTCGTCCGCCTCGGCGATCTGCTGTCGGAGCTGGGCGCGCGGGTCGGCCCTCTTGAAAAGGAAGCGGCGGCGGCGAGGAAATATCTGGAGCTGTACGAGCAGAAAAAGGCTGTCGACGTGTCGCTCTGGCTCTATGACGCAGAGGCGATGCGCGCGAAGGCCAACGAGACGGAGCGCGCCTTTATGGCGGCCAAGCTGGAGCTGGAATCGGTAGACGGCGAGATTTCGTCGCTGGAGGAGAAGAGCGAACGGCTCTATCAGAAGGCGGCGGAGGGGCAGGCGCACGCAGAAACGCTGGCCGATAAGGTGAGCCGCTATACCGAACGGAAGCACGGCATCGAAAGCGCCGCTCGCGTGCTGGAGAACGATATCCTGCACACCGAAAGCCGCATCGCGCAGACCGAAAACGAGCTGGCACTGGCGCGCCTCTCGCTGGAGGACGGGAAAAAGCGCGGGGGAGAGCTGGAGGACAGCCTTACCGCCGGCAGGGAGAAGCGGACCGGGATCGTTGAGGCGCTTCGCGAGACGGAGCTTGCCGTGACCGACGCAGAGGCGCGCAGCGAACGGGCGGAGGAGAAAATTCTCTCCTGCGAGGACGACCAACGGCTGATTGAGGCGGAGCTGCTTGAGCTGAAGGTCCGTCTTTCGGCGCTGGAGGGCTCGCATGAAGCCGAAAGCGGGCGGAGCGCCGGCATAGAGGAGGAGCTCCGGCAGACCGAGCAGACCCTCGCCTCCCTGACCGACGCCAAGCGGCGGGGGGAGCGGACGCTCTCGGAGTATGGGCAGGCGATCGACGCCGTGAGGGCGGAGGCGGAGCAAAACCGACGCGGCATGGCGGAGATCGACGAGCGGCTCGGATCGATGAAGGAGAAGCGGGACGCCCTCACGCTTTCCATCGAATCGAAGCAGCAGCGCGCCGAGACGCTTCGCCGTATGGATGAGCTGCTGGAGGGCTATCATTACAGTGTCAAGAACGTGATGCACGGGGTTTCGGGGGGACAGCTCAAAGGCATCTGCGGGCCGGTCTCCCGCGTGATCTCGGTCCGACCGGAATACAGCATCGCGATCGAAACGGCGCTCGGCGCCAATATACAGAATATCATCACCGAGGATGAGGAGGCTGCCAAGGCCGCTATTGCATATCTGAAGCGGACAAACGGCGGCAGGGCGACCTTTTATCCCATCACCTCGGTCAAGGCGCAGCCGCTGCATATCCCGGAGGCCGATCTGAAACGGCAGAAGGGCTATGTCGGCATGGCGGACCGCCTCTGCGACTGCGACGGCAAATACGAGGGAGTCATCGGCTATATGCTCGGCAGGACGGCGGTCTTCGACGGGATCGATCACGCCGCCGCCACCGCCAAGGCCTTCGGCTATCGCCTGCGGATCGTGACGCTCGACGGGCAGCTGATCAATGCGGGAGGCTCCTTTACCGGAGGATCGGTCAAGAGCGACGGCGGCATTCTGCCCCGCACCGCAGAAATCGGGGCGCTGAAAAACGGCATCTCGGCGCTCCGCCTCGAAAGCACCGAGCTTGATCTCCGGACGGGAGAAGCCCGCGCCGAACGGGAAAAGCTCGAAAAGGAAGCCGCCTCCCTGTCGGAGCGGATCGAGCTGCTGCAGACGATGCTGCGCGCCGAACAGACGCAGTATGAGGTCAATGAAAGCCGCCTGGAAAGCGAAAATGCCCGCCGCGAGGCATTGTCCCGCGATCTTGCGGGGCTGGGCGAGGCGCATGAAAATTATGACAGCGAGCATCGGGCGCTGAATGAAAGCCTGCGGGAGGCGGGGGAACGGCTGGAGGAGGCAAAGGCGCGTACCCGCGCCGCCGTCTCTGAGCGCAATGCCGCCGATGATCGTCTGGCGGAGCTGAATGCGAAGCAAAACAGCCTTCTGATCGAAAAAACCGCCGCCGAAAAGGATATCGAGGCGCTGGAAAACAACGCCGCGATGAATACAGGCACGCTGACGGCGCTGGCGGAGCAGATCGAGCGCGCGGAGCGGCTGATCTGCGAGCTGAACGAGAAGCTGACCGACGCCCGCAACCGCGTCAGTGAGAATAAGCTCTCCTATGACGCACTGGACGGCGATATCGAGAGCCTGGAGCAGGAACGGCGGGCGGTGATCGGACAGAATCTGGAATACGAGAAGCAGCAGAGCGCCATCCGCGAGAAGCTGCGCGACAGCAGTCACCGCAGAGAGCTGGTGTTCCGGGAATATACCAAGGCGGAGGGGAAGCGGGAGCAGCTTACCGCCGAATACGACCGGCTGGCGGCGAAGATCTGGGAGGACTACGAGCTGACCTATTCCGCCGCGGCGGAGCTGAACTATCCTCCGGTGACGGAGCAGACCCGCGCCTCCTTCGGCGCCAGGCAGAGCGAGCTGCGGGGCAAGCTGCGCGCCCTCGGCTCGGTCAATCTCGGCGCAATCGACGAATACGGCGACGTCAAACAGCGCTATGACTTCAGCAAGGAGCAATACGACGACCTATGCCGCGCGCGGGAGAGCCTCGACGGGATCATCTCGCGGCTGGAGCGGGAGATGAAGACGAAATTCGTTTCGGCCGTGGAGGAGATCAACCGCCATTTCAAGGTCACCTTCCGCGAGCTGTTCGGCGGCGGAAGCGCGGAAATCTCGCTCACCGATCCCGAAAACGTGCTGACCAGCGGCATTGAGATCAACGTCGCGCCGCCGGGGAAGATCATCAAGAATCTGATTTCTCTGTCGGGCGGCGAGCAGGCGTTTGTGGCGATTGCGCTGATCTTTGCCATACTGAATGTCAATCCCACGCCCTTCTGCATATTCGATGAGATCGAATCGGCGCTGGACGAGGTCAACGTCGTCAGATTGGCGGAATATATGCGGCGGTATTCCGAAAAGACGCAGTTCATTGCCATCACGCACCGCCGCGGCACGATGGAGGCGTCGGATATGCTCTACGGCATTACCATGCCGGATCGGGGCATCTCCAAGGTGCTGAGCATGAATGTCAACGAAGTGGAACAGAAGATCGGAGGAAACTATCACTGATGGGGTTTTTTGATAAACTGAAGGCAGGGCTGTCCAAGACCAAGAACGCCCTGTTCGGGAAGCTGGATCAGCTCTTCAAGGGCTTTTCCGGAGTGAACGAGGAAATGCTGGAGGAGCTGGAGGAGGTGCTGATCACCGCCGATGTCGGCGTAGGACCGACCGAGCGGATCATCGACAGCCTCCGGGACAGGATCAGAGCCGAACGGATCACCGAGCCCGCCGACGCAAAGGAGGCGCTGCAGCAGATCCTGATCGGGATGATCGGAGAGGGAGAGCCGCTCCGTCTCGATACGCCGCTCTCGGTGATCCTCGTCATCGGCGTCAACGGGGTCGGCAAGACCACCTCGATCGCCAAGATCGCCCGCCTGCTTCGGGAGGAGGGCAAGGAGGTGCTGCTGGCTGCCGCCGATACCTTCCGTGCCGCCGCCATCGATCAGCTCCGCATCTGGGCGGATCGGGTCGGTGTTGAGGTCATCGCACAGGGAGAGGGCGCCGATCCCGCCGCCGTTGTCTTTGACGCCGTCAGCGCCGCCAAAAAGCGGCGCTCCGACGTGCTGATCATCGATACGGCAGGACGGCTTCACAATAAGAAAAACCTGATGGAGGAGCTGGCCAAGATCAACCGCGTCATCGACCGGGAGCTTCCGGGCTGTTCCCGCGAAACGCTGCTGGTGCTGGACGCCACGACGGGGCAGAACGCCGTCAGCCAGGCCAAGGAGTTCAAGACCGCGGCGCCGCTGACCGGGCTGGTGCTGACCAAGCTGGACGGCACCGCCAAGGGCGGGATCGTCTTCTCAATCCGCGAGGAGCTGGGAATCCCCGTCAAATTCATCTGCGTCGGGGAGCAGGTCGACGATCTGCAGTATTTCAGTGCGCCGGAGTTTGTCTCGGCGCTGTTCGGATAAGGTGTGATATGGAGCTGGTACTTGCATCAAGAAACAAGCATAAGATCTCAGAGATTGCGGCGGTGCTGGCGGACTGCGGCCTTTCGGGGGTGAAGATTCTGTCGCTTGACGAAATCGGCTTCACGGGAGAGATCGAGGAGACGGGCAGCACCTTCGAGGAAAACGCCGATATCAAGGCGGGCGTTCCCGCCGCCTCCGGCTTTTTCGGATTGGCCGACGATTCCGGGCTGGAGGTCGATGCCCTCGGCGGAAGGCCGGGCGTGTATTCGGCGCGCTTTGCGGGTGAGCCCTGCGATGACGCCGCCAACAACCGAAAACTCCTGCGGGAGCTGGTGGATGTTCCCGATGAGCGGAGGGGCGCAAGGTTCGTCTCCGTCATTTCCTTTGTCTGCCCCGCAGAGCCTACGCTGAGCTTTACTGTGCGGGGGGAATGCCCCGGCGTGATCTTACGGGAGGAGCGGGGCTGCGACGGCTTCGGATATGATCCGCTCTTTTTCCTGCCGGAGCTGAATAAGACCTACGCCGAACTGACCGTGGAGGAAAAGAACGCCGTCAGCCATCGGGGGAAGGCGATGCGGCTGTTTGCCGGACGGCTGGCGGAGCTGATGCGGGATGGGAAACTGTAAGCTCGGCATATACGGCGGGACCTTTGCCCCGATCCATAACGGCCACGTCAACGCCGCCCGCCGCTTTTACGACGCGATGTCCCTCGATTCGCTGCTGATCATGCCGACCTTCCTTCCCCCCCATAAGGAGGCTGCCCCCGGTGATACTCCGGAGGCCAGGCTGACGATGGCGAGACTCGCCTTCCGGGAGGAGCGGCGGCGGATCACCGTCTCGGATTATGAGATCCGGCAGGGCGGGAGGAGCTATACCTATCTGACGCTGCGGCACTTTGCTTCCCCCGATACCGAGCTGCTCTTTCTGTGCGGGACCGATATGTTTCTGTCGCTTCCCGTGTGGCGGCGGCCGGAGGAGATCTTTTCCCGATGTACCGTGGCGCTGATCCGAAGGGAGGCGGGCGATCCCGCTCTTGACGAACGGATTGCCGCCGCCAAGGAGCGCTACCGCCGGGAATATCATGCCGAGATCAAGGAAATACCGACCGAGCCGCTGGCGATCAGCTCAAGCGAGATCCGACAGCGCCTGCTCCGCTCACAGAGCATCCGCGGGCTTGTGCCGGACCCGGTCTGCGAGTATATTGCCGCAAACCGCCTCTACGGTGTCACCGCCGTGACGGCGGATCAGGCGGATGATGCGAAAGGGGAAGCCCTATGAACCGAGCCGGGCTGCGAAAGGAAATCGTACCCCTTGTGGGGGACAAGCGGATGCCCCATGTGCTGGGGACGGAGGAGGAATGCCTGCGTCTGGCGGGGCTGTTCCGGCTGTCGGAGACCGATACCGAGCGGCTGGCGACGGCGGCACTGCTCCATGATATCACCAAGCGCCTGACAACGGAGGAACAGCTCTTATTTCTGTCGACGCGGGGCATGACCGTCGGGGAGGATACCCTGCGGAGCGAGAAGACGCTGCACGCGGTGACAGGTGCCGAGCTGGCGCGGGAGCGGTATCCGTCGCTGACCGACGACGCGGTTTTCGGCGCCATCCGCTGGCATACGACGGGACGGGCGGGCATGACGCTGCTTGAGAAGCTGCTGTATCTGGCCGATTATATCGAGCCGACCCGCCGGTTTGAGGACTGCGTGAAGCTCAGGGAATGCTTTTACGCGCGGAGCGGGGAGGAGGACCTCCTCCCGGTGCTGGACGATACCCTGATCCTCTCCTTTGACATGACGATCGGGGATCTTCTCCGGCAGAGGCGCCCGATCCACCCCGACACCGTGTCCGCCCGGAACGAGCTGCTTGCCGGGCGACTGTGAGGCGCCGCCTGACGGCGGCAGCCGAATTTAGTAGTATCATGATCGGAAAGGAAAACGATATGGCAGAAATAAAGGATTCTCCGAAGGAGCTTGCCGAGAGGATCGTGACGATCCTGGACCGCCATAAGGCCGGCGGGATCAAGCTGCTTCATACCGGAAAGAAGACGACTCTGTCCGACTACTTTGTCATCTGCTCCGGAAACTCCGGCACGCAGACGCGGGGACTGGCCGACCGGCTGGAGTATGAGCTGGGCCTGGCGGGCGTGATGCCGCTGCATACCGAGGGCTACGAGAGCGCCACCTGGGTGCTGATGGATTACGGCAGCGTGGTGGTGCATATCTTCAACGCCGAGACGCGGCGGTTCTACAATCTCGAAAAGCTATGGTATGAATCGGAGGAGGTCGATATCTCGACGCTCCTCACGGAGGACTGATCGTAACATCACAAGAATGGAGGACAGAAAGATGAAATATGATTTTAAATCGGCGGATCGGAAATGGCAGGACAGATGGGAGCAGGCGCAGCTCTTCCGCGCAAGGGAGGACAGCTCGCTGCCCAAGTTCTATGCGCTGGTGGAGTTTCCGTATCCCAGCGGCGCGGGAATGCACGTCGGCCATATCAAGGCATACTCCGGTCTGGAGGTGATCGCAAGGAAGCGCAGAATGCAGGGCTTCAACGTGCTTTTTCCGATCGGATTCGACGCCTTCGGGCTGCCCACCGAAAACTATGCGATCAAAACCGGCATCCATCCGAGAAAGGTGACCGACGACAATATCGCGCGCTTTACCTCCCAGCTCAAGCGGGTCGGCTTTTCCTTCGACTGGTCGAGGGTGGTCGATACCACCGAGGAGGACTATTATAAATGGACGCAGTGGATCTTCCGGAAGATGTTTGACGCGGGGCTGGTCTTCCGCGCCAAGACGCTGGTCAACTACTGTCCGAGCTGCAAGGTGGTGCTTTCCAACGAGGATTCGCAGGGCGGGAAATGCGATATCTGCCACAGCGATATCGTCCAGAAGTCGAAGGATGTCTGGTATCTCCGCATCACCGAGTACGCGGATAAGCTCCTTGAGGGGCTGGAGGAGGTGGATTACCTCCCGAACGTCAGACTGCAGCAGGAGAACTGGATCGGCCGCTCCGAGGGAGCGTTTGTGAATTTCCCGATCCACGGGACGGAGGAGAGTCTCCGCATCTATACCACCCGCTGCGATACGATGTTCGGCGCGACCTTCATGGTCATCGCGCCGGAGCATCCCATTCTGGAGAAATATCGCAGCAGGATCACCAATATCGCGGCGCTCGACGCCTATAAGGAGGAGTGCGCCAAGAAGACCGAGTTTGAGAGAACGCAGCTGGTCAAGGACAAGACCGGCGTGCGGATCGAAGGGCTTGAGGCGGTCAACCCCGCAAGCGGACGGCTGATCCCGATCTATATCTCCGATTATGTCATGATGGGCTACGGCACCGGCGCAATCATGGCAGTCCCGGCGCATGACGAGCGGGACTACGACTTCGCCTGTAAGTTCGGGATCGAGATCATCGAGGTCATCAAGGGCGGGGATATCGGGAAGGAGGCCTATACGGGTGACGGGGAGATGATCAACTCCGGCTTCCTTGACGGCATCTCTACCAAAAAGGAGGCCATTGCCGCGATGCTCCGCTATCTGACCGAAAAGGGCATCGGGGAGAAGGGCGTTCAATACAAGATGAAGGATTGGGCGTTTAACCGCCAGCGCTACTGGGGCGAGCCGATCCCGATCGTGCATTGCCCTCGCTGCGGCATGGTGGGCGTGCCCTACGAGGAGCTTCCGCTCCGCCTGCCCGTCGTGGAAAACTTCGCACCGGGAGAAGGCGGGGAAAGCCCCCTTGCCAAGATCGATTCCTTTGTCAACTGCAGCTGTCCGAAGTGCGGCGGTGCGGCGAAGCGGGAGACCGATACCATGCCCCAGTGGGCTGGCTCGTCGTGGTACTTCCTCCGCTATACCGACCCGCATAACGACCGTGCCTTTGCCTCCGAGGAGGCGCTTCGCTATTGGCTGCCGGTCGATTGGTACAACGGCGGCATGGAGCATGTCACCCGCCATATGATCTATTCCCGCTTCTGGCATCGTTTCCTGTACGATATCGGGGAGGTCCCGGTCAAGGAGCCTTATGCCAAGCGCACCGCGCAGGGACTGATCCTCGGGCCGGACGGCGAGAAGATGTCGAAATCGAAGGGCAACGTCGTCGATCCGAACGATGTGGTCGATGAATACGGCGCCGATGTGCTGCGGATCTATACCCTGTTCATGGGGGACTATGCCTCCGCTGCTCCCTGGAACGAGAACAGCGTGAAGGGCTGCAAGCGGTTCATCGACAGAACCGCCGCGCTGACCGAGCTGGTGCGGGGCAGAGGCGTGACGCCGCAGCTGGAGACCTCCTTCCATAAGACGATCAAGAAGGTTTCCCTCGACATCGAGGCGATGAAGTTCAATACCGCCATCGCCTGCCTCATGTCGCTCATCAACGAGATCTACGACTGCGGAAGCCTGACAAGGGACGAGCTTGAGATCTTTATCAGGCTGCTTTCTCCCTTCGCGCCGCATCTCTGCGAGGAGATCTGGGAGTCCCTCGGCAACCGGGGCTTTGCGTCGGTTGCCGCATGGCCGGAATGGGAGGAGAGCAAGACGGTGGATGCCTCGGTGGAGTACGCCGTCCAGATCCTCGGAAAGCTCCGCGGTACGATTACCGTTCCCGCCGACGCCGACCGCGACGCTGTCCTGGCAGCCGCAAAGGCTTCGGAACGGATTGCGCCGCAGCTGGAGGGGAAACAGCTCATCAAGGAGATCTTCGTGCCGGGGAAACTGGTGAATTTCGTCGTGAAATAAGCCCTTCGGGGAGCAAACGGCGGCTTTTCGGCAGGTTTTTCCCGTGAAACGAAATTTGTTCTTGACATTCGGTCGATATCGTTGTATAATAGAAAAAGGAATTTGAAAAAATTCTCTTTGCTTACGCGCGAAGGGAGGGATAAACATGGCAGAAGTAAGAGTGAAAGAAAATGAATCTCTTGACAGCGCGCTCCGCAGATTCAAGAGACAATGCGCAAGATCCGGTGTTCTGGCTGAACTTCGCAAAAGAGAATGCTACGAAAAGCCCAGTGTAAAGCGCAAGAAAAAGTCTGAGGCAGCAAGAAAGCGCAAGTATAAGTGATCATAACTGCGTCCGATGAAACGTTGGTTTCATCGGACGTTGTTTTTTACGGAAAAATCGCTACAGGAGCGGCAGTTTTTGGATACGATGAGTTTCATCGGACGTTGTTTTTGAGGTAAAAATCCCCTCCCGAGGGGCGGTCCGGCCTGACGGACCCGCTTCCCGGACGGGAGGGGAGGCTGTGAGAGGGGCGGTCGGAGCGACCGTCAGTTATGAAAGGCCGCTTCCAGCGCTTCGATTCCGACGGCGGCCTTGTCGCGGAAGGCGGCGGCGCGCTCCCCGAAGTTGTTCACGCCGTCTCCGACGTAATAGCGCATCATGTAGCAGGCCTCCCCGAAGGAGGTGGGGTAGATGAAGGAGATGTCGGTGACGGAGGCGTCGTGAACCATGTCGATGATCCGGGAGGAAACGTCGTCGGAATCATTGATGTATTTCAGCTTCAGCGCCGACTCGTAATAGATGGGGGTCACATGCCTGCCGCCGTATTCCGCCAGGCATTCCAGCACTGCGCAGGCAGGGTCAAGGGTGACGGTGTTGATCGGAATATAGTAAAAGGGGACGATGTCGTGGACGAGGGAGAGGTAATCGCTCTGGGATTCATGATACTTGGGATGAGGAAGCACACCGTAATTGTCGGTGGTGTCGCGGAGATATTCTCCCGTGTAGAAGAATCCCGACAGGAAGAGGGAGCGACCCTCCGAGAAGTTGGCGATCGGGACGGCGTATTCCTTGTCGAAGCATACGTCGATGGTATCGTTGATGTAGCTGAAGATTTTGCTTGCGATGTCGTAGTTGCGCTCGGTTTCCAGGGTGAATTCGATCCCGTCGGAGGTCTGCTCGGTCAGACGGAAGCCTGCGTTGAAGAAATAGGAATCGACATTCGGCCCCAGCGCAAGGGACAGGCCGAAGCGGTCTTCGTTGTCGGCCTCATTGTTTTTGTTGAGATCGGCATAGCTGTTTTTGATGTACTTGAGCGATTCGTCCAGCGTCCAGCCCCCTTCAAAGACGGTGTCAAGGAGCTGCTCCTCGTTTTGACCGAGGTCGGCCATCAGCGTTTTGTTGTAGTACATGACGGAGGTGCAGCGGAGCAGATCGAGGCTGATGTCCCCGACCAGACAGTACATTCTTTCGGGATTCGCGGTGGTTTTCGCCATAAAGGCGGAATTCCACCATTCCCGGTCGAGGGAGAGGTGGGGCGCTTCCGCGACATTATAGAACATATTCTCAAGAACCAGCCCCGCCGTCGCCCATTGAATGCCGGAGATCACGTCGTAGGCATGATCCTCTGAGAGAATGTCGGCGGTGATGGCGGCGGAGGTTTTTGAAACGTTGATGTCGGAATCGAGGAATTCGATTTGACACGCAAGACGCTCTTCGACGGCGGTATTGCGGAGATAGGTGGCATACTCCACCTGGTCGGAGGAATCCATGCTGCCGACCTGCGAAACGTAGGATTCCGAAGCATTGCCCGGCTCGGTATAGCACATGATCGTGACGGTCTGTCCCTCGAGGGAGTAGCCCTCCGGCAGCGCGGCAAAGAGCTTTTCCGGCTCGGTGTCGGCGGAGGTGGAGGCAGAGGGCGTCGTGTCGCTGCTTTCGGCGGGGGCGGCGTCCTTGCGGCAGGCAAGGAATGCGGAAAGCGGGAAGCCGGCGGCAAGCAGGAGAGCGAGTAATCTGCGGATTTTCATGTCAGAGACTCCTTGTTTGATTCATTCGTCTGCCTCCTGTCCAAGCAACAGGTCGGCAAAACGTTTTGCTTGCCCCATTATACCATACTTTTTATCGAATGTCAATAAAAAAACCTTCGAAATCCCGCCGATTTTTGATCCTTGCTTCCCCCGTCGTTCTCCCCCGAATCCACGGCCGAATCTTGACATCGGGACGGGAATGAGGTATAATAAGAAGGATACAGGCCGTATTCCGCGTCGTCGGGAGCGGTCGGACAGCGGAAGGAGAAGCGCCATGCTGTTTGCGGCGGATATCGGAAATACCAACATCGATCTCGGCGTCTTCGACGGGAACGGAACGCTTTTGATGAAGAGCAAGATCGCGTCGGTCGTCTCCAGAACGGCGGACGAGTATGCGGCGATCATCAAGGGCGTGCTGTCGGTCGGCGGTTTCTCCCCCGACTGCCTCCGCGGGAGCATCCTTTCCTCCGTCGTCCCCTCCCTTACCGCAGCGGTGAAGGGCGCCGTGAAGAAGCTGACGGGGCTGTCCTCCCTTGAGGTGGGACCGGGGCTTCGGACGGGACTGAATATCCGCATCGACGTGCAGACCCAGCTCGGTGCCGATATCGCCGCCAACGCCGTCGCCGCCTCCTCCCTGCTCCCCTGCCCCCTGATCGTCGTCGACGTCGGGACGGCCACCACCTTTACCGTTCTGAGCGGAGAGAGTGTGCTGGAGGGAGTCGTCATCGCGCCGGGGCTTTGGATTTCGCTTGACGCGCTGGCGTCGGCGGCGGCGGAGCTGCCCGACGTGTCCCTCGATTTGCCGAAGCATCCGATCGGGAAGAATACGAGGGATTCGATCGCCTCGGGGGCACTCTACGGACACGCCTTCATGATCGACGGCTTCGTGAACCGCATCCGCCGTCAGGCGGGGATGGAGCAGGCGGGCGTCATCCTGACGGGAGGCCTTGCCGAAACCGTCCTGCCGCTCTGCTCCTTCGAGGCGCGGCATGAGCCGGATCTGGTGCTGAAGGGGCTTTGGCTGATCTACCGCAAAAACAGGAAATGACCCGCGGCGAAAGCGGCGGTTCATGATATATTGAATTGCGTTGCACCCTCCCGGGAGGGGCGACAGCAGAAGGAGTTTTTATGAATACAAACGTCAAAAACAAAACGAAAAAGATGGCACAGCTGGCCATACTGACCGCGATCATGCTTGTGTTGGCCTTCACGCCGCTCGGCTATCTGAAGGTGGGGATCATCGAGATCACCTTCATGGTGCTGCCGGTGGCGATCGGCGCGGTGGTCTGCGGACCGAGCGGCGGGGCGATCCTCGGCGCGGTGTTCGGGATCACGAGCTTTCTTCAGTGCTTCGGCATGTCGGCCTTGGGGACGTTTCTCTTCGGACTTGATCCCACGCTGACCCTGCTCACCTGCCTTATCCCCCGTGTGCTCTGCGGATGGCTGGCGGGGCTGATCTTCAAGGCGCTTAATCGGATCGACAAAACGCGGATCGCCTCCTATTTTGCCGCATCCCTTTCGGCGGCGGTGCTGAATACCCTGTTCTTCATGCTGTTTATCGTGGTTTGTTTCTGGCAAAATCCCGATTTCGTCGGCAAGATGAATGAATGGAGCATTGCCACCGATACCGTATGGGCGTTCCTTGTCGGATTCGTGGGAATCAACGGAGTCGTGGAGGCAGTCGTGAATTTCATTGCAGGCGGCGCGATCGCCAAGGCGGTCACGGCGGCGCTGAAGGAATAAACGTCGGCGCGGATCGCTCGCCGCGCCTTTTCCGGGAGGGAGTCGGCAGAAGCGCCTCCCTCCCTCTTTCGTCTCAACGGGGTCGCCCCGTCAATTTCCGTCAAGGAAGGAAGCAAGGATTCAATATCTCGGCATGAAATACAAGGATTATCTGACGGGCATGAGGCTCAGCCTCCCCGTTTTTATCGGATATTTTGCGGTCAGCTTCGGCTTCGGCGCGCTGGCGGTGACCAAGGGTGTCTCGGTGCTGCAGTCGACGCTGATCTCGCTGACCAATCTCACCAGCGCCGGACAGTTCGCGGGGCTTTCGGTCATCGCGGCGGCGGCGCCGCTTCTTGAAATGGTGCTGACGCAGCTCGTGATCAACAGCCGATATGCGCTGATGAGCCTGGCACTCGGACAGCGGATGGGAGATCGTATCGGACTGCTCCCCCGCTTTCTCATCGCCTTTCACAATACCGACGAGATCTTCGCCCTCGCCATGAAGCACGACCGGCCTCTGACTGTCCCCTTTATGATGGGGCTCGGGATCCTGCCGATGATCGGCTGGACGGGAGGCACGCTGCTCGGCGCGGCGGCGGGGACGTTTTTGCCGGAGATCGTGAGGACCTCCCTCAGCGTCGCCCTCTACGGGATGTTTATCGCGATCCTCGTGCCGCAGGCAAAAAAGAGCAAGCCGATCCTTTGCTCGGTGCTGACCGCCTCGGCGCTGGCCTGCGCCTTCCGATGGCTTCCGGGACTCCGGGAGGTGTCGGAGGGCATGGCGATCGTCATCTGCGCCGTTGCCGCCTCCCTCCTCTGCGCGCTGCTCTTCCCGATCGGGGAGGAGCGCGGGGAGGATGCCTCCGGGGAAGCCGGGGAGGAGGGACAGGCAGTCTCCCTCCCGGACAACGGGGGAACGCCCGGCGGAGGATCGGAGCGGCGGGAGAACGGCCGTCAGACGCCCGATCGGGAAAACGTCCCTGCCGCGGCGGATCGGCCGTCGGATCGGAAGGGGGCTGCCGCACCGTGAAAATCTATCTTTATATTCTTGTCATGGCGGTGACGACCTATCTGATCCGGATGCTGCCGCTGACGGTCTTCCGCAAGAAGATCAAAAGCCGCTTTTTAACCTCTTTCCTGTTTTATGTGCCGAGCGCCTGCCTTGCCGCCATGACCTTCCCCGCGATCCTCGGCTCGACCTCTTCGGTGATCAGCGCCGCCGCAGGGCTGGTGACGGCACTGTTCTTCGCCTTCCGGGAGAAGAGCCTGGTTGTCGTGGCCGCCTCCGGCTGTGCGGCGGTCTTTGCCGCCGAGCTGCTGCTTCGGTGGCTGCCGCCGGCGCTCTGATGTGATCCCGGGCGTCTGCCCTTGGTATCGGTAAGCCCCGCACAGGCCTCCCGCCCCGCCCCGATACCCGATCGTTCCGATCCGCAAGATCCGTTCCGACCCGAAAACGAAAGGAGTACACGATGTTTGAGCATTCCGAGTGGATATGGCTTTCCAAGCCTGCCGAGCCCGACGAATACGCCGATTTCCGCGTCGTCTTCCATGCCGAGGCGGGGAGGCGTTACCGCCTGTACCTTTCCTGCGATTCCGACTATGTACTGTACTGCAACGGCGTGCTGACCGCCTTCGGACAGTATCCGGATTATCACGACTACAAGGTGTATGACAGCCTCTCCCTCGACGGTGCTCTGCGGGAGGGGGAGAATGAGCTGCTGATCACCGTCTGGTATTACGGCGCCGATTCCCAGACCTACATCCGCAAGGAGGCGGGGCTGATCTTCCGTCTTGACGAGGACGATCGCCCCCTCCTCTGCTCTTCTCCGCGCGTCCCGTCGCGCCTCACTCCCCGCTACCGGCAGCATCAGGCCTGCCTCATCACCTCCCAGCTCGGCTTTACCTTTTCCTATGACGGAACGGCGGAGGAGACGCCCTACGCGCCGAGCCGTGTGACGGAGGGACGGAGCGGGGCGTTTTATCCCCGTCCCGCGAAAAAAACAACCCTTGGGGAAAGACTGCCCTTCACCCCCTGCTTCGGGGGCGGCTACCGTGAGAAGACGGGCAGCCGGGGGGAGGCGGAGCGGATGCAGAACGCCTATCTTTCTGCCCGCCCGATCCGGCGGGAGGAGACGGGGCTGACGCTGACGGCGGAGGAGGGGGAGGACGGCGTGTTTCTGATCGTCGACCTCGGTCGGGAGTGCGTTGGCTTCCCGGAGCTGGAGCTGACGGCTCCGGAGGACTGTGAGCTGGGGATCGGCTGGGGGGAGCATCTCGGGGACGGGCGCTGTCGGACGGCGGTCCGGAACTTCACCTTCCGCTGCCGTGTGCCGGCGGGGAAAAGCAGCTGCCTTTGGGCGTTCCGCCGCCTCGGCTGCCGCTATCTCCAGCTCTTCGCCCCCGTCAGGGAGCTGACGGTTTCCTATCTCGGCCTTCGCCCGGTCAGCTATCCGCTGACGATCCTGCCCTTTTCGACGGGGGATCGCCTCCGCGACCGCATCTATGAGGCGGGGGTGCGGACGCTCATGCTCTGTATGCACGATCATTACGAGGACTGCCCCTGGAGGGAGCAGGCGCTCTATACGATGGATTCGCGGAATCAGATGCTCTGCGGCTACTATGCCTTCGGGGAGTATCGCTTCCCCCGTGCCTGTCTGGAGCTGATTTCTCACGGCTTCCGGAAGGACGGATTGCTGTCGATCTGCTTCCCCGGCGGCCTGGATTTTCCGATCCCCTCCTTTTCGCTGATCTGGATTCTTCAGATGCGGGAATATCTGCTCCACAGCGGAGACGAGGCGTTTTTGCGTGAGAAATATCCGCAGCTCAAGCAGCTGCTTTCGGTGTTCCTTGACCGCCGCCGGGAGAACGGGCTGATCGACAGCTTCAGCGGGGAGGGAGGTTATTGGAACTTCTATGAGTGGTCGGAGGGGCTGCAGGGACGCTTCAACGAGCAGGTCTCCTCGACGGAAGCGCCGCTCAATGCCTTTCTGTCGCTGGCGCTTCAGGCGCTCGGCGACGTGGCGAGGCGGCTTGGCTTCCGGGAGGATGCCGACAGCCTCCTCGACGCGGCAGCATCTCTCAACGATGCCCTGCGCCGCCGTTTCTTTGACCGGAAGAACGGGCTGTTCGACTCCTTTGCCGACCGGTGGCAGGGGAAGTACAGCGTGCTGACCAACAGCCTTTGCCTGCTTTGCGGGGCTGCCGAGGGCTGTCCCACCGAGACGCTGCGGAAGGTGTTGGAGGCAAACGGCGCGGCGGATACCGGGCTGTATGTCATCCCCGACACCCTGAGTATGCAGGGCTTCCGCTTCGATGCGCTGCTGGCGTATGACCGCGAGCGCTACCGTGAGCCGATCCTGCGGGAGCTGGACGAGGTCTACGGCGCGATGCTGCTGCAGGGGGCGACCTCCTTCTGGGAGACCGCCGAGGGCGCTGCCGATTTCGGGGGCGCGGGAAGCCTCTGCCACGGCTGGTCGGCGCTGCCGGTCTATTATTATCACATCCTGCTCTGAAGCAGGGCATATCACGCAAAAAAGCCGATCTGTCGGGAGAACGGAGCGGCGGAGGGAGGAGACGCTATGGCGGAACGGATCACACTCGCGAAAGAAGGAAAGGCGGAATACGTCGAGAAAAAATCGGTCTTTATCGGGTACGCCGCCCCCGTCAACGACGAGAACGAGGCGCTGGCCATCATCGCAGACGTGAAAAAGAAGCACGCCGACGCGAGGCATCATGTCTACGCCTATCATCTCGGCGGCGGGCTTGCGGCACGATGCTCCGACGACGGAGAGCCGCAGGGAACAGCGGGGATCCCGGTGCTGGACATCATCAGAAAGGGCGGCTTCAGCGACGCGGTGATCGTGGTCACACGCTATTTCGGCGGCATTCTGCTCGGTGCGGGCGGGCTGGTCAGAGCCTATTCTGCAGCGGCGCGGCTGGCGGTCGAGGCGGCGGGGATCATCACCTATGATACCTTTGCCGAGGTGACCCTCCGCTGCTCCTATCAGGATCACGGGAAGCTGACGACGCTCCTCTCCGCCCCCGATCTCCTCTGCGACGGGATCGAGTATACCGAGGCGGTGACTCTGTCGCTGGCGATGCCGGAGGAGCGGCTGGAAGCCTTTCGGAGCAGGGTGACGGAGCTGACGGCGGGCCGCGCTTCTCTCACCGTCAAGGGGACGAGATTCGACTGCCGGAAACTTTCATGAGCCGAAAAAGAGGAGTTTTGATAAAATTTGCGTATATTATATAGGTAGAGTAATATCCGATCCCGTCTTCCCGACCCGGTTCTCCCCGACGCCCCCCGTTCGGCGGCGCGGGGGCGATTCCTGCCTGCGGGACGGGAATTCCGGCGTTTTCCGCCGAATCGGTATCCGTCGACGCCGCCTGCGGCGGCGCGCAAGAAAGGCGAGCCTATGACCGTCTGCGATCTGATCCGCGAGAGGGAAAGAAGCACCCTCTCGGAATTTGCATTCCTGACCGAGAATACGCGGGGCAGGGATTACCCGATCAACCCCTGCGATCTGCGGGGGGAGTTTCAGCGCGACCGTGACAGGATCATTCATTCCAAGGCCTTCCGCCGTCTGATGCACAAGACGCAGGTCTTCCTCTCTCCCGAGGCCGATCATTACCGCACCCGCCTGACCCATACGCTGGAGGTCAGTCAGATCGCAAGAACGATCGCCAGGGCGCTGCGGCTGAACGAGGATCTGGCGGAGGCGATCGCCCTCGGCCATGATCTCGGACATACCCCCTTCGGGCATGCGGGGGAGCGGGTGCTTCGCCGCTGCTACGACCCCTCCTTCGCCCACTATCATCAGAGCATCCGCGTCGTCGAGATCCTCGAACGTCTCAACCTTACCTACGAGGTGCGGGACGGCATCCTGTGGCATACCGTCGGGGGTGCTTCCACGCTGGAGGGACGGATTATCCGGGAGGCCGACCGGATTGCCTATATCAACCACGACATCGACGACGCCTGCCGCGCCGGCATTCTCACCGCGGAGGATATCCCCTTCGAGCTGCGGCAGGGGCTGGGAGACACTCACGGCGAGCGGATCAATACGATGGTGACGAGTATCATCCGCGCCAGCGAGGGAAAAAATGAGATCGCCATGGAGCCGGAAATCCGCGCCATGACCGACCGCCTGCACGCCTTCCTGTTCGAAAACGTCTATCGCAATCCCATCGCCAAGGGGGAGGAGGGCAAGGCGGAAGCCATGCTGGAGATGCTCTTCCGTTATTTCGAGAGCCATCCCGAAAAGCTCCCCGCCGAGTATCGCCGCGCCCTTGAGAATGAGACGGTGGGACGGGTGGTCTGCGATTACATCTCCTGCATGACCGACCGCTATGCGGTCAATCTCTATAAGCAATTGTTCATTCCGGACCCCTGGAGGGGATAGGCACCCCCTCCGGTCCCTCTCCCGAAAGGAGGTGTGCCGATGATCTCTCAGCAGGTGATCGAGGAAATCAAATACCGCAACGAGATCGAAGAGGTCATCTCCGGTTATGTGACGCTGAAGCGCGCAGGCTCGAATCTTGTCGGGCTTTGTCCCTTTCACAGCGAAAAATCCCCCTCCTTTACGGTTTTTACCGGCACCAAGTCTTTTTACTGCTTCGGCTGCGGCGCGGGCGGCGACGTGATCAGCTTCGTCATGCGGACCGAGAATCTCGACTACAGGGAGGCGCTTCATTATCTGGCAAAGCGCGCCGGCATCGAGATCCCGGAGGAGGGAGAGCGGCAGACGGGTGTGAGCCGGGATCGGGTGCTTTCGATGAACCGCGATGCGGCGAGATTCTTTTTCGACAGCCTGAAGAAGAGCCGGGAGGCACAGGAGTATATTGCAAAGCGCGGGCTCTCCGCGGCGCTCTGCCGCCATTTCGGGATCGGCTATGCCCCCGCTTCCTTCGGAGCGCTTTTCCGATTCCTGTCGGATAAGGGCTATTCGAAGGAGGAGATGCAGCTCGCCTTCCTCTGCTCGGTCAGCCGCAAAAACAACCGATCCTACGATATCTTCCGCAACCGCATCATGTTCCCGGTCATCGACGTGCGGGGGGATATCATCGCCTTCGGCGGACGGACGATCGGTCAGGATCCTGCCGAGTCCAAGTACATCAACTCCTCCGATACCCCCGTTTTCAACAAGAGGAGGAATCTCTTCGCCCTCAATTTCGCCAGGACTTCCTGTGCCGAGCGGATTATCCTCTGCGAGGGATATATGGATGTGGTGTCGCTCCACGGAGCGGGCTTCACCAACGCCGTCGCCTCCTGCGGCACGGCGCTGACCCCCGATCAGGCGAGGCTGATGCGGAAATATTCCAAATCCGCCGTCATCTCCTACGACGCCGACGAAGCGGGGCAGCGGGCGGCAGACAAGGCCTTCGCGCTGCTCGGGGAGGCGGGGATGGAGGCAAGGCTGCTCAAGGTGGAAAACGCCAAGGACCCCGACGAATATATCAGGAAATTCGGGAAGGAGGGCTTCTCCCGCCTGCTGGACAGGAGCCGGAGCCGCTTCGATTTCCGCTTTTCCAGTATTCTGCAGAAAAACGATGTGTCGACTCCCGACGGGCGGGTCAAGGCGGCGGCGGAGGCCGCCGAGGTGATCGCCGGTATCCCATCTCAGGTCGAGCAGGATATCTACATCCGCCAGGTCTGCAAGACGCTTGAGCTGCCGTATGAAAGCCTGAAGGGCGATGTCGGGCGCAAGCTGGCCAAACGGGAAAAAAGCCTGTCCAAGGAGCGGGACGCCGCGATCCTGCGCTCGACGGAGGGCTTCGGGGATCGGGTCAATCCCGATCGGCTGAAGAATATCGGCGCGGCGGGGGCGGAGGACGCGATCATCGGGATCCTCGCGCTCTATCCCGAGCTGATCCCGCAGATGGCGGGGGAGGAGCTACGGCTGACGCCGGACGACTTCGTCACGGCCTTCAACCGCAGGGTTTATGAAAAGATGACGGAGCTCGGCGCCTCCTTCGACGTCGGGCTGATTGGGGACAGTTTTACGCCCGACGAGGTCGCACGGATTGTCAGAAATACGGTTCTGCGGCAGAATCTTACCGAAAACGGGCTGACGGTGATCCGTCAGTGCGTCGAAAAGCTGCGGCGCAACCGGGAGAAGGATACGCTGTCGCTGGAGGAGCTGATCGCCGGCAAGCGAAAAAAACAGAAACAAAACGAAAGGTCGCCGCAGGGCGAGGGTGGTGCTTGAATGAACGAGGAAAAGAAATTTGAGGTCCGGGAGCTGATCGAAAAAGGCAAGGCCAAGGGCTCGCTGTCCAACAGTGAGATCATGGAGGCGATCGAGGACGTCGACTACGATATCGAGCAGATCGAAAAGCTCTATGACACCCTGGAGGGCATGGGAATCGAGATCACCGGCTATCTTGACACTCCGGAGTTCGAGGCGATCGAGAACGACGTCGAGCGATATGAGAGCGCCGAGGACATGGAAAAGATGCTGGCGCAGGAGGGACTGGCCATCGACGATCCCGTCAGAATGTATCTGAAGGAGATCGGCATGGTGCCGCTGCTCGACTCCGATCGGGAGCTGCTGCTGGCGGAGCGCATGAATCAGGGCGACAGGGAAGCGAAGGACGAGCTGGTCAAAGCCAATCTCCGCCTGGTCGTCAGCATCGCCAAGCGCTATGTCGGCAAGGGAATGTTCTTCCTCGACCTGATCCAGGAGGGAAATCTCGGCCTGATGAAGGCGGTCGATAAGTTCGATTACCGCAAGGGCTATAAATTCTCGACCTATGCCACCTGGTGGATCAGGCAGGCCATTACCCGCGCCATTGCCGATCAGGCGAGAACCATCCGCATCCCGGTTCATATGGTGGAGACCATCCATAAGGTCTCAAGGATTCAGCGGCAGCTTCTCCAGGAGAACGGAAGAGAGGCCAGCGCCGAGGAGATCGCGGAGCAGATGGGGATGAGCGCCGAGAAGGTGCGGGAGATCATGAAAATCTCGCAGGATCCCGTGTCGCTGGAGATGCCGATCGGGGAGGAGGAGGACAGTCATCTCGGGGATTTCATCGAGGACGACACCACCCCCGCTCCCGCGGACGCCGCCGCGCAGCGGCTGCTCAGCGAGCAGCTCAACGAGGTGCTGCACACCCTCACCGCCAGGGAGGAGCAGGTTCTGAAGCTCCGCTTCGGACTGATGGACGGCCGTGCCAGAACGCTGGAGGAGGTCGGAAAGGAGTTCCATATCACAAGGGAGCGTATCCGTCAGATCGAGGCCAAGGCGCTCCGCAAGCTCCGCCATCCCAGCCGTTCCAAGCGCCTGAAGGATTATCTCGACTGAACAAAGTCGTTGGCATAATGTGCTAAACTTAATGGGAGAATCTTGTGAACAATGACGGTAAGTTTGGCGGTTATTGCTAATCGAACAAAATGATATTTGTCGAAATAGCATAGGGCGAGGCGTTTTTCCACAGCCGAAGCCCTTGCCGATGCCGTTTTGTTCAATAAAATGAACTTGACTTATGCGCCGCGATGTTGTAAAATATAAGGTGTCATACTATATCTAACTCGGAGCTGTATGCTCGTTTTCAGGAGGAATCCAATGAAGAAGAAACTTTTGTGCTTTCTTGTCGCGGTCATCTGCGTGCTTCCGCTGTCCTTTGCGGGATGCTCGGATGACGAGGATGTGGAAACCAATACCGGTACGAAACCCCTGACCCTGAATCTCTACGGCATTACCAACGAATCGACGACGGAAGAGGCGATTCAGCAGGTACAGGCCGAGATGAATCAGTATACCGAGGGAAAATTCAATACACACATTGTGCTTCACCTCTACCCGGAGGATGAATACTACGATATGCTCGACGCCAAACTCGCCGATATCGAACGGATCAAGAAGGAGGAGGAAGAGGAAGCCAAGCGGAAGAAGCAGCAGCAGGCCGCCAATCAGGCTGCCGGCATCACCGCCGCCGCGACCGAAACCACCGCTCCCGAGACCGATGCCGAGACCTACGAGGATTCCGGCGTTGTCAAGCCCGTTTATCCCGAGGAGACGCAGACTCAGCTCGATATCTTTATGGTGCAGGGCACGACCCATCTCAACCGGTATAAGGAAGCCGGCTACCTCAGCTCCCTCAGCGAGTCTCTTGCCAATTCCTCCAAGATTCTGAACCGTTACATCTCCGCCGGCCTCTGGGCGACGGTCTCCCTCGACGGGACTGCCAACCTCGACGGCACCGTGACGAAGGGAACGGTATACGGCGTTCCGAACAATTACGTCGCAGGGGATTATACCTATCTCCTTGTGAATAAGGAGCTGGCGCAGAAGTATTATTACTCTGCCGCCGACGTATCGACGCTCCCCACTCTTGCAAACTTCCTGGACGACGTGGCGACCAATCATCCCGATTATATCCCGCTCTACAATGAGCCGGTCTTCTCGGCGGCTTATCTGACCGAGGAGCCCTCCCTCATCGGCGGCGTGATCTACAACACCACCACCGGCTTCTCGAGACTGACTCCGAGAAACCTGCTCGGCACCTCTGCCTTCCAGACCTATTGGCAGCAGCTCTATAACTTCAGAAAAGCCGGCTATATCACCGTCGGAGACTACTATGCCATGCCGGTTGACGAGAAGGGCAATCCCGAAAAGGTCGGCGCGGCCTTCCTGAAGGGCAATGCTTCCATCCCGGAGCAGTATGAAGAGGATTACTTTGTCATCCCCTACGCCAACCCCTTCGCCTCCGCTTCCGAGCGCCCCGGCACGATCTTCTGCGTCAGCACCTTTACCGCCAACGTCGATCGCTGCATGGAGATCATCACCGCGCTGCAGACCGTTTCCTCCTTCCGCAACACCTTCCAATACGGGGTGGAGAACGTGCATCATGTCGTTGACGAGTATACCGGCATGATCAGCTACCTCAACGATTCCTATTCGATGAATCCCGAGGATACCGGAAACCTCTTCATCCTCTCGCCCAACGATACCATGAGCGAGCAGATGCTGAAGCTTGCCGAAAACAACTGGGCGCTTGGGAAACAGCAGCTCCGCGATACCATCACCAGCCCCTACGCCATGTTCAATTTCAGAATCATAACCGAGGACAACTACAAGACGGATTCCTACGTCTATGCCGAGGAGTATAAGGCCGCGCTGGAGGCCGCCAAGGAGGAGCAGGGCAGCGACTTCAAGGAAGAAGAGTTTGAATATGACGCTCCCTACAGCCCCGGTGTCTTCACCGATACGATCCTGAACGAGCTTTCCAAACTCAGCCAGGAGTATCTTGCCAGGATCGAGGACTTCGAGGAATATGTCGGTGAGGACGGCGAGGTGGTGACGATCCGCGATTATATCCGTTCGCTCCGTACCGAGTTTGAGCAGAACGAGTATTATAAGATGCTGGTGGACTCCAAGAACGCCGATTCTCCTTCCGCGCAGTATGATAGTTGGTATACTACCTACGGACCGCAGATGTCGGCCTGATCGGAAGACTGTATCTATTTGAAGCAATAAGGGCTGTCGCGGTGTGTGACGGTCCTTTGTTTCCGCTCCGGAAGGAGACGGATGTCGTTTGAAGAAGGGAATACGATGACAGAGACAAAAACGATCATAAAAGACGGGGTCTATGATGAGGAACGGGCGCTTTACGCCCTCCGATCGGCGGAGGTGGAGCACTGCGTCTTCGCAGGACCGGCAGACGGGGAGTCGGCGCTGAAGGAATGCCGCGATATCACGGTCAGGAACTGCTCCTTTTCGCTCCGATATCCGCTGTGGCACGCCGAGCGCTTCGAGATGGTTTCCTCGACGATGGATGAACTGACCAGAGCCCCCGTCTGGTACGCGCGGGAGGGCAAGCTCCTTGACTCTCAAATCCGCGGGATCAAATGCCTCCGGGAGTGCGAGGATATCCTTGTGCGGGGCTGTACCGTGGTTTCCCCCGAATTCGGCTGGAAATGCCGCGGGCTGAAGATCGAGCAGAGCGATATTACCTCGGAATATTTTCTGTTTGAAAGCACAGGGATTGCGATCGATCGGCTGACGATGAAGGGGAAATACTCCTTCCAGTATGTCGAGAATATGGAGATCGATCATTCGGTGCTGGATACCAAGGACGCCTTCTGGCACAGCAAAAATGTCACGGTGCGGAACAGCGTCGTCAAGGGAGAATACCTCGGCTGGTATTCCGAGGGGCTGACGCTTGAAAACTGCCGCATCATCGGTACGCAGCCGCTCTGCTACTGCAAGGGACTTCGGTTGATCGGCTGTACGATGGAGGGGGCGGATTTCGCCTTTGAGTATTCCGATGTGGAGGCGGAGATTGACGGCTTCGTGGAATCGGTCAAGAACCCCCATGCCGGATATATCCTTGCCGACGAGTACGGCGAGATCATTCTGGAGCATTCGGTGATGTCGACCGACTGCAGAATCATACGGCGGGATCGAAAGGAATGAAGAACCGCGCACCGGAGCAGGCATAGCCGCCCGGCAGCGATTCGATATGAATTGAAAGGATGGTAGTAACATGAAGGATCTGAAAGGAACGAAAACCGAAAAGAATTTGCTCGCGGCATTCGCCGGGGAGAGCCAGGCGAGGAACAAGTACACCTACTTCGCAAGCGTTGCGAAAAAGGAAGGCTACGAGCAGATAGCCGCCATCTTCCAGAAAACCGCCGACAACGAGAAGGAGCACGCGAAAATGTGGTTCAAGGCATTGGGGGAGCTGGGTGACACCGCCTCCAACCTGAAGGCTGCCGCCGCGGGCGAGAATTATGAGTGGACCGATATGTATGCAGGCTTTGCGAAGGAGGCCGAGGAGGAGGGCTTTGTTGAGCTTGCGATCAAATTCCGCATGGTGGCGGAGATCGAAAAGGCGCATGAGGAGCGCTATCTGGCGCTGCTGAACAACGTCGAGATGAAGAAGGTCTTTGAGAAGGCCGAGATGATCATGTGGGAATGCCGCAACTGCGGACACCTGGTGATCGGAAAGAAGGCGCCGGAGATCTGCCCCGTCTGCGCGCATCCCCAGAGCTACTTTGAGGTCAGAAAAGAAAATTATTGAATCAGCCGGCGGCAGGTCTTTGACCTGCCGCCGCTTCCCGCATGATGAGGGGGAGGCATTGTCCGCAATGCCGGGAATCCGCCGATTCGAACGGCAAACCGCCCCCTCCCGAAAGATCCGATCGGCGGGGCTCGACGCTTGTGCTTCCTCTCCGATCGGCGGGGCCGTTGCAGCCAGCGCCGCTTTCACGATGGGTCATGCGCTCCGCCCGAAAGGGAGGGAACCCGTATGCGCCGACGGATAGGGCGGAAAAGCATGGGGCTCGTCCCGCGCGGATTTTTTAAAAAACGGAATGAAGTGCCGCGGCGGGAGAACTTGTGGTAAAATGGAGTGACCCGACGGGAAAGACGGATGCGGTGACGATGAAGCGGACGGAAACGGTGACGACGAGCGGACGGAAACGGTGACGACGAGCGGCGGATGCGGTGACGACAAACGGCGGAAGCGACGACGAAGCGGACGGAAATGGTGACGACGAGCGGACGGAAACGGTGACGATGAAGCGGACGGAAACGGTGACGATGAAGCGGACGGAAACGGTGACGATGAAGCGGACGGAGACGGTGACGAGACAAACGGAAGGAGCGGCGGCATGAAGAGAAACCCCGGCAGTATGCTCGAGCTGGACGGTATCACGATAGAGGTGATCCGGAAGAGAGTGCGGAATATCAACCTGACGGTCACCCGGGAGGGCGAGGTACGGGTCTCAGTGCCGCTCGGGTGTCCCGACGAGGAGCTGATGCGGGTTCTTGTGAGCCGCCTCGGCTGGATCCGTTGGAAACGGGCAGAGACGGAGGGGGAGCGGCGCCCCGAGAGAGCGTATGTCACGGGAGAAGCCTTTTATCTCTTCGGAGAACGCTATACCCTGCGGACGGAGGTCCGGGAGGGACGGGGATCGCTGATCCTGCAGGGGGAGGAGGCTCTGCTTACGGCGGGGCGGGACGCCGCCTCAAGAGCAGCCTTTGTCAAGCGATGGTATCGGGAGCGGCTGCAGGAAGGGATCGCCCTGCGGCTTCCGGAATGGGAACGGACGACGGGACTCCTCTGCCGCTCTGTCGCTGTCCGGGATATGAAGACCCGATGGGGCAGCTGTCATGTCCGAGAGCGGCGCATCGTGCTGAATCTCGCGCTCGTCAGGAAGCCGCCGCGCTGCCTTGACTATGTGATCCTGCACGAGCTGATGCATTTTCTGATCCCGCATCACGGCAGGGAGTTTGAGGAGGCGGTCGGGCGGTATATGCCGGATCAGAAGGAGGCGGTGCGGCTTCTGAAGGAGCGCCCCGACGATTTCATGCAGGGAGAGCTTTGAAGTTTTCCTCAAATTTCGGTTCGCCCCTTGCAAAACGACGGGAGGCGTAGTATAATAATCAGTCGGAGACCTGCTCCGTCCCGCAAGGAGGGACGGAAACTGCTCGATTACAGTTTTTACACGGAAAGAAGGCATGAATTCTCATGACATCCACCGCAACCATCCTGATCAGCCTATCGGTTGCCTTGCTTTCGGGCCTGCTGCTCTCGCGCGCGGCGAAAAAGGTTCGGCTTCCCGCCGTCACGGCCTATCTTGTCGCCGGCGTTCTGATCGGCCCGTATCTGCTCGGCTCGCTCGGGATCCCCGGCCTCGGCATCACCCGCGATCGGATCGAAGGCTTCGGGATTATAGCAGATGTTGCCCTCGGCTTTATCGCATTTTCCATGGGCAACGAGTTCCGCCTGTCGGCGCTGAAGCGGATCGGGAAGCAGGCGATGACGGTGGGCGTTCTGCAGGCGATCTTCACCACGCTGGTGGTGGATGTCGCGCTCGTCGCCCTGCATTTTCTGATGCCCGATAAGCTCCCGCTTTCCGCCGCCATCGTTCTCGGCGCGGTCGCCGCCGCCACCGCACCCGCCGCAACGCTGATGGTCGTCCGTCAATACAAGGCAAAAGGGCCGCTGACCGATATTCTCCTTCCGGTCGTCGCCCTGGACGACGCGGTGGGGCTGGTGGTCTTCGCCGTCTCCTTCGGCATCGCCAAGGCGATGAGCCAGGCGGAGGTCAGCCCGCTTTCCATCGTGCTGGAGCCGCTGCTTGAGGTCTGCCTGTCGCTGCTGCTCGGCTTTTTGATGGGGCTTCTGTTCACCCTTTGTGAGAGGTTCTTCCATTCCCGCTCGAAGCGGATGGCGGTCTCGGTCACCTTCGTTATGCTGACGGTCGGGATTTCCTGCTGCCGCTTTGAGCTGGGCGGAATTGCCGTCAGCTTCTCCTCGCTGCTCGCCTGCATGATGCTCGGCACCGTCTTCTGCAACATCTGCGATTTCTCGGAGGAGCTGATGGAGCGCGCCGATCGCTGGACCGCCCCGATCCTGATCCTCTTCTTCGTCGTCAGCGGCGCGGAGCTGGAGCTGTCGGTCTTCTCCGATGTCGCGGTGGTGATCATCGGCATCGTCTATGTCCTGGCCCGCTCCCTCGGAAAATATTTCGGCGCGGGCTTCAGCTCCCGGCTGGCGAAATGCGACGGCAATATCGTCCGCTATCTCGGCATCACGCTGCTGCCGCAGGCAGGCGTCGCCCTCGGAATGGCGATCAAGGCGGCGGAGCTTGGCGCGGACGGCTCGATTGTGCGGAACATCACGCTTTTCGCGGTGTTGATCTATGAGATCATCGGTCCGTTCCTGACCAAGATGGCGCTTACCAAGGCGGGGGACATCGCGGAGGAGGGACGCGTCAGCGCAAGAGACGAGGCGCGTCTTGCCATCGAGCGGAAGAAATCGGAATCATAACAGCACGTCGGCTGCTTTCGGCTTTCCCGGAAGCAGCCGCTTTTTTTCTGCTTTTTTAAGCGGATTATCGGGGATTTTACAGGATCTTTTCCTCTTCAGGCTTGCTTTTTCCGGCAAAAAGTGATATAATAAGATGAATACTGCTCTGCCTTCGGAGCTGCCTTGTTGGAGTGAATGAACATGACGATTTTTGATGTACTTACCTTAATCGGAGGCTTGTGCCTGTTCCTGTTCGGAATGAACGTGATGGGAGACGGTCTGGAAAGACGCGCGGGCAACAGTCTGAAATCGCTGCTCGGAAAACTGACGAACAGCAAGATCAAGGGCTTTCTGACGGGACTCGGCGTGACGGCAGTCATTCAGAGCTCCTCCGCCACGACCGTCATGGTCGTCGGCTTCGCCAACTCCAAGATCATCACGCTCCGGCAGGCGATCGGCGTTATCATGGGCGCGAATATCGGCACGACGGTGACGGCGTGGATCCTGAGCCTCGGCGGCATTTCAGAGGACAATCTCTTCATGAAGCTGCTCAAGCCGACCTCCTTTACGCCGATTCTGGCTCTGATCGGAACGGCGTTTCTCATGTTCTCAAAATCAGGGAAGAAAAAGGATACCGGCACGATTCTGCTGGGCTTTGCGACGCTGATGTTCGGAATGGATACCATGGCGGGCGCAGTGGCGGGACTGGCGGATATTCCCGCTTTCCGCGAGTTGTTCCTGATGTTCAAAAACCCGATCCTCGGCGTGCTGGTGGGGGCGATCCTGACGGGAATTATCCAGTCCAGCTCCGCCTCGGTCGGAATTCTGCAGGCGCTTTCCTCGACCGGTGCGGTTTCCTACGGCGCGGCGATCCCGATTATCATGGGGCAGAATATCGGGACCTGCGTGACGGCGCTGCTCTCCTCCCTGGGCACTAATAAGGTTGCCAAGCGTGCCGCCGTCGTCCATCTTTCCTTCAATGTGATCGGGACGGTGGTGTGGCTCTCGATCTTCAGCGCGGTCTCCGCGATCTTCAAGCCCGCTATTCTCGATGCCTCCGCCTCCTATCTCGGAATCGCGGTGGCGCATTCCGCCTTCAATATTCTCTGTACGGCGCTTCTGATGCCGCTCTCCTTCCTGCTGGAAAGGATCGCCTATCTCATCGTGCCGGAGGGAAAGGATACCGACAAGAAGGTGGAGCTTGACGACCGTCTGCTCGTCACCCCCGCCATCGCGCTGCAGCAGAGCGGTCAGGTGGCGGTCAGAATGGCAAACGAGGCGGTGGAGGGCTTCCGCCTCAGCCTTGATGCGGTGACTGCCGGCAGTGATGAGAGGGCGGAGGAGATCCGCCGCCTCGAAAGCGATACCGACCATTACGAGGACGTCCTGGGGACGTATCTGACGAAGATTTCCCAATCCCAGATCACCGAGGACGACAGCTCCGAGGTATCCCGTCTGCTGAAGGCGATCGGGGATTTCGAGCGCATCTCCGACCACAGCGTCAACCTTCTGGAATCGGCGGAGGAGCTGAAGGAGAAGCGGATCGAATTTTCCGGGGAAGCCCGCCGCGAGCTGCGGGTGATCAGCGACGCTCTTTCGGAGATCCTGACCATCACCCTCCGCGCCTTCTCGGAGAACGACCCGGAGGCGGCTGCCGACGTCGAGCCGCTGGAGCAGGTGATCGACGGGCTTCGCTCCTCGCTGCGCGACAACCATATCGCAAGGCTGAAGCGTGGGGAATGCACCGTGGAGGCCGGCTTTATCTGGGCGGATCTTCTGACCAATCTCGAACGGGCGTCGGATCATTGCTCCAATATCGCCGTCGCCGTGATCGACGCCTGCCGCCACGATATGAACGCGCATGAATCGCTGCGAAAGATCAAGACCGACGAGAATCCCTCCTTTATTGAAAAATACCGTCAGTATTCGGAGAAATATGCGCTGACTCGCTGAAACTCCGATATCGTCCCGAAGGGAAGAAAGCCCCCGCACGGCCCGATGAGCCGTGCGGGGGCTTAGTCGTCCTCTTATCGGTCGTGCTGCCGGAGCAGCGCCTCGATCTGCCGCCTGGAAAGGTCGAGCAGCTCCGCGGCATATTCCCCCGCGGCGGCCTCGGCGGAGAGCCGATAGCCCCGGCGGGAGGGAATGATCCTGACGGAGCCGCGCGCATATTCCGCCTTGACTCCGTCGCCGTCCGGCACGCCGAGCTCGGTGAGGATGCCGAGCCGGTGCGCAGAGTCGCTTCGGTATTCGGCGGTGTCGACGCTGAAGCGGGGCAGGCGGGCGCAGATCTCCTTCAGTCCCTTTCCGGAGGCTGCGATCAGACCCGCCAGCTCCGCGGCGGCGGCACAGGCGTGCATCAGCTCCGGGTGCAGAGCAGCGCCCCGGCGGATCCTGTCCTCTCCGTCTCCCGACGGACAATGGGTATAGAGGCGGCAGCGCCCCTCGCAGAGATCCGCCAGAACCGAGGGGGAGGAGATCGGAAGGGAGACCTCGTCCCGGATCAGACAGCGGAGCAGGATCGCCTTGATGTGCCAATCGTCCGCCTTACAGCTATCCTGCTCCGCCATGAGGGTGAAGCCGTCGTCGCTGACCGTAAAGCGAAGCCCTCCCTCCCGCAGGTCGCCCCCCATGGCAAGCAGCGCCCGTCTGAGCATCAGGGCGGGGGGAGTTTCCCCGACGACCGAGACCGGGAAGCCGTCAAGAGCGCAGCGGCGGCTTGTCAGCATCGGAAGATAGTGCGTCTCCCCGAAGTCAAGGCGGGAGCCGGAGGAGGCTCTGCGGCGTCCGATGCTGTCCTCCCCTGCCAGCGCAGAAGCGAACCGCCGCTCAAACTCCCGCTTCGGATACAGCCCTGTCCCGTCGAAGAGGGAAATTCCGACCTCCCCGCCGCTGCTGCGGATGAAAAGGGAGAGCGCAAGGGAGAGCGTCGGAGCGGCATAGGAGGCGACGGCCTCGAAGCCCTTTCCGAGCAGCAGCGTTTCGGCGCCGCCGACCCGCATCCCTCGGAGCAGCGCGGCGGCGGTGCGCTCCGAGAAGCTGTCGCCGTCGTGCATCAGACCGAGCGTTCCCTCCGGGCAGGCGGCGGCAAGCGCATTGCCGAGTTTCACGGCAGACGCCGCCGTCATGCCGCTTTTGCGGCAGAGAATGCCTCCTCCGCCGAGCAGCGAGGAGGCGGCAGCGATCCCGTCGAGGCGCACGCCGCTGCGCATCAGACTGCCGGGCGGAATGCTGCTTCCTTCCGGAAGCCGCGTGCCGGGGGCAAGCGTCGAGCCGGCCCCGATGACAGAGCCCGCGCCGATGACGGAGCCTTCCCCGATCGTTACCCCCTCCTCCACACGGCATTCCTCGCAGAGAACGGCGTTCTTGATGCGGCAGTCCTTTCCGATCCGACAACGGTCCATCACCACCGAGGCGATCGGTCTGCTTTCGAGCCGGCAGTCCTGCCCGATCGCATTTTGCCCGTCCGACGCCCGCATATTGGCGCGGTAATAGGCGTCGGGATCCCCGATATCGCACCAATAGCCGTCGTCGATCACGCTGTAGAGCGGGACGCCCGCCGCCAGCATGGCGGGAAACAGCTCCTTGCCGAAGTCATAGATCCCCTCCGTCGGAATGCGCCGCAGGATGGCGGGGGAGCAGAGATAGATGCCGGTGTTGACGGTGTCGGAGAAGGTGGAACTGAGGGAGGGCTTTTCTGAGAAGCCGGTGATCCTGCCGTCCTTCTCCCGCAGCACCACGCCGTATTCGCCCGGATTGCTGCAGCGCGAGAGGATCAGCAGCGCCTCTGCGCCGAGTCGGCTTCGCGCTGCGGCCGCCGCCGCAAGATCAAGCTCGAAGAGCGCGTCGCCGCTGATCACGGCAAACTCCTCCTCTCCGAGAAAATCCGCCGTGCGTCTGACGCTGCCCGCCGTTCCGAGGGGGACGTCCTCGCGATAATATCGGAGACTTACTCCCTCGCACCGATCCCCGAGCGCCGCCTCGATTTGCTGCGCCAGATAGCCGGTGGTGACAGCTGCCTCGGTGATTCCGTTTTCCCGCAGGCGGCGGAGGATCAGACGGAGGACGGGGACGCCGTTGATCGGGACGAGGGGCTTGGGCATGGCTTCCGTGATGGGGCGCAGGCGGCGGCCTTCGCCGCCCGCCATGATGACAGCTTTCATTTTGCATCCTTTCGTATGGGTAAAATAAAATCAGCGGCGGTTTCGCCGCCGCGGGTCACGGCCGAACGTGGAAACGGCGGGTCTGCCGCAGAATGAATAGAGCCGCTTATTTTCGCCGATACTCGAAGCGGCGGATGCCGAAGGGAGGCGTGCTTGATGATCAAGGGAATACAGCGCAGCATGATCGTACTGAAAAATACCGGCAGCCCGATCTTCGAGGAGGCATACTTTATCCTCCGCGAAGGATCGGGCAGAAAGGCCGACAGGGGAGACATGGTCTCGGAGGCGAGTCGGATTATTGCCGCCAACCGTATTCCGCCGGAACCGCTTTTCAACGGGCGGGCAAGGCGGCGGAGGGAACGGCTGCTCCGCCTGATCCTGTTTCTGGCCGGCCTGCTGATCGGAGGGGCTGCCGCGCTGATTTTCCTCTGATCAGAGATCGTCGGCGTCCTGTACCGGCTGATCCTCCACCCGCATATAGATCTTCCCGCCGATATCCCGACGGGGCATGCTCTTTCCGGGCAGCGTCATCGTTTCGGTGACTCCGGTATAGCTGCCGAGAGGATCGGCGCTCTCGGTGTAGGCGCTGACGGCCTGGTTCGGAAGGGGAGGATTGCTTCTTTTTCGTTTTCCCGATTGTTTTTTGTCTGACACGGTGTTTCTCCTTTCCCGGATCGCCGATGCGATCCGCGTTCGGAAACAGTATTTGCGGAACGGAGGGGAATTATACCGTTTCCCCGCATTTCCGGAAGAAAAGGGGGCGCACGTTTACGCTATGTTAACATTTTCCCCCTCATAAATTTCATATATCGATGGTATAATGAGAGCAACATATTTGTTCGTGATTCAGCGTTCCCACCGGATCAAGGATTATCCGCCGTAGTACGGTATGATGGCGGCTCCCCGGACGGCGGAGCGTTCGGTAATGACAAAAAATGCAGGGGACGGCGGAAGGTACGTCAATTCCGCCCATCCGAAAAATATCAAATCTGAACGGAAGGATAGGTCTGCCGTTTTTTTCGGCAGGCGTAATTTTGGTTTTATGGCAAGAAGAAAAAAGCTGAGTAAGGTAAAGGTGATGATGCTCGGAGGGCTGAACGAGATCGGGAAAAACCTTGCGGTCATCGAATACGAAAACGACATCATCATGGTCGACTGCGGTCTCGGCTTCCCCGACGAGGATATGCTGGGCGTCGATCTGGTCATCCCCGATACCACCTATCTCGAGAAGAATTCCGATAAAATCCGCGGTCTCTTCCTGACCCACGGACACGAGGATCATATCGGGGCGATCCCCTACGTTCTTCGTAAGCTCGATATCCCGATCTACGGCACGCGCCTCACCCTCGGGATCATCGAGAACAAGCTGATGGAGCATCAGCTCAGCTTCAATCCCCGTCTCAACTGCGTCGAAGCGGGACAGACGGTGACCGCCGGCTGTATGTCGGTGGAATTCATCCGCGTGAACCATTCGATCGCGGACGCCTGCTGTCTGGCGATCAAAACCCCGGTCGGCACGATCATCCATACCGGTGACTTCAAGCTCGATCTGACGCCGATTGAGGGGGAGATGATGAATCTGACCCGCCTCGGTCAGCTTGGCAACGAGGGCGTGCTGCTGCTGATGTGCGAATCGACCAACGCAGAGCGCCCCGGCTACACCCCGTCGGAGAAAAAGGTCGGGCAGTCGCTTGACAATATCTTTCTCCGCAATACCGACAAACGGATTGTCATCGCGACCTTTTCCTCCAACGTTCACCGCGTGCAGCAGATCATCAATACCAGCGCGCAGTACGGACGGCGCGTTGCCATCACCGGCCGCTCGATGCTCAATATCGTCGGCGCGGCAACGCGGCTCGGCTATATGTCCGCTCCCGACGGCGTGCTGATCGATATCAACGATATCAAAAAATACCCGCCGGAGCAGATCACCCTGATCACCACCGGAAGTCAGGGAGAGCCGATGTCGGCGCTTTATCGGATGGCCTTCTGCAGTCATGACAAGGTGCAGCTCGGCTCGAACGATCTCGTGGTCATCAGCGCCAGCGCCATCCCCGGCAACGAAAAGATGGTCGATAAGATCATCAACGAGCTGCTCAAGAACGGTGCCGACGTCTTCAAGGACGACCTGGTGGAGGTTCATGTTTCGGGACACGCCTGCCAGGAGGAGCTGAAGCTCATGATGGCGCTCACCAAGCCGAAATACTTCATGCCGATCCACGGGGAGTTCAAGCATCTCGTCCAGAACAAGAAAAACGCCATTTATATGGGAATCCCCGAAACCAATATCTTCATCTCGGATCTCGGCAAGGTTCTGGAGATCGGAACGGACGGGGCGCGCTTCAACGGAACCGTCCCCGCCGGCATCGTGCTGGTGGACGGCTACGGCGTCGGAGATATCGGGAATATCGTGCTTCGCGACAGACGGCATCTTTCGCAGGACGGCCTGCTCGTCGTAGTGGCGTCGATCGATTTCTCCTACGGCACGCTGGTGTCGGGGCCCGACATTGTCTCCCGCGGCTTTGTCTACGTCAGGGAGTCGGAGGCGCTGATGGAGAAGGCACGGGAGATCGCCAAGGACGCGATCAACGACTGCTTCGACAGCAATGTTTTCGAGCGCACCGAGATCAAGGCGGCGGTCAAGAATTCCCTTTCGAAATTCATCTTCTCCCGTACCGGCAGAAAGCCGATGATCCTTCCGATCGTCATGGACGTCTGAGGAGAGCGGATACACAGAATAAAACGGACAGCGCCCTAGGGCGCTGTCCGTTTTATTCTGAAGTGAGGGGAAGCGGGGGACGCCGCCTTCCGGGGGCGGGGGAAGAGGGATTCCCCTTCCTGCGCCGGGATAGCGGGGCATTGCGGGATGCCGGCAAACGGCCTTCCGCTTTTTTTGATGGCGCGGGGCTTCCGTCTGCCGGCGCAGCCTCCGTCTTCCGATCGGAGGTTCAGGCGGGGTAGAGCTTGATCTCGCTGGTTTCGATCCAGGGGATGAAGGAAGCGTCCCGCTTGCAGAAGTTTTCCCGCAGCTCGACGCGGAGATATTTCGCCTTGACAGGTTCCGGTAGGACGACGGTCTGCCAGCCCTCCTCCATTACGATGTCAAAATGCGCGATCTTCCTCCATTCGACGTCGTCGATCTTGTCCTCCTTGCGGCGGAGCCTCAGAGGAGAGTCGTCGGTGCAGACATAAATGTCGATATATCTGGCCAGCTCCTCGAGGACGCTGATGGTGATGCCGACGTTTTTGTAAATGCCGATCCGCCCGATCGGCTGGGTCTCCCCGAAGAAATCAAGGACGGCGTTGGCCGTCGTCTCGGAGTTGGCGCCCCAGGTTCCGCCGTTGCGCTCCAGGTCGTCGTTGATGAGATTGTTGACCCAGAAGGTCGGGTCATTTTCGGTTACATCGGCCCAAAGGATCCGCGTGTAGTAGGATCCGTCCCGTCTTACCCCGATCGGGAGCAGGTTGCTGTTGCCCATCGTGATTCCTCCTGATATTTTCAGAATTTGTTAAGAACCCGGTGATCGGTTCACCGTATGCTCTTATTATAAGATATCGGACGGGTGCTGTCAAGGGATATTATCGATTTTTACGAAATATTTTGAAAAATCGGTTGACATATTCTGATAAATATGATATCCTATCTGTATCACACAAGCAGCTGCTGCGGGAGGGAAGGGAGACTGCCATGATCGCCGAGGAACGAAGGAATGCGCTGATGGGGCTTCTGACTCAAAGCGAATACACCTCGCTGCATACGATCTTTTCCTCCTTTCCGACGATCTCCCCGTCGACTTTGAGGCGGGATCTCCAGGCGCTGACGGCGCAGGGCAGGGTGATCCTGCTGCGGGGAGGCGCGAAGCTTCCCGATGAAAAGGAGCGGTATGATCTGCCGATCGATTCCAAGCTGCTGATCCACACCCGCGCCAAGAAGCGGATGGCGGCTTGCGCCGCGTCGCTGGTCGGGGATTCCGATGTGATTTATCTCGATTCCTCCTCCAGCGTCTACCCGATCCTGCAGTATATCAAAGCAAAGGACGTGACGGTGGTGACGAGCGGGATATATACCGTGCTGCGCGCCGTCAAGCTCGGCTTCCGCTGTCTGGCGATCGGGGGAGAGGTGCGGGGCGATGTCGGCTCTGTGGTGGGGAGCGAAACGGAGGCGCAGCTCAGAGGGCTGCATTTTCACCTGGCGTTCATGAGCGCAAACGGCCTTTCGGAGCGTCACGGCGTCACGACCCCCCATGCCGGGGAGGCGGCGAAGATCCGGATTGTCAGGGAGCGCAGCGACAGAACCTTTTTCCTGATGGACGGGAGCAAGCACGGCCTGAGCTTTACCTATCGGGCGTCCGAGCCGTCGGAATCGGAGATTATCTCCGATTGCCGCGCGGAATTTGAAGGGGTGTTCCGTTCCTATCGGGTGGCGGAGGAGGACGGACTGCCTGCCGCGCCGTGGGAGGACGGAGAGGACGCGTGGTGACAGGGACTCCGGAGGAAGGAAGCCGCAGAACGGAAGCCGCAGAACGGGAGCCGCAGAACGGGAGCAGGAGCATATCGGAGCGGCGGTCGGAATGTCCCGGCGCATCCTCCGGCGAAAAATCCCGGCCGGATCAGTATATCGGAGCGGCGGTCGGAACGTCCCGGCGCCCCGGCAGGCAGCCCGCCGTGTCTGATATGCTTCGGGACGGGAGGAACGCGGCGGTTTCGGGAAGATTTTAGGATTTTTTTACGAAACCTATTGACATCAACCATAAGAAATGATATAATCAAACCAATGAAAGCGCTTTCACCTGAGAGGAACAAAAATGGACAGAAAAGTCAACATTTACGATATCGCCCGCCTGACCGGAACGACGATTTCCGCCGTCAGCAGGGCGTTCGATCCCAAGGGAAAGATCGATCCGGATAAGCGCGCGATGATCCTCGAGGTCGCGGAACGGTACAATTACCGCCCCAACCGTGCGGCGGGGCGGCTGTCGCGCAAAACCATCCGGATCGGCTGCGTCATGATTGCCAATATCCCTGCCTATTATAACGAGCTGATCGCCGGGGTGAAGAGCGCTTGCGACAAGCTGGCCGATTTCAAGGTCGAGTGCGACGTGAGGCTGATCGAGCCGGGCAAGGGGGAGGAGGAGCGCTGTGCGGCGGTGTTCCGCGAGTTCCGCAAGGGAGGCTGCGACGGCGTGATCATGAATATCCAATATACCCCTGCCGCGCTGGACGCGATCGGGCGGCTTCGGAAGGCGGGGATCCCCTGCGCCACCGTCACCTCCGATGCGCCGGAAAGCGGACGACTCTTTTCGGTTCAGAATGATCTTGCCACGGCGGGCGGGATGGCGGCGGAGCTGCTTTCCGTGATGACCGGCCGAGGGCGGGTGCTGCTCTTTACCGGGCAAAAGGATTCCTACGTCCAGACCCGCATTCTCGGAGGCTTTCGGCAAGAGGCGGCGGAGCGAGGGCTTGAGGTGCTGGCGGAATACGACGCGAAGGACAATCCGACGCTGGCTGCCGAATATGCCGACCGCGCGTTCCGGTGCTTTCCCGATGCCGAGGGCGTGTACATCAGCTCCGCCAACTCCGCGCCGGTCATCGAGGTGATCCGGAAAAGCGGACGGGCGGGACGGGTCGCCGTCGTCGCCTCCGACGTTTTCCCCGAGCTGTCGGAGGAGATCCGGGCGGGGACGGTCGGAGCGACGATCTATCAGGATCCCTTCGGGCAGGCGGCGCTCGCCTTTGAAAAAATGTACGACTACATCACGCAGAACCGATTGGAGGAGACGGTTTACACCGTCGTGCCGCGGATCGTGATCAAGAGCAATCTTCACCTATATACATCAAACCGGGAGCAACCCGGCAGTCATACGGAGGAACGATAACCATGATGAAAGTGGATATGAAGGGGAAAACGGTGCTGATCACCGGGGCGGGCGGCGCAATCGGCGCTGCGATGGCGTCGGTGCTGGCGGAAAACGGTGCGGACGTGGCGATCTGCGATATCAATACCGCCGCCGCGGAGCGGGTCGCTTCCGATATCGTCGGGGCGGGCGGCAGCGCCAAGGCCTTTGCGTTCGACGTCACCTCTCCCGAAAGCATTGCCGCAGCGGGAGAAGCGATCGAGAAGGAGTTCGGCGGCATCGATATCCTGATCAATAACGCCGGCGTCAATGTCGGACCGAACGACCGCAAGCCGATCCATGAGTTCAGCTCCGACAAATGGGAGTGGATTCTCTCGATCGATCTTGACGGGGTCTTCCGCGTCACGCAGGGGATTACCCCCTATCTCATCAAGCGGGGAGGCGGCTCCATCCTCAACATCTCCAGCGTCGTGGGACAGATACCCTTCCGCAATCAGTGTGCCTTCGCCGCCGCCAAGGCCGGCGTCATCAATCTGACCAAGGCGATGGCGCTGGAGCTTGCACCGGAGAAGATCCGCGTCAACGCCATCTGCCCAGGTTCGATCCTGTTTGAAGGAACGAAGGCGCTCTTTTACGCCGATCGGGAGCGTGCGGAGAAGATGCTCTCGCATATTCCCCAGCACCGCCCCGGCAAGCCGGAGGACGTCGCCTACGCGGCGCTCTACGTCTCCTCCGACGAGGCCTCCTATATGACAGGCAGTGTCCTGACCATCGACGGCGGCTGGACCTGCGGCTTCGCCCGCGATTTTTGACAGACCGTCGGGAAAGAGGAACGCATATGACAGATACCGCAATCAGAATTTTATCCTGCCGCGTCTCTGAGGGACGGCTGGGCGTGTTTTTCATGGGGCAGGCGGGGGTGATCCTCAAGGCCCCCGACGACACCCTGCTCGCGGTCGATCTCTATCTCTCCGACTGCTGCGAGCGATACTTCGGATTCAAGCGGCTGATGCCGAAGCTCATCGGCCCTGACGATCTCCGCTTTGATTACGTCTGCGCCACCCATGCGCATTTCGATCACTTTGATCCCGATTCGATCCCCCGCCTGCTGGCGGCCGGCGCAAAGCTTATCGCCGCGCCCGACTGCCGGGCGGAATGCGACCGGTTGGGGATCGGGGAAATGATCGAGCTGGCCTGCGGCAGCACACGGCAGGCGGGCTGCTTCCGTGTGACCGCCGTGGAATGCGATCACGGCCCCGAGACGCCCGACGCGGTCGGGCTGTACCTGCAGTGCGGGGAGAAGTCGGTCTATCTCGCGGGGGATACCTGCTTCCGCCCCGATATCGCAGAAAAAATGAGCGCCCTGCCGATCGATCTGATGTTCGCTCCGATCAACGGCGCATTCGGCAATCTCAACGAGGAGAGCGGCGCGGATTTCTTCGGGCTGGTCAGTCCGAAACTCTGCGTGCCCTGCCATTATTGGAATTTCGCCGAGCACGGCGGAGATCCCGGACGTTTTTCTTCGATCATGAAGGAACGCTATCCGGCGCTCCCCTATCGGCTGATGACCCCGGGAGAATTTCTCCTGCTCTGAAGGACCCCGATCCCGTTTACACAACAGAAAAAACAAACGAAAAGAGGTATATACCATGATTGCCAATCTGAACAAGTACATCGACCACACTATTCTCAAGCCCTTTGCGACGGCGGAGGACGTCAAAAAGCTCTGTGCCGATGCCGCAAAGTACGATTTCGCCAGCGTCTGCATCAATCCCTGCTATGTGGCGCTCGCCCGCAAGGAGCTGGAGGGGACGAACGTGAATATCTGCACCGTCATCGGCTTCCCGCTCGGCGCCAATACCACCGAGATCAAGGCCGCCGAAACCGAGCGCGCCTATTATGACGGCTGCGACGAGTTCGATATGGTCATCAACGTCGGACAGCTCAAGAGCGGCAATCTCGCCTATGTCAAGCGCGACATCGAGGCGGTGGTGGCGGCTGCCCGCGGCAAGGTCGTCAAGGTCATTATCGAGACCTTCTATCTCACGCCCGAAGAGGTGGCGATCGCTTCCCGCGTCGCCTCGCAGGCCGGCGCCGATTTCGTCAAGACCTGCACCGGCTTCAACGAAGGCGTCGCCACCGTGGAGAATGTCCGCATCATGAAGGATAACATTGCCGCGGGCGTCAAGGTCAAGGCCTCCTCCGGCATCCGCACCTACGAGCAGGCGAAGGCGCTGATTGAGGCGGGCGCGGAGCGGCTGGGCACCTCCTCCGGCGCGAAAATCCTGGAGGAAGCGATGAAGTGATCGCAGCAGGCCGATACAAGGATCTTTTCTGCCTGACAATCGATACCGGGCGGCTGATCGCCTCGGTGCTGCCGGATCAGGGAGGGAAGCTGGCCTCTCTGACCGACAAGGCCACGGGATGTCAGCTTCTGGCGCAGGCAGCGGGGGCGAGCTACCGCACGATCGGGCTGACCTCCTCCTATGTCGAGGGGGAGTGCAGCGCCTTTGACGATATGTTTCCGACTATCGACCCGCAGCCGGGCGGCTATCCCGATCACGGCGAGGTCTGCCGCGTGCGGCACGAATACAGCGTCTCCGATACCGAGGCGAGGCTCTTCTGCCGTTCCTCGCTGCTCCCCTTCGAATATGAAAAGCGGTTCTTTGCCGACGCGGAGGGCGCGCTGGTCGTCGATTATCGGATCACCAATCTGTCGGAAGCGCCCCTGCCCTGCCTCTGGGCGGGACATATCATGCTGGCGGGCTGCGAGGGCGGGGAGGTGACCGTCCCCTACGAGGAGGGCGCGCCGATTGAGATCTGCTTCTGCGACAACGGACCGCTCCGCGCGGGGCAGCGGCTGTGCTTTTCCCGCAGCCTTGCCGTTTCTCAGCCCTTCTCCTCCGAGGGCTCCGCCTATAAGTTCTATTTTACCGAGCCTGCCCGCGAGGGGCGGCTGCGGTATTCCCGGCGGGGAAACGGACCGGATCTGCTGATCCGCTACGATGCCGACCGGCTTCCCTATGTGGGGCTCTGGATGAACAACGGCACCTTCAAGGGGATGTACAGCGCGGCGGTCGAGATGTGTACCGCCCCCTTCGATTCCCCCGGAAAGGCGGAGGCAAGGGGATATCCCGTCGACCTGCCCGGCGGGAAGAGCCTGCTCTTCCGGCTGTCCTTCTCCTCCGTCCCCGGCAGGACGCTTCCCTGAATACGGAACACATGATACCAAACTGAGATCAAGAAAGGATGCTGCGTTATGTCAAAAACCTGTAAGATCGTGGTGGTCGGGAGCTTTATTTCCGATATCACCGGCTTTGCACCCCGTTTTCCTGTCGACGGCGAGACGGTTCTCGGTTCTTCTCTCAAATTCGGCCCGGGCGGAAAAGGCTCGAATCAGGCGACCGCCGCCTCCCGCTCCGGCGGAGAGGTCGTGATGGTTACCAAGGTCGGAACCGATATGCTCAGCGGGATCGCGCATCAGCATTATCGGAACGAGGGGATGACAGACAAATACGTCATGACCACCGACCGCGCCGATACCGGTGCCGCCTTCATCGAGGTCAACGAGACGACGGGCGAGAATCGGATCATCGTCATCAAGGGCGCGAACGATCTCATCACCGCCGAGGAGGTCTATGCCGCCGAGGAGGAGGTCGCCTCCGCAGATGCGGTTCTGACACAGCTTGAGGCGAGTCTGGAAAGCACGGCGGCGCTGAAGGAGCTGGCCGCGAAGTACCGTAAGCCCTTCGTTCTCAATCCCGCGCCGATGCAGGAGGTGCCGGAGGGATTCTTCGAGGGGGTGGATTACTTTACTCCCAACGAGACCGAGGCGGAGTTTTTCAGCGGCGTGAAGGTCACCTCCCCCGAAAGCGCGGAGGAGGCGGCAAAGAAGCTGCTGAAGCTCGGCGTGAAGAATGTCGTCATCACCCTCGGCAAGAAGGGCGTCTTCTGGACCGACGGAAAGGAGAAGGCGCTGGTTCCCACCACCGATCTCAAGCCGGTCGATACGACGGGCGCGGGAGACGCCTTCAACGGCGGCTTCACTGTCGCGGTGTCGGAGGGACGGGATATCATAAGCGCCCTCAAATTTGCCAACTGTGTTGCCTCCATCTCGGTAACAAGGCGCGGGACCTCCCCCGCCATGCCGACGCGGGAGGAGAGCGATGCGCTCTATCGGCGTTTTTACGGCGATCACTGATGATTCCGAAAGAAAGAGGGTTTGCTATGAAAGCTTTGATTGTCGAAGAGCAGAACAGGATTGCTCTGCGGGAGGTTCCCGTCCGCACACTTGAGCCGGACGAGGTGCTTTGCCGCGTTGTCTACTGCGGCATCTGCGGCACCGATCTTGCCATCTATACCGGCGAGACGAATTTCGTCCGCGACGGGCTGATCCGCTACCCCGTCCGCATCGGTCACGAATGGTCGGGAGTCGTCGCCGCGACGGGCCGCGATGTGACGAAGTTCCGCCCCGGCGACCGCGTCGTCTCGGATAACGGCATCACCTGCCGGAAGTGCAGGGCCTGCCGGGAGGGCGACATGGCGCACTGCGAGGATATCAGAAGCGTCGGCACGATCAACTGCTGGGACGGCGGCTTTGCGGAGTATATCATCATCCCGGAGGTTCATCTCTATCACCTTCCCGACAGCATCGATGACCGCAACGCCGCGACCATCGAGCCGCTGACCGTCTCCTACGCCGGGATTACCAAGCGGGAGATCACCCCCGATACCGTCGTGGCGGTCATCGGAACAGGGCCGATTGCCCTCGGCATCGTCGCACTCGCCAGAACAATGGGCGCGGGGCGCATCATTGCGGTGGGACGCACCGAATCCAAGCTGCGGCGCTGCCTTGAGGCGGGGGCGACCGATATTGTCAACAATACACAGGTCGACGCCGGCGAGGAGGTCTATCGGATCACGGGCGGACACGGCGCGGATTTTGTTCTTGAAACCTCCGGCGCCGCCCCGACGGTTCAGCAGGCCATCGATATGGCGGCGGAATACGGGACGCTGGCAATGGTGGGCTTCTATGAGACCGAGATCGATCATCTGATCTTCAACCGCATGGTCACCAAGCGGCTGAATATCGTCGGGGTGATGGGAGAATTCGGTCTTGTTCCCAAAATCATCGATTATATGGAATCGACGGGGCTGACGCTGGAGAGCATGATCACAAGGGAGATCCCCTTTGCCGAAGCGCCCGACTATTTTCTGCGTCACAAGGAGATGCATAAGCAGGACATCAAGGTTCTGGTGAAGATCAGCTGACGCATACCGACAATAAACGAAGAAAGGATGCCCCCGCAGGGCGGGGGCAGGGTACGGTCATGGCCGAGAAACCGAAGGGTGTCGTCATCCATTCAAAAGAGGTCAAGCCGCTGGTGCTTGATGAAACGTATTCCTCCAAAATGATCCTGGACAGCGTCGTCGCGGGAGGGCCCGCCATTCAGATGAACGAGGGCACGCTTGCTCCGGGCTGCAGTACCGGCGGAGGGGTGCATGAAAAGCCGGAGATCTACTATATTGTCAAGGGGGAGGCGGTTCTGCATCTTGACGACGATGTCTATGACGTCGCGCCGGGCTCCCTGGCCTATATCCCCGGCGGGGTCTTCCATTGGCTGGAAAACAAGAGCAAGACTGAGGAGTTTGTGATCCTGACCCTCTGGGAAAAGGCAGAGGACAACGAGGTCTATAATCTTCGCCTGGAGAAGTGGGGCAAGTCCTTCAAGACGATCTATGAGGACTGATCCCGCCTTTTCCGGATGAAAATTTTCCGGATACCCCCTTGCAATTTCCCGCAAGGAGGTGTATAATAGAGTGGAAAATCGAACAGACGGGAGCTTGTAGACAGGCTGAGAGGAAGGTGTGACCTTCGACCGGTTACCTGATTTGGATAATGCCAACGTAGGGATGCCTGAAAACATGACGGATCGCGGGAGCTGCCCAACAGGGAGTTCCCGTTTTTTTCGGGAGAGGAGCGGAAGAATGGTAAGGATCAACGGAAAGGAGCTGCCGGTCGACGGCAGCACACTGGCGGATTATCTGGCCGGCGCCGGCTATGACACACAGCGGCTGGCGGTGGAGCGGAACGGAGAGATCGTCCAGAAGGAGGCCTACGCGCAGACGGTGCTGACCGACGGGGACAGCATCGAAATCGTGCGCTTTGTGGGAGGCGGCTGATATGATTCCGAGTTATCGTGAATGGAAAGAGGCGCTGGAGATGAGACAGGGGCGGGAGGATACGGCACGCTTTGCCGAGGCGACCGTTGCGATCTGCGGACTCGGCGGACTGGGCTCGATGATCGCCGTGCTGCTGGCCAGAGCAGGCGTCGGTCGGCTGTTGCTGATCGATTTCGATCGGGTGGAGCTGACCAATCTGCACCGCCAGCAGTACAAGGCCTCCCAGTGCGGACGTTTCAAAACCGAGGCGCTCTGCGAAAATATCCGCGAGATCGCGCCCTATACCGAGCTGATCCCCCGCACCGTCAGAATCACTCCGAGCAACGTCCTGACGCTCCTGCGGGAGTCGCAGATCGTCTGCGAGGCGTTGGACAACCCCAATGCCAAGGCGATGCTGGCAGAACGGGTGCTGGTGGAGCTTCCCGACGTGTACCTGGTCGCCTCCTCCGGCATGGCGGGGATGGGAGAGGCCGACGCCATCCATACGCGCCGCCTCTCGGATCGGTTCTGGCTCTGCGGAGACGGAGAAAGCGACGTTGCGGAGGAAGGAAGTCTGGTCGCCTCCCGTGTGGCGGTCTGCGCCGCCCATCAGGCTCATGCCGTGCTGAGAATTCTGACGCGGCGCTTTGAAACAGAAGGAAAGAAGGAAGAAACATGAAGGAAGACAAGCTGATCATCGGCGGGCGGTCGTTCGACTCCCGCTTCATTCTCGGCTCAGGCAAATATTCGATGCGGCTCATTGAGGCGGCGGTCCGGGATGCGGGGGCGCAGATCATTACCCTGGCGGTGCGCCGGGCCAATACCAAGGAGCAGGAGAGCATCCTCGACTACATCCCGGAGGGAGTGACCCTCCTGCCCAATACCAGCGGGGCGAGAAACGCTGAGGAGGCGGTCCGTATCGCACGTCTGGCGCGGGAGCTGGGCTGCGGCGATATGGTCAAGATCGAGATCATGCGGGACGCCAAATACCTCCTTCCCGACAATCAGGAGACGGTGCGGGCGACCGAGCTGCTGGCGAAGGAGGGCTTTATCGTAATGCCCTATATGTATCCCGACCTCAACACGGCGCGGGATCTGGTCAACGCGGGCGCGGCGAGCGTGATGCCCCTGGCCGCTCCCATCGGCTCGAACAAGGGACTGCAGACGAAGGAATTCATCCGGATTCTGATCGAGGAGATCGATCTGCCGGTCATTGTCGATGCGGGGATCGGCAGACCCTCCCAGGCCTGTGAGGTGATGGAGATGGGGGCTGCCGCCGTCATGGCGAATACCGCGCTGGCGACGGCGGGCGATCTGCCGCGGATGGCGGCGGCCTTCCGCGACGCGATTGCGGCGGGGAGAAACGCCTATCTTGCGGGCTTGGGCCGGGTTCTCACCCGCGGCGCCTCCGCCTCCGATCCGCTGACCGACTTCCTGCGCGACTGAGGAGGGGAGCCTGTGGAAAATCAGTTTTTTGTCGATTCCGAGGGGCTCTCGGAGGAGGCGCTTGCCAAAAAGCACCGCCTTGAGACCGATCCCTCCTCCCGGAAGAGTCACATGGAATATCTGCCCGGGATGGAGCGGATCGAATCGCAGGTCTGCGCCGACGTGATGAAGCAGATGAATTCCTACGATTATGCCGGATACACCGCCGACGACGTGAGGGCGGCGCTGGCGCGGGAGACCTGTACGATCGAAGATTTCAAGGCGCTGCTTTCGCCGGCGGCCGAGCCTTTTCTTGAGGAGATGGCGCAGCGCGCAAGGCGGGAGACAAGCCGTCATTTCGGAAATACCGTCTACCTCTTCACCCCGCTCTATATCGCCAATTACTGCGAGAATTACTGCGTCTACTGCGGCTTCAACTGCTATAACCGCATCAGCCGCATGAAGCTGACCCCCGAGCAGATCGAGCGGGAGATGAAGATCATCGCAGACAGCGGAATGGAGGAGATCCTGCTTCTCACCGGCGAAAGCCGCAGCATGAGCGACGTGAGCTATATCGGAGAGGCTTGCCGGATGGCAAGGAAATATTTCCGGATGGTCGGGCTTGAGATCTATCCCGTCAATACCGACGAATACCGCTATCTGCACGAGTGCGGAGCGGACTATGTGACGGTCTTCCAGGAGACCTACGACGCCGACCGCTACGAGCAGCTCCACCTGCTGGGACATAAGCGGGTCTGGCCCTATCGGTTCGACGCGCAGGAGCGGGCGCTCCGCGGCGGGATGCGGGGGGTCGCCTTCTCGGCGCTGCTGGGACTTTCGGATTTCAGAAAGGACGCGCTGGCAAGCGCGCTGCACGTTTATTATCTGCAGAGAAAATATCCGCATGCCGAAATGTCCCTCTCCTGCCCGCGCCTGCGCCCCATCATCAACAACGAGAAGATCAATCCCCTCGACGTCCGCGAGAAGCAGCTCTGTCAGGTGCTGTGCGCTTATCGGATCTTCCTCCCCTTCGTGGGGATCACGGTGTCCTCCCGCGAGAGCGCGTCCTTCCGGAACGGGATCGTGAAGATCGCCGCCACCAAGGTTTCGGCGGGGGTCTCGACCGGCATCGGAGATCATGAAAGCAAGTATTCCGGCAGAGAGCAGCAGGGACAGACGGGAGACGAGCAGTTTGAGATCAACGACGGCAGAAGCCTTGACAGAATGTACCGCGATATCGCGCAGGAGGGGCTGCAGCCGGTGCTGAACGATTATCTGTATGTGTAAGGAGCGATGTATGAGGAGCTTTGATCCGGGCTTGTACTTTATCACCGACAGCACCTTCTTCGGCGAGGAGGAATTCCTTCTTCGGGTGGAGGCGGGGCTTCGGGGGGGAGCGACGCTGCTGCAGCTCCGCGAAAAGAATAAATCCACAAGGGACTATGTCGCGCTTGCCGGAAAGGTTCACGGGATCGCCCGCCGCTACGGCGTCCCGCTGATTATCGATGACCGCGTCGACGTGGCGCTGGCTGTCGGGGCGGAGGGCGTGCATGTCGGGCTTGAGGATCTGTCGGTTGCCGACGCCAGACGGCTGATGGGAGAGGACCGCATTGTCGGTGCGACGGCCAAGACCGTCGGGCGGGCGAGGGAGGCCTTCGAGCAGGGGGCGGATTACCTCGGCGTCGGGGCCATATATCCGACCACGACCAAGGTGAAAACGGTTCTCACCTCCCCGCAGACCCTTGACGCGATCTGCCGGGCCGTTCCGATCCCCGTCAATGCCATCGGCGGGCTGAACAGCGGCAACCTCGATATCCTGAAGGGCATTCCCGTCGCGGGAATCTGCGTGGTCTCCGCCATCATGAAGGCGGAGGACCCGGCGCAGGCAGCACGAGAGCTGAAGCGCCGTGCGGCGGAGCTGGGACTGATCCGATAAAGGAAGCCCGGCGACCCCGCCGGGCAAGGAGAAAACCCATCCTTCGAGGGGCGCTTGCCTCCCGAAGAGCCCGCCGTGCGGCGGGCAGCGGCGGACCGGGGGCACCACTCTCCGCCGCGGAATAAAAATAATGCCGGACGAATCGACCGAAAAGGAGGAAACGATGAAAACAGCATTATCGATCGCAGGGAGCGATTCCTGCGGAGGCGCCGGGATTCAGGCAGATATCAAAACGATGACGATGAACGGTGTTTATGCCATGACCGCCGTAACGGCGCTGACGGCACAGAACACAACCGGCGTGCGGGGTGTTGCCGAAACGACCCCGGAATTTCTTGCACAGCAGATTGACGCGGTCTTTGAGGATATCTTCCCCGACGCCGTCAAGATCGGAATGGTGGCCTCCTCCGGGCTGATCCGCGTCATCGCGGAGCGGCTTCGGTACTATCGGGCGCGCAATGTGGTGGTCGATCCCGTGATGGTGGCGACCAGCGGCTCGTCCCTGATGAAGACCGAGGCGGTCTCGGTGCTGGCGGAGGAGCTTTTCCCTCTGGCCGCCGTCGTCACCCCCAACATCCCGGAGGCTGAGGTGCTTTCGGGGCTGCGCATCACCGACGAAGCGTCGATGGAGACAGCGGCGAAGCGGATCGAAAGCAGCTGCGGATGCGCCGTGCTGCTCAAAGGAGGGCACGCCGTCAACGAAGCAAACGATCTGCTCCGGCAGAACAGCAGAACGATCTGGTTTAAGGGCAGGCGGATCGACAATCCCAATACCCACGGAACCGGATGCACCCTTTCCTCCGCCATCGCAGCCAATCTTGCCAAGGGCTTTTCCCCGGAGGAAGCGGTCGGACGCGCCAAGGACTATGTGTCGGGGGCGCTTGCCGCAATGCTGGATCTCGGACGGGGCGCCGGACCGATGCAGCATAATTTTGACCTTTGCTCCCCCTTTGCGGGGGAAAAATCTGTTTGAATCCCGAAAGGAAGCTGAATCATGAGAACTTATACGACACAAATGGACGCCGCAAGACAGGGGATCATCACCCCCGAAATGAAGGCGGTTGCCGCTAAGGAATACAGAAGCGAGGAGGAGATCCGCTCGCTCGTCGCGGCGGGACAGGTCGCCATCTGCGCCAACCGTCTCCACACCTGCCTCAATCCCAACGGGGTCGGCTCGATGCTGCGCACCAAGATCAATGTCAACCTCGGCGTTTCCCGCGACTGCAAGGATTACGATATCGAGCTGCAGAAGGTCATGGCGGCGGTCAATATGGGCGCGGAGGCGATCATGGATCTGTCGAGCCACGGCGATACCCGCCCCTTCCGCAGAAAGCTGACGGCGGAATGCCCCGCCATGATCGGCACCGTCCCGGTGTATGACAGCGTGATCCATTATCGCCGCGATCTTGCGACCCTGACCGCGAAGGATTTTATCGACGTGGTGCGTCTTCATGCCGAGGACGGGGTGGATTTCGTGACGCTGCACTGCGGCATCACCCGCAAGACCATCGATCAGATCAGAAAGCATAAGCGGAAGATGAATATCGTCTCCCGCGGCGGCTCGCTGGTCTTCGCGTGGATGTGCATGACGGGGGAGGAGAATCCCTTCTATGAGTATTTTGACGAGATCCTGGAGATCTGCCGCGAGTATGATGTGACCATTTCGCTCGGGGATGCCTGCCGCCCCGGCTGTCTTGCCGACGGCAGCGATGTCTGCCAGATCGAGGAGCTTGTCCGCCTCGGGGAGCTGACCAAGCGCGCATGGGAAAAGGACGTGCAGGTGATGGTGGAGGGCCCCGGCCATATGCCGATGGATCAGATTGAGGCCAATATGAAGCTCCAGCAGACAATCTGCATGGGCGCGCCCTTCTACGTCCTCGGCCCGATCGTCACCGATATCGCGCCGGGCTATGATCATATCACCTCGGCAATCGGAGGAGCGATCGCCGCCGCCTCCGGCGCTGCCTTCCTCTGCTATGTGACGCCGGCGGAGCATCTGGCGCTTCCGAATGTCGAGGATGTCAAGCAGGGAATTATCGCCTCCCGCATCGCCGCGCACGCCGCCGATATCGCAAAGAAAATCCCCCATGCGAGGGATGTCGACGACGCGATGGCCGACGCGAGAAGAACCTTCGATTGGGAGAAGCAGTGGGAATGCTCGATCGACCCCGAAACCGCCAAGGCGATCCGCGACAGCCGCGCCCCCGAGCATGAGGACAGCTGCTCGATGTGCGGTAAATTCTGCGCCGTCAGGAGTATGAATAAGGCGCTCAGCGGCGAGTATATCGATATTCTCTGAATGAAAATGCACCGGTTGTCTTTCAGAAGACGCCGGTGCTTTGGTTTTCGGAGGGAAGAAGGGATCAGGTCCCGCCCCGCGATCGGCGGGCAGCCTCGCGGCCGAAGAGACAGGGCGTTTCCCGAACACCGCAAGAGACGCCTGCCTCCCCCTCAAAGACCGCGGCGTTTGGCTCGTCTGACGCGGTTGATATGACGCTCGAAGTCGCCGCCTTCGATCAGCTCCGCCAGAACGAGCTGGATATAGGTCGGGACGGTGCAGGCATAAAAGCCCAGCTTCTCGGTGAATCTCTCGGTCAGATGGACGGGAAGCAGCATATAGCCGACGCGGAGAGAGGGAGAAACGGTCTTGGAGAAGGTGTTCATATAGATCACGTTGTCCTGCCGGGAGAGGGAGAAGAGGGTCTCCTCCGGCTTGCTTGAGACCGAGAATTCCGACTCGAAGTCATCCTCGATCAGAAGCCCCCCCTC
>CALWTY010000004.1 GCA_944384585.1 uncultured Clostridia bacterium | reverse complement strand
TGAGATGGTTTTGACCTGTCTGAAATGCCCGTGGATACAGTGTTTTCAAGGGATAATCAGATTTTGGCTTGATTTTTGAATTTAAAAACGCGCCGCCCCGAGCGTATCGGAGCGGCGTCATTCTTATTTCAAATTTCGATTCGCGCCTTTTCAGCCGAGAAACGCGCCGTTGTTTTCCAGCGTCGAGCGGAGAAGACCGCAATCCAGCTCCGACACCGTCCGTCCGGTCCGGAGCGCAAGAGCCGCCGCGGTGCCCGCCGCTTCTCCGAGCGTACAGACGATCGGCATGATCCGGATGGAGGCCTGCGCCTCATGGGTCGTCGAAATACAGCGTCCCGCCACCAGCAGATTGCGGGAGGACTTCGGGATGAGGCATCCGTAGGGGATCGTGTAGTAACTGCCCTCCGGGAAGAAATAGTGGCTGGTTCCGGAGCCGGCAGGATTGTGAATGTCGATATCATAGTTTCCCGCGGCAATCGCATCGGGGAAAACGACGCAGGACTTCAGCTCCTCCTCGGTCAGAACGTGCTCCCCGACGATCCGGCGGCTCTCTCTGACGCCCGTCTGGACGGCGCTGGAAAGGATCTCCGCCTTTTCGAAGCCGGGCACGATTTTTCTCAACACCTCAAGCAGCTCAAACGCCTGCTCTCTGGCCTCAATATCGGCACGAGTGAGATCAAAGCAATCGGTGGGGTTGCGGTTGATGACTCTGGTGGCGTTGAGATGGACGATATCGGGGAACATGGTATTGAAGACCATGATGGTATCCATCGGATTCCGGATATACCCCTTTTTCTTCTCCTCCTGCCAAAGTTCCGCGATCCGATTATGATTCTGCGCGAGCTTTTCGGGATCGACATTCCCGATGCTGAAGCAGAGGGTCATCGGCTGACAGAGACCGTCCTCCGCCCTTCCCTGTTCCGTCGGGAAGCCCGCCGAGAAGGTAAGATCGGCGTCACCGGTCGCGTCGATGAAGCAGCGTCCCTCCAGGCGGAGCATACCGGACTTGGTGACTGCGGTGACCGCTCTGACAACGCCCTCGCTGCAGACCGCGTCGGCAAGGGTGCTGTTGAAGAGAAGCTCCACGCCCGCCTCGGTCAGCTTTCGGTTGAGAATCAGCTTGAGGTATTCCGCGTTGAAGGTATTGCCGGCAATGGCGTTCATCTCCTTCAGGGAAGCAACGATCTCCTCGAAGATGCCTCTTGACAAATACTTTTTTTCGTCGGTCTCGGGATCGGTTGTCCAATAGCGCATGAAGGGATTGACCAGCATGCCGGAGGGCGCGCCGCCGAGACAGTTGAGCTTTTCAACCAGAAGCACCTGCGCCCCGCCCCTGGACGCCGCCAATGCAGCGGCAGCGCCGGCAAGCCCGCCGCCCACCACGATCACGTCGGCCTTTTTCACCGGCATCGGCTTTGCGGAGACACCGAGCTCATCAAGCGCCTTGGGATCGACAACGGTCGGACATTTAGTCATCAGCTCGGAGGCGTTCTGCACCTTCGGGAACGCGATCACGTCGCGGATATCCTCCAGCCCAAGTAAAAGCGCCGTCAGCCGGTCAAGGCCGAAGGCAAGTCCGCCGTGAGGCGGCGTGCCGTAGCGGAAGGCGTCGAGCAGGAAGCCGAATTTCGCATTGGCCTCCTCCTCGGAAAAGCCGAGCGCACGGAACATCCTGTTCTGAATCTCGGGGGTATGGATCCGGATCGATCCGCCGCCCGCCTCCGTCCCGTTGATTACGATATCGTAGGCAACCGAGCGCACCTGCTCCGGCGCGGTATCGAGAAGCGGGAGATCCTCCTCTGCGGGCATCGTGAAGGGATGGTGCTTTGCATAATAGCGTCCGTCCTCCTCGCTGTACTCCAGCAGCGGGAAGTCGGTCACCCAAAGCAGCTTGTAGACCGAGGGATCGATCAGCCCCATCCGCTTGGCCACCTCGCAGCGCAGAGCGCCGAGGGAATCGAAGACGACGCCGCTGCGATCGGCCACAATCAGAAGCAGGTCGCCCTCCTCCGCCTCAAGCAGGCGAAGCACCGCGGCATTTTCTTCCTCGGTCAGGAATTTGGCATAGGAGGAGGAGATTTCCCCGCCGTTGTTCTTGTACCAGGCAAGCCCCTTCGCGCCGAAGGTTTTGACAAATTCCGTCAGAGAATCGATCTCCTTGCGGGAGAATCGGGCGCCTCCCTTGACGTTGATTCCGCGGACACTGCCCCCTGCGGCGACAGCGCCGGCGAATACCTTGAAGCCGCAGCCTGCCAGCGCGGACGACAGATCCTTCAGCTCAAAGCCGAAGCGCAGATCGGGCTTGTCGGAGCCGAAGCGCTCCATCGCCTCCCGGTAGGTCATGCGCTGAAGCGGGAGAGTCAGCTCAATCTGCTTGAATTCGCGGAAGACCTTCTGCAAAAAGCCCTCCGTCATGGCGATGACATCATCCTGCGTCACAAAGGACATCTCAAGATCGATCTGCGTGAACTCCGGCTGGCGGTCGGCGCGCAGATCCTCGTCGCGGAAGCAGCGGGCGATCTGGATGTAGCGGTCGAAGCCGGAAAGCATCAGAAGCTGCTTGTAGAGCTGAGGCGACTGGGGAAGCGCGTAGAACTTTCCGGGATGGACGCGGCTGGGTACAAGATAGTCCCGCGCCCCCTCCGGCGTCGGCGCGATCAGATTCGGGGTCTCGATCTCGATAAAGCCGTTGTCGGCAAAATATACCCGCGCAATGCGGACGATTCTGGAGCGGTCGACGATATTGCCCTGAAGATCGGGGCGGCGCAGATCCAGGTAGCGATGCTTCAGCCGAAGCTCGGGGCGTACCTTGCTGTTCTCGGTAATTTCAAAGGGAGGGGTCTGCGCGGCAGACAGCAGCTTCAGCTCCGTAACAGCGATCTCGACCTGCCCGGTAGGAAGACTGTCGTTCACCGAGGCACGCTGACGAACAACGCCCTTGGCGCAGACGACATACTCTGCACGCAGAGAAAACGCCGCGTCAAAGACCTCCTTCGGGGTGTCGCTGTCAAAAGCCAGCTGCACGATTCCGCTTCTGTCCCGCAGATCGACAAAGATCAGTCCGCCGAGATCGCGGGTGCGCTGCACCCAGCCCATGACGCAGGCCCGGCTTCCGATATCGCCGCAGCGGAACTCTCCGCAATATTTGGTTCGTTTATCTTCATTTGACAATAACTGCGACATAATTCCATCCTGTCCTTTTTTCCTTATAATAAATGATCCGTATTCCGATATTATAGCATAGCGGCGGCGGCGTGTCAATAATGAAATCGGCGCTTATTTCAGCTCCACCACCGTGACGCCGCTGTCCCCTTCCCCGTAGACGCCCCGTCGGAAGCCTTTGACACGGCTGTCGGTCTTCAGATGACCTGCCAATGCCGCGCGGAGCGCCCCCGTACCCTTTCCGTGGATGAGGGTAACGGTCTTGACGTTTGCCATCACGGCGTCATCGAGATACTTGTCCACCATAAACCAAGCGTCATCTCCTAGCTGTCCCCTCAGATCGATCGAGGCGGTGAAATTCTTATTGACGGCAGCCTGATATTTCGAGGCGGCAATCCGCTTCCGATCGGAGGTCGTCACAACCGCCGCTTCCTCGACGAGCCGAAGATCCCGAACATTGACGCGGGTGTTGAGAAGGCCGGTTCTGACCGTCACGTTTCCGCTCTTGTCGGGGGCCTCCCCGAGCGTGCCCTGCTGATTCAGTGTGACGATCAGGACGGTATCTCCCTTTTTCAGCGGCCTCGGCAGGACATAGTCCTCATTGTCCCGCTCGATGACGGGATTGACCTCGTCGGCAGCCTCGCGCAGGCGGCGGCGGATGCTTCTCCGCCCCTCCTCCAGCGCCTCCGAAAAGCGGGCACTTTCCTGCTGCTTTTTCAGCTCCTCAAGCTGCTGCAGCACATAATCGCTCGTCGCCTTGGCGCTTACCACGATCTGATTCGCCCGTTCCTGCGCCTTCTCCAGCTCCCTTTCGGCCTGCTCCGCCCGCCTCCGCAGCTTCTGCTCCTCGGCATTGCGGAAGGCCTCGTAGTCCCGTCTCTCCTTCAGCGCCCGGTCGCGCTCCCGTTCCGCTTCAAGGCGGTTTTTCTCAAGCTCCTCGATGACCTGCTCGAAGCGGCGGCTTTCGGAGGAGATGCGTGCCTTGGCCGCCTCGATGACGTCCTGCCCGAGCCCCAGCTTGGCGGAAATGGCAAAGGCGTTGGATTTGCCCGGCGCGCCGATGATCAGCCGATAGGTGGGCTTCAGCGTGCTGACATCGAATTCGCAGGAGGCGTTGATCACGCCCTCGGTCTGAAGTGCGTATTCCTTGATCTCGGCATAGTGTGTGGTTGCCGCGCAGAGCGCCCCGTAGGTACGCACCTTTTCGATGATCGCCATCGCCAGCGCCGCCCCCTCGGTCGGATCGGTTCCCGCTCCCAGCTCGTCAAACAGCACAAGGCTTCTGTCGGTCAGTCTCGACAAAATCCCGACGATATTCACCATATGGGCGGAAAAAGTCGAAAGCGACTGCTCGATACTCTGCTCGTCTCCGATATCGGCAAGGACCGAATCGAAGACACATAGTTCAGAGCCCTCGGCGCAGGGTACATGAAGTCCCGCCTGCGCCATCATCGCCATCAGTCCCAGCGTCTTCAGCGTGACCGTTTTGCCGCCGGTATTCGGGCCGGTGATGACCATCGTATCGTAGCTTTCTCCCAGCGCGATCGTCACCGGGACAACCTTCTTCCGATCAATCAGCGGATGCCGCGCCTTCTTCAGCAGAAGGCGGCGCTCCTCATTGATCATCGGTTCAGTTCCCTCGATGCGGCAGGAAAATTCCCCCTTGGCGAAAAGGAACGACAGCTCGGTGAGGTTGTGATAATTCGCGATCAGGGAGCTGCCGCAGGCCGCGCACTCCGCCGAAAGCTCGGCAAGAATTCGCTCGATCTCCTGCTGCTCCCGTTTTTCCAGCGCCTTCAGCTCGTTGTTCGCATCGACAACCGCCAGCGGCTCGATAAAGAAGGTCGCGCCGGAAGCCGAGGTATCATGGACAAGCCCTTTGATCTCGTTTTTGTATTCCGCCTTGACCGGCACGACATAGCGCCCGTTCCGCAGCGTTACGATATTTTCCTGCAGGTATTTGGCATATGCGCCGCCGAGATACCGCTGCAGGCTGTCCTTGATGCGGTTATTCTCTGCTCTGATCCGCCTGCGGATATCAGCGAGCGCGGGGCTCGCCTCATCGGCGATCATATCCTCCGCCGGGATGGCGCGGGTGATCCTCATCTCAAGCGGGCGGTCGGGGATCAGTCGGGAAAACAGCTCCCTCAGTCCCTCTCCCACGTCGCCCTCCCGTCGGTCTCCGAAGAAATAATCGGAGACCCGCCTTGTCGAACAGAGCAGCGACGCGACCGCAAGCAGCTCTGCGGGGGTCATCGAAGCCCCCTTCTCCGCCCGATCGACGGATTCGGTGATATCCTTGACCTGCCCGAAGGACGGCATTCCCTTGGCGGTCAGCAGCCGCCTCGCCTCCCCCGTCTGCATCAGTTTTTTGCGTATCGTCGGAATATCGCAGTCCGGCACAATGCGCAGCGCCAGCGCCTTTCCGCCCTCCGTCGGGGCGCAGTCGGCCAGCAGCGCGGCGATCTTATCGAATTCCAGCGTCCGGATTGCCTTTCCGAAATAGGTTGTATTCACGTTATATCCTTTCTGTCCGTCGCCTCCCGCGGCTGCCGAACGCATCCGTTCAGAGCGACATGGCCTTGATCCTGTGATAAAATTCCAGGGTCGGGAAGCTTCTCTCAAGCTGATTGATCAGATATTTCTCGCAGACCCGGCTAAAATCCTCCCGCTCCTCCTCCGCAACCGAAAAGGAGAAGATGCGCTTCGGCGGACAGGAGACAACATATCGCATGGCGTTGAGCAGCCCCTCCGTGAGCGGGAGTATGATCCTTGCCGTCGCCAGCTCCTCCGCGCCCGCCTCCCCCGGTTCGGGGTTGAAGCACGCGCTGCAGACCAGCCGCCCGTTCATCACGTCAAGATAGCTCCTTCCGTCCTCTTTGCCGCAGATCGCGCAGCCGGAAAGCTCGGGGCAGAAGCCCGTAACGGCCGCGCAGCGAAGCTCGAAGACCGCCTTGATCAGATCGGGCTCCCGATCGGTCTCGGAGAGCATATGCAGGGTGTTGAGGGCAAGGGACAGCATCTCGCTCTCGTCGCTGTTTTCCACGCAGACCTCTGCCGTCACCTCCGCCACATACGAGCCGACGGCGTTTCGCTCAAGACTCCGCCCCAACCCGAAAAACTGTCGGATCAGCGAGGCCTCCGAAAGCGTGTAGTAGCCCCCTCGCTCCCTGACGGTGAATTCGCTGTAGCAGAGGAGCTGGGAGCAGGCCATATCCTTGTTGCGGAGACTCTTCGCGCCCTTGGCGCAGACGGTGATCTTGCCCCGTTCCGCAGTCAGAAGGGTGATCAGCTTATCGTTCTCGGCATAGTCACATTCCCGGATCACAAGCGCCGGGAAAGTCAGCATCGTCATCGCGCCACCTCCGCAGCCGGCTCAGAGCCTGTCCTTATTGAAGCCGAAATTGTTCAGATAAACGGTGTCGTCACGCCAATTTTCCTTGACCTTCACCCAAAGGTTCAGATAGACCTTCATTCCGAAGAAAGACTCCATATCCTCCCGTGCGTAAGTACCGATCTTCTTGAGCTGCTCGCCGTGCTTGCCGATGATGATCCGCTTGTGCGATTCCCGCTCGCAGAAGATCTCGGCACGGATCGAGAGCAGGCGTTCCGTCTCGCTGAAATCTTCGATCACGACGGCCGTTCCGTGCGGAATCTCGTCGTCGAGGGTGCGGAGCAGCTTTTCCCGGATGATCTCGGCAGCGATCTGACGCTCCGGCTGATCGGTAATGTCGTCCTCCGAGAAAAACCATGTTCCTTCCTTTAAAAACTGTCCCGCCTCTGCGATCACGTCGGGCACTCCCCTGCCGTTGACGGCGGCGATCGGCACGACCGCGGCAAAATCATAGAGATCCTTGTAGTCGAGGATGGTTTGTCCGACCGACTCCCCGCCGACACGGTCGATCTTATTGATCACAAGGATCGCGGGAAGCTGCTTTGCGGCGATCCTTTTGATAATATTGAGATCGGTGGCGCCGGGCTTTACCCCCGCCTCCACGACGACAAGGCAGGCGTCCACCTCTCCGATGGTATTGGAGATCGTTTTCACCATGAAATCCCCCAGCTTGTTGCGGGCACGGATCAGACCGGGCGTATCGAGGAAGACGAACTGATCCTCCCCTTGGGTGAGTACGCCGGTGATCCTTGTTCTTGTGGTCTGGGGCTTGTTTGAGACAATGGCAATCTTCTCGCCGAGCATGGCGTTGAGAAGCGTGGATTTCCCCACGTTCGGTCTTCCGAGTATGGCAATGAATCCTGTTTTCATGTTTCCGTCCTTTATTCTGTGGTATCGGGTTCCCTGCCGAGGCCGAGGGAGATCAGGATCTCCTCCTGCCTGCGGAACATCTCTTTTTCCTCCTCCCGGGAGGTCTCGTGATCGTAGCCGAGCAGATGCAGCATCGAATGGACCGTCAGAAACGCCAGCTCCCGTTCAAAGGAATGACCGTATTCCGCCGCCTGCTCCTCCGTCTTTTCGAGAGAAATGACGATATCGCCGAGCAGCGCCGCCTCCCCGTCGGTATCATATTCCCCATCCTCCGACAGCGGGAAGGAAAGCACGTCGGTCGGGCGATCCACCCCTCGGTAGGCCTTGTTGAGCGCATGGATCGAGGCATTGTCGGTCAGGGTGACCGACACCTCCGCCGGGCGCCTGAACGCCTCCGCAGTCAGTGCGGCGGCGACCGCCTTTCGGATCAGGGCGCGCATTGACGGGGATACCGTCCTGCGCTTCTGATCATTTTTTATGAAAACGGTAGCTTTTGCCTTCATTGTTCTTCTCTTTCTCCGCCCGTTCCCTGTCGTATTTTTCGTAGGCTGTGATGATCCGCTGCACCAGCCTGTGGCGGACAACATCGCGCTCGGTGAAGCGATGTACGGCGATATCCTCGATCCCGTCAAGCACCTTGATCGCTTCGACAAGCCCGCTCCTTGTGCCGCGCGGCAGGTCGGTCTGGGTAATGTCGCCGGTGACGACCGCCTTGGAGCCGGAGCCGAGGCGGGTGAGGAACATCTTCATCTGCTCCGGCGTCGTGTTCTGCGCCTCGTCGAGAATGATAAAGGAATCATCCAGCGTCCGTCCTCTCATATAGGCAAGCGGCGCGATCTCGATGACCCCCCGCTCGATATTTTTCTGATAGGTATCGCTGCCGAGCATCTCAAAAAGCGCGTCATATAGGGGGCGCAGGTAGGGATCGATCTTGTTCTGCAAATCGCCGGGCAGATAGCCGAGCTTCTCTCCCGCTTCGACGGCGGGCCGTGTGAGGATGATACGGCTGACCTGCTTGGCGCGGAGCGCCTTGACCGCCATCGCGACGGCAAGGAAGGTTTTTCCCGTTCCGGCAGGACCGACTCCCATCACGACGGTATTGTCGCGGATCAGCGAGACATAGCGCTTCTGTCCGACGGTCTTGGCCTTGATCGGCTTGCCGCGGGTGGTGATGCAGATGCAGTCGCCGTCAATTCCCTCAAGCTCTGCGCTCTTTCCGTCCCGCACCATGCCGATGACATAATCGACGTCGCGCTCCGTCAGTCTGCCGTTGAGGGCGGCGATGCGCTTAAGATAAAGCAGCGCCTCCGCTGCCTGCTCCACCCGATCGGAATCGGGTCCGCTCACCGAAACGGCGTTGCCGCCGGCGCTCTCGCTGTCCTTCGTCGCGGCGGTTACGCCGAACGCCTCCTCGATCAGACGGATGTTGGCGTCGTAGCCGCCGAACAGGATCGCCGTCTGCTCGATGCTATCGGTAAGGATCACTTTTTCAGTCATAGAATATGCCTTTCGCTATTGTCAGCTTATTCCGATCGGCACCTCCTCCGCAATATTCTCAATACAGCGGAGCTGCCATTCCAAAAGAAGCACCCGGCCGTCCTCCCCCTCCCGGATTCGGGAAGAGACCCGTCTTGTCAGGACCTCGGCATCGGGGAGCTGTTCCGCAAAGAGCTGTGCCATCCGCAGCTGCGCCTCTGCCAGCGCCTCCTCAGGCGTCAGGGTCACCTCGGTCTCATCGTATCGCTCGCAGTATCCCGTGATCACGCTGACGGGAAGGGCGATCCCTCCGGTGATCCGATCTCCTTCAAACAGAATAAGCCTTTTTTTATCTTCTATTATATCACAACCTTCGGGTAAAATGCTACTGTTTTCTTTAAGTTTTATGATTTTTCCGAAGAATTTTACATACTTGTACCGTTCATCTCTGCCGGAATAGGTCTTTTTGACGCTTTTCAGCGGAACGGCGATCTGAAGGGTACGTTCCGTCTCGGCATAGACCTTCCCGCGGGAGCGCACCAGAACAAAGCGTCCCTCCTCCTCCGGACCTACCCCCACCACGCCGTTGATCAGAAGCTGTCCCTTGCCGACTGTCTCTCCCGCGCTCACAAGAGTCTCCCCGCTCGCCGTCTCCACCCGTACCACCACGCCCTCCCGCGCCGCGATCAGATTGGTCGGCGTCCCGTTGCCTTCCTCCTCCATCCCGTCCTTCCCCCGCCGCTCGATGATCTCGACCTGCGCCGTTGTGCCGATCATATTGACCGAGATCCAGGACACCTCGTCGTTTGACAGGATAAATTCATGACAGATCGAATAGAAATCGATGGAAGGAATATAGCTCCCCACCGAGCAGCCGAGTTCCCCGAGCGATTCGATCACCTCTCCGTCGCTGATGCGATCGTTTCCCGAAACCGTCACCTCCCAGACATACATCGTCGAGAGCTTCGCGAGCATCAGAAAGAGAAGCAGTCCGATCGGGATTCCGAGCCGCTTTCGATATCGTCGGATCAGACGGGGCAGCCCCGCCTCCCGCTCGACGCGAAGCAGCTCCCCCTCCCCCTCCTCCGCAAGCGACCGGAATCTCCGGTATTCGCGGTTGAGCATCGAAAAGCGAAGCTCCCCGCCTTTCTCCCGTCGCATCCCCCAATAATCCAGTTGATTTGACGCGATCCGATTGATCACGATCCTCACCCGCTCCGGGGAACAGGACAGCTCCCGATAGCCCGATAGATAATTCAGAATTCTGAAGAGCAGCATTCACCCACCTCCCTCTTACTGCCCGTCCGACAGCAGAACTCCGCTGACGATCCCCGTCAGGCGGATCGTGCCGCCGCCGTAGGAGCGCATGGTCAGCTCCCGCCCCCGCACGGTAACGGTCATGCCCCTGACCAGCAGCACCGTCTCCTCCTCGTCATAGGTCAGAATCTCCACACACTCATCGATGCGGACGGCATGATTTCCCTCAATTGCAATCCCGGGGCATCGACCGAAGGCGGAAAGCGGCAGCTCCAGCGCTTCGGCAATTTTCTTTTTCATTTTTCTCAACGCATATCTCCCCCGAACCGTAAATATAGTAAAACAGAGGATATGCCCCTCGGGGCGCTATCCGCTGAAATCATATGCATCACGGACGGGATACATTCATGGACAATATTCCGAATACGGGCAAACGCAGGCCTGCCGCTCTGCTTCTCCCGACAGCGGCGCTCGCCGCCCTCTTTCTCTTTCTCGCCACCTCGGATCTTGCCGCGCGCGCAGCTTTGCGGGGACTTGAGCTGTGCGGAAAATCGCTGATTCCTTCGCTGTTCCCCTGCCTTGTGCTGTGCGGACTGCTGCTGCGGGTCGGGTTTCCCGAATGGCTGGCCGCCGCGGTCGGACGGCCGGTCGGCCGCATTCTCGGAATCAGCCCTTCCTCTGTCGCGGCGGTCCCCGCGGGGCTTCTCTGCGGCTTTCCGACGGGTGCTGCCGTCGCTTTCGGCATCCGGAGCAGGGGGCTCTGCACCGACCGTGACTGCGAAAGGACGCTGTGTATGAGCGCCTTTGCCTCCCCTGCCTTTATGATCGCAGGGGTCGGGAGCGGAATGCTCGGCAGCGCTCGGCTGGGGCTTTTTCTCTGGCTGGTGCAGGCCGCGGCCACCCTCTGCGCCGGCTTGCTGATGAACGGGACGGAGCGCGCGGCAGTGCCGTCCGATCCGATTTGCTTCCCGCGCAAGCGACACGCCCCTCTTGCCGCCCTTGCCGAATCGATCCGGGTGAGCGCAGACACGACCCTCGGGATCTGCGGCGCCGTTCTCTTCTTTTCGGTGCTGACCGGCTATCTCTCCTCCCTGTCCATTCTGCCGCCGATTCTGCAGTGCGCCCTTGCCTGCTTCCTTGAGCTGACCTCCGGCGCCTCCCTCTCCGCACGCCTGCTGCCAGACGCCGCCGCGCTGATTGCCATCGCCGCCGCTTCCGGCTGGTCGGGGCTTTCGGTGCTGGCTCAAACGGCGCTCGTCACGGGTGGAGAGCTTCGCCTTCGCCGCTTCCTGCTTTCAAGGCTTCTTTCCTCCCTCCTTGCCGCCCTTTTCGCCGCCGTCGCGATCAAGGCGGGAGTTGTTTAAAAATATTTCAAAAAATTGCAAGAACCCTATTGCAAAATTTCATACAACATGTTATAATCTTCGTATATCTCCAGTCCGACGGACTGTCATGACGAATCAGGGAGGAAAAAATGCAGAAACACCCCAATCGACCGATTCAACAGGGTCAGGAGCTTGAATTCTCACGCGCCACCAACCTGCTTGAGCAATCCGCCTATAAATATCAGCTTCAGGATCGTCAGAGCCCGAATCTCTACCGTCAGCTCTTCGATTATGAATCGATCCCGAAGATTTCCTTCAATCATCGCTACGTCCCTGTCAATATGCCGGAGGAAATCTGGATTACCGACACCACCTTCCGCGACGGTCAGCAATCCACCTCCCCCTTCACGGTCAGGCAGATCACCGACCTCTTCAAACTGCTCCACAAGCTCGGCGGACCGAACGGACTGATCCGTCAGAGCGAATTCTTCGTCTATTCCGAGAAGGATCGCCGCGCCGTGGAGGAATGCCTCGCCCTCGGATATGAGTTCCCGGAGGTCACAAGCTGGATCCGCGCCAACGAGAAGGATTTCGACCTTGTCAAGTCGCTCGGTCTGAAGGAGACCGGCGTGCTTGTCTCCTGCTCCGATTATCACATCTACAATAAAATGGGACTGACCCGCGCCAAAGCGATGGACAAGTATCTCGGCATCGTCAAAAGCGTGCTGGACAAGGGAATCCGTCCGCGCTGCCATTTCGAGGACATCACCCGCGCCGATTATTACGGCTTTGTCGTTCCCTTTGCCGAGGCGCTGGCCGGCCTGTCAGAGGAATCCGGCATCCCGATCCGCATCCGCGCCTGCGATACGATGGGCTTCGGCGTCTCCTATCCCGGCGCAGCCCTGCCGAGAAGCGTGCCCGGCATCGTCTACGGGTTACAGCATTATGCGGGCTTCCCCAGCAGCATGATCGAATGGCACGGCCACAACGATTTCTATAAGGTCGTGACCAATGCCTCCACCGCCTGGCTCTACGGCTGCTCCGGCGTCAACTGTTCCCTCCTCGGCATCGGAGAACGGACGGGAAACTGCCCCCTGGAAGCGATGGCGATCGAATATGCCTCCCTCCGCGGCACGACCGACGGAATGGATCTCTCGGTCATCACCGAAATCGCCAACTACTTCGAGCAGGAGATCGGATATGAGATCCCGCCGCGGACGCCCTTTGTCGGACGGAACTTCAACGTCACCCGCGCCGGCATCCATGCCGACGGTCTGCTCAAGGATCAGGAGATCTACAATATCTTCGACACCGAGAAGATTCTCGGCCGCCCCGCCACCGTTGCCGTCGACTCGCACAGCGGCCTTGCCGGCATCGCCTTCTGGATCAACGGCTATTTCCGTCTGACGGGAGAGGACGCCATCGACAAGCGCAGTCCCCTCGTCGCCATGATCAAGGAGGAGGTCGACCGTCAGTATGCAGACGGACGCAACACCGCCATGGGCGACATGGAGCTGGAAGATATCGTAAGAGCCCTCGACTTTGACGAATACGAGCGCCTCAGCCATATCCATCTCCGCGAGCGCCGCGACTGATCCGTTTCATTTTTGAATCAAAAAAGCTCCCCCCGATACGGACGAGATCAATCGTTCGCATCGGGGGGAGTATGCTTGTGAAAAGTATGCTTTGGGGAGGATCGAGAAGCAATTCACACCCCCGACAACTCGGCGAGCGTCACCTCGCCCCAGCTGTAATTGGTCAGGTAGCTTCCCTTGAAGAGCTGGGAATATTTTTCCTCTCCCGACAAATAATTGTAGAGATCGCAGCGCACCTTTCCCGGCACGATGCAGCGCTTGCCGTTGACGGTTCTGACAATATCGGAAATCCCATATTCCTCCAGAATCAGCTTCAGACGCATTGCGACCTTTCGGTAGCGCGCCATCGTGACCTGATTGATGGGCTCGTTCTCCCAGAGATAGCTGATCGCCTCCTCCGAGGAGACATAGCCGCCGCGGCGATCGATCAGGAGCGCCAGCAGTTCCTTCGATTTCTGATTGCGGAACGCGATGGGAATCTCATTGATGAAGACGTCGAAATAGCCGAAGGTGCGGACGTAGACCTTTTTTGCCGTCGGCAGCGGCAAGGGACCGGAAGGCAGCGGCGGCTTCTGACTCTGCTCCGCGCCGCCTTTCATCGGGGTAAGCTCCACCAGTACGCAATACGCGACCGGCGTACCGTCGGAAAGACGCCCGCAGGAGGCGGTTTCGCTGACATGGATCAGCGATCCGTCCTTCCGTACCAGCCGATACTGCGCAGTCTGCATCTTCTCTTCCGAGGCCAGCCTTCTTAAGAATTCCGAAAACAGCGGCGCATCGGAGGGATGCAGCAGCGCGGAGTAGATATCGGTATCCCGATCGAGAAGCTCCTCTCTTGTGTAGCCGGTCAGACGGCAAAGACTTTCGCTGACATAGGACAGCCGTATCGACGGCTTCAGAATATACAGATGAAAGCCGCTGATATGGCGGCTGAAAACCTCTTCGGCATTCGTCAGAAAATGATCCATGATATCTCCAGGTCTACGGCAGCAGCGCGGTTTCCCGTGCTGCGGGAGGACTCTTGCGGGGAATTTTCCCCGTTACGGATACCATTATATCATATTCCCCGAAAATGTCAATCATTCCCGAAAGGTTTTCCCCCCGAATCCTCCGACAAAAAAAGCACCGCCTTTCCCTTTTCCGGGAAAAGCGGTAATTTTTCACGTTTCCTCGTCGGCAGTGCCGCGAAGAACGTTTTTCCTGATCTTCCCGCTGATGGTTTTGGGAAGCTCGGCGGCAAAATCGATGGAGCGGATCCATTTATACTCGGCAAGCCTTGCGTTGCAGAAGTCGCGGATCTCCTTTTCAAGCTCCCTTGAGGGGGCATATTCGGGAGAAAGGACGATCACGGCTTTAATGGCCTGCCCGCGCAGAGGATCGGGAATTCCGACCACGCTGCATTCCACCACGGAGGGATGCTTCATCAGCACGTTTTCGATCTCATACGGACCGACGCGGAAGCCGCCCGTCTTGATGATATCGTCAAAGCGGCCGTGAAACCAATAGACTCCCTCCTCATCCTGCCAGGCAACGTCTCCGGTATGATAAACTCCGCCGCGCCAGACATAGCGGTACTGCTCCTCATTATCGAGATAGGCGCTGAAGAGGCCGGGCTGACGGCCGCCCGCCGGCGGCACGACGACAAGCTCTCCCACCTCGCCTCTCGGTGTCGGACTGCCGTCGTCGTTGCGCAGCTCGACATGATACAGCGGGGATTCCCGCCCCATCGAACCGTCGACCGGCACTTCCCCTTTGAGATTGCCGAGAAGCATGGCGGTCTCGGTCTGCCCGTAGCCCTCGCAGAGCGGAATCCCGGTCTTCTCGGTAAAGAGACGGAAAACACGGGGCGCCAGCATCTCCCCAGCCGTCGAGGCATGGCGGAGGGTAGGCATCGGAGGAAGCTCCTTTCTGACGAGATAACGGTATACGGTAGGAGGGGCGCAGAAGGAGGTCACACCGTAGCGATTGATCACCGCCGTAAGCTGACGCGGATCGAAATTATCGAAATCAAAGACCATGACGGCGCTCCCGACCAGCCACTGTCCGTAGATCTTGCCCCAGGACGCCTTGCCCCAGCCGGTTTCCGCCACGGTAAAATGAAGGCCTCCCTCCTCCGCCTGCTGCCAGTATTTCGCCGTGACGATATGGGCAAGAGGATAGGAGAAGTCATGAATGACCCCCTTGGGATATCCTGTCGTTCCGGAGGTAAAGTAGAGAAGCATCGGATCGGAGACGTCGGTTGCGATTCGGGGAAGGAAGGGAGAGGCGTTTTTCAGTTCTTCTGTGAAATCGGAAAAGCCCTCGATCTTTTGCTGCACGCACCACAGCTTACAGGAAACCCCCGTCTTCCTGACCGCCGCCGCCAGCTTTTCCGGGACGCCGTTCTGCGGGGTGCAGATCGCGCCGGCCGCTCCGGATGCCTTCAGGCGGTATTCAAAATCGCTTTCGGTCAGCATATGGGTCGCGGGGATGGCGGTGATGCCCAGCTTATGCAGCGCGAGGACGGCGATCCAATACTCATAATGACGCTTGAGGATGAGCAGGACTCTGTCCCCCCGCTTCAGACCCGCCGCACGGAGTACGTTGGCTGCCCGATTGCTGAGGTCGCGCAGCTCTCCGAAGCTGAAGAAGCGCTCCTCGTTCTCGGTATTGCACCAGACCAGCGCCCGTTTGTCGGGGGTCTGCTCCGCGATCGCATCGACCACGTCATATCCGAAATTGAAATGCTCCGGAAAGTCAAGCTCGAAGTGAACGAGCCGTCCCGCGTCGTCGACCGTCTCGCGGCAAAATTTTTGGTATATACTCATGGTTTATCCTTCATTCGCAGTAAGTTTGGCGGCTTCGTCCGAGCCAATGCCGCGGAAGCGGGCATACCGCTGCGAGACAAGCCCGGGAGTCTTTATCAGCGCCTTGATTTCCTCACCGATGAGGGTCCGAAGACGATCGTAAAAGACCTTGGTGCCGATGTCGGCTTCGGGGATGATCCTCTCGATGATACCGAGCGAAAGCGCATCCTGCGCCGTCAGTCGGAGATGCTCCGACGCTTCCTCCGCCTTGGTCGCGTCCTTCCAGAGGATGCTGGCGCAGCCCTCGGGGGAAATCACGGAATAAACGGCGTTCTCCAGCATAAAGACGCGGTCTGCCGCCGCCAGCGCCAGAGCGCCGCCGCTGCCGCCCTCTCCGACGAGGATCGACAGGATCGGAACGCGCAGCGCCGACATCTCCGTGAGATTTTCGGCAATCGCCTGCCCCTGTCCCCGTTCCTCCGCGCCGATTCCGCAGAATGCGCCGGAGGTATCGATCAGGCAAACGACGGGGCGTCCGAATTTTTCGGCCTGCTTCATCAGGCGAAGCGCCTTCCGATATCCCTCCGGATTCGGTGCGCCGAAATTCCGCATGGCGCGCTCCCGCGCCGTATGACCCTTTTCAATGGCAATCACCGTCACCGGGATGCCGCTGATGCAGGCAAGGCCGCCGACCACGGCGGGATCATCACCGAAGCGACGGTCTCCGTGCAGCTCGATGAATCCCTTGAAAATCCCTCGGATATAGTCAAGACCGGTCGGCCGGTCGTTTTTTCTTGCAAGTTTTACCTTGTCATAGGCCGTTTCACTCATTCCCGACACCTCCGTTATGCAGCTTCAGCAGCTCGGTCAGGAGCTTTTTCTGCTCCTTCCGGTCCGCAATGGCGTCGACAAAGCCATGCTCCAGAAGGAATTCCGCCGTTTGGAAGCCCTTCGGCAGCTGCTTTCTTGTCGTCTGCTCAATCACCCGGGCACCGGCGAAGCCGACGGTTGCGCCGGGCTCGGCCAATGTAATATCGCCCTCCATGGCAAAGCTGGCGGTGACCCCTCCCGTTGTGGGATCGGTCAGCACCGCGATATAAAGCAGTCCCGCATCGGAATGGCGCCTTACGGCGGCACTGGTCTTGGCCATCTGCATCAGGGAAACAAGCCCCTCCTGCATCCGCGCTCCTCCCGAAACGGTAAAACCGATGACCGGCAGGCGATTTTCCAGCGCGTACTCAAAAAGGCGTGTGATCCTTTCACCGACGGCGCTCCCCATGCTTCCCATCATAAAGGTCGGCTCCATCACGAAGAGGCAGCATTTCTGCTTTCCGATCATCGCCGTTCCGCAGATGACCGCCTCCTCCTCGCCGCTGGCGGCGCGGACGGTTTCGAGCTTTTCGGGATATCCGGGGAAGCCGATGCTGTCCCTTGACTGCACCTCGGCAAACAGCTCCGAAAAGGTGTTTTTGTCGGTAATCATCAGAATGCGCTGTCTTGCCCGCATTCTGAAATGATGGCCGCAGGAGCAGACGAGGCGATTGTTCTGCAGACGACTGATGGGAATTTCCTTGCGGCAGTTGGGACAGGTTCTGACCGGCTCGCCCTCGTCCTGCTGGACGGGCGCTGCGCTGCGTCCCCCTTCCTCAAGCTGATTTTTCGGTTTCAAAAAATTAAACAGTGGCATATTGCCTCCCTATCGGCACCCCGTCGGGGAATGCGGAATCGTCCTTCCGGTACGCCGCCCGCCGTCATCGGCTTCCCATAAAGGTCAGATCATAGTTTCCGAGGATAAAGCGCTCGTCATCGACAAAGCGAAGCTGCTCCTCGATATTCGTGGAAATCCCGTCGATCACCAGCTCACAGAGTGCGGCGCGCATCTTCCGAAGCGCCTCCTCCCTTGTCGCGGCGTGAACGATCAGCTTCCCGAGCAGCGGGTCGTAGTAGGGGGTAACGGTCGTTCCCTCGATGAGACAGGTATCAAAGCGGACGAAGGGTCCGCCCGGGACATGTAGCATCCGAAGCGTCCCGCAGTTCTGCGCGTTGATGCGGCATTCGATGGCAGAGCCGGAGAAGCGGATGCTCTGCTGACTGAATCCGATCCCGATCCCCGCCGCAATGCGGATCTGCCACTTGACAAGATCGATGCCGGTGAGCATTTCCGTCACGCAATGCTCCACCTGAAGCCTGACATTCATCTCCATAAACCAGAAATTGCCCTCCCGGTCGAGGAGGAATTCCAGCGTGCCGAGGCCGACATATCCGATCGTCTTCACCGCCTCGATCACCAGCTCCGTCATCCGCTGCCGCATCTGCCCGGAGACCGCCGGCGACGGCGTCTCCTCCAGCAGTTTCTGATTCCGTCTCTGCAGTGAGCAGTCCCGCTCTCCGAGGCAGACGACGTTGCCCTGCTCGTCGGCCATGATCTGAAACTCGACGTGCCTTGCGGGATAAATGTATTTTTCAAGATAAACGGAGCCGTCTCCGAAGGAGGTCTGTGCCTCCGCCGTCGCCTGAAGATAGGCGGGCTCAAGCTCTTCCTCCGATCGGATCAGGCGAATTCCCCGTCCGCCGCCGCCGGAGCAGGCCTTGAGCATCACGGGATACCCGATGGCGCGCGCCGCCTCCGTCGCCTCTGCAACGGAGGAGACCGCCTCCGTACCGGGAATAACCGTCAGTCCCGTCTTCTCAATCAGCTTTTTCAGAACCGCTTTGTCGCTCAGGCGCTCCATGCTCTCGGGCGCAGGGCCGATGAAGACGATTCCGTTCTTGCGGCAGAGCCTTGCAAAATGGGCATTCTCCGAGAGAAAGCCGTATCCGGGATGGATCGCCTGCGCACCGGCCAGAAGCGCCGTTGCAATGATCCGGTTTTCGTTCAGATAGCTCTCCTGCGCCTCGGCAGGGCCGATGCAGTAGCATTCGTCGGCAAGCGCCGCGTGCAGCGCATTGCGGTCGGCCTCGGAGCAGACGGCGACGGTGGCAATCCCCATTTCCTTGCAGGCACGGATGATCCGGACGGCGATCTCTCCGCGATTGGCGATCAGAATTTTGGAAAACATCGTTCAGCTCCCCGTAACGGCAAAGGAAAATTCCGCCGTCACGCAAACCCGATCTCCGACCGAGGCCGTCCCCTCCGCGAAGTAGAACGGATGCTTTGCCCGCTTGATCCGACAGCGGGTCTGTATGGTATCGCCGGGGCGGACGGGGCTGCGGAAGCGAACCTTATCAAGCCCGGTATAAACCGGCGTCTGCCCCTCGGTCAGCGCGCCTTCCAGCAGCACGCAGGCCGACTGTGCCAGGATCTCGCAGAGGATCACGCCGGGCACGATCGGATTGCCGGGGAAATGCCCCCGCAGGAAGAATTCGTCTCCCCGCACGGTGTAGTGCCCGACCGCCTCCTCGCCATCCCGCCCGGCGTCGTCCAGAAGCAGCATATCCTCGCGGTGAGGCAGGAGCTTCATGATCTCCTCTTTGTTCATGCGTTTTCCCTCCTGAAGCGAAACAGCTCCGTTCCGTACTCCACAACCTGCCCGTTGGTGACGCAGACCTCGGTGATCACGCCGCTTTCCTCCGCGCAGATTTCGTTCATCAGCTTCATGGCCTCGATGATGCAGAGGGTCTTTCCCTTCTCCACGCGGTCGCCGGGCGAGACAAAAGGCTCGGCATTGGCGGCGGGAGCGGAATAAAAGACACCGACCATCGGGGCTCTGACGCTTGTATAATCGCGCTGCTCCGGTGTGGACGCCGCAGGAACGGTCTGCTGCAGCGGAACGGGAGCGGCGCTCACCGGCGCGGCGGCAGGGGGAATCGCACGCTCGAGCCGGACGACCTTCTTGTCGTCGTTGAACTCCAGCCTTGTGAGGCCGAGTTCCTTCATCAGCTCGGCATATTTTCTGATTTCAGATTCGTTCATAGCATGATCCTTTCAGCCTCTGACCGCACGGAAGGCAAGACATGCGTTATGTCCGCCGAAGCCGAGGGAGTTGGAAAGTGCAAGATCGATCTCCGTCTTGACCGCCTTGTTGGGCGTGTAATTCAGATCGCAATCGGGATCTGGCTCGAGCAGATTGATCGTCGGCGGGATGATCCCGTCGCGGAGCGCCAACAGACAAGCCATCGCCTCGACCGCGCCGGCTGCGCCGAGCATATGCCCCGTCATCGATTTCGTCGAGCTGACGAGCGCCCTGCGCGCCGCCTCTTCTCCCATTGCCTTTTTGATGGTGACCGTCTCGGTCAGGTCGTTCATCGGAGTTCCGGTGCCGTGGGCATTGATATAGACGCGGTCGGCCTCGGTATAGCCCGCCTCCCGCATTGCCGCTTTCATCGCCTCCGAGCCGCCGATTGCGTCGGGATCGGGCGCGGTGATATGATGCGCGTCACAGGTAGAGCCGTAGCCGCAGATTTCCCCGTAGATCCGGGCGCCCCGCGACACCGCATGCTCATATTCCTCCAGCACCAGCACCACAGAGCCCTCCCCGATCACGAAGCCGCCTCTGCGACGGTCGAAGGGGAGCGAGGCGGCATCGGGATCCTCCGAAACCGAAAGCGCCTGCATATTGACGAAGCCCGCGATGGAAAGAGGGGTCACGGCAGCCTCGCTGCCTCCCGAAATAACCGCGTCGGCATAGCCGTGGCGGATCAGACGAACCGCCTCACCGATGGCATTGGAGCCGGAGGCGCAGGCTGTTACGATCGGCATCGCCGTTCCCTTGCATTGATAGCGGATGGCGATTGTCCCCGCCGCCATATTCGGAATCATCATCGGAACGAAGAGCGGGGAGACGCGGCGCGCGCCCTTCTGCAGCAGCTTGGTATGCTCCGCTTCCAGCGTGCTGATCCCGCCGATGCCGACGCCGATATAGACAGAAAAGCGCTCCGGCGCAACGCTGCCGGCGACCCCGCTGTCCTTCATGGCCTGTTCCGCCGCCGCCACCGCCAGATGGGTATAGCGGTCGCTGCGCAGCATCTCGGATTTTTCCATATAATCGAGAGGGTTGAAGTTCTTGACCTCCGCGCCGAGCTTGGCTTTGGAATCGGTCGTATCAAAGCGTGTAATCGGAGCGATGCCGTTTTTGCCGGTGATCAGGCTCTCCCAGCTCTCCGCGACGGTATTGCCGACCGGCGTCACTGCGCCAAGCCCCGTCACCACCACACGTCTGTTCGTTTCATTCATAATCGTTTCTCCTTACATGGCGATCCCGCCGTCAACGCGGAGGACCTCGCCGGTCACATAAGAGGCCTCGGCCAGATACGCCACCGCCTCCGCCACCTCTTCGGTCGTCCCCATCCGTCCGAGCGGAATGGCGGCAAGAAGAGGATTATCTGTCTGGGATTCCGTCATCTCGGTGTCGATAAAGCCGGGCGCGACGGCATTGCAGCGGATTCCTCTCGGAGCAAGCTCCTTTGCGATCGATTTGGTCAGCCCGATCAGCCCCGCCTTGGAGGCGGCATAGTTGCACTGCCCGGCGTTGCCGGTCAGCCCTGCGACCGAGGTGATATTGATGATGCAGCCGCTTCGGTTGCGGATCAGCATTCCGACGCAGTGGCGGATCATATTGAACGCGCCCTTGAGGTTGGTATCCAGGACCGCGTCGAAATCCTCTTCCTTCATCATGGCGGCAAGGCCGTCACGCGTGATGCCGGCATTGTTCACCAGGATATGCACCGTCCCGAACTCCGCTTTGATGGCAAGGACCGTCTGCTTGGCCTTTTCAAAATCAGAAACGTCGCAGCAGTATGCCTTTGCCTTCACTCCGCAGCGCTCGACGCATTCGGCGCAGACCGCCTCCGCCGCGTCAAGCCGTCCGGCGCAAAGCACCGCGACGTCCGCCCCCAGCGAAGCGAGCTTCAGAACGATCGCCTTGCCGATGCCGCGGCTGCCGCCTGTCACGACGGCTGTCTTCCCGTTCAGCATTTTTCCACCTCCGAAAGGACGACCGACAGCTCGGAGGCAGAACAGGCTCTGACCCCCGCGTCGATTTTGCCCATCATGTTGGTCAGCGTCTTGCCGGGACCGATTTCGATAAAGGTATCGATCCCCGACGCGATCATATTGCGGATCGTCCGCTCCCAGCGGACGGGGTTACAGATCTGTGCGGACAGCAGTCCCTTTACGTCCCCGGTATACGGCTCTGCCGTCAGATTCGAGTAAACCGAGAGACTCGGCTGCCCGATCTTCATGCCGTCCAGCACCTCAGCAAAGCCCTCCGACGCTTCCTGCATAAAGGGGGAATGGAAGCCTCCCCGTACCTTGAGCGGAATGGCTCTGCCGCCCGCCGCTCTGACCGCCGCCGTAAAGTCCGCCATGCGGCTCGCAAGCCCCGCCACGGTGATCTGACCCGGGCAGTTGAAATTGACGGGATACACCCCTTCAAAGCCGCCGCACAGAGCGGTCACCGCCTCTTCTGACAGCTTGACGACCGCCGCCATCGCCGTCTCGGTCTGCTCGGAGGCGTGCTGCATCAGCTCGCCGCGGCGACAGACCGCGCGGAAGCCGTCTGCGCAGTCGAAAATGCCGGCACAGGTGCAGGCCGCAAGCTCTCCGAGCGAAAAGCCCGCCACGGCCTCCGGGGCAATCCCCTCCGCCTTCAGCACCGCCGCCATCGCCGTCTCGACGGCAAACAGGCAGGGCTGTGTATTCACGGTTTCCTTCAGTTCCTCCTCGCTTCCCTCAAAGCATTGCGTCGAGGTGCCGGGGCGGATCCCGTCGCAGAGAGAAAATACCTCCGCGGCGGCAGGATACCGATCGGCAATTTCCTTTCCCATTCCGGCGTGCTGATCGCCCTGTCCGGAAAACAAAAACGCTATTCTACCCATTGCGAAGCCCTCATCAGAAGAGGCTCTGCCTCCTCCATCACTTCCTTCACGATTTCGGCAGCAGGCTGAATCCGTTTCACCATCGCGGCAGCCTGACCGGCAAGGAAGGTTCCCTTTTCCAGATCGCCCTCCTGAACCGCAAGCCGAACGGAGCCTACGCCCATTTCCTCGAGTTCCTCATCCGACGCTCCGCCGTATTCCGCCTTCAGATAATTCCGGGCGAAGGGGGTGCGGAGGCTTCGGACGGGATGCCCGAGGCGCTTTCCCGTCACCATCGTGCAGAGATCGGTGGCTTTCACGATTTTTTCCTTATAGACGGGATGAATATTGCACTCCTCCGCCGACAGGAAGCGCGTTCCCATCTGAACCGCGCAGGCGCCGAGCATAAAGGCCGCGGCCACGCCGCGTCCGTCGGCAATTCCGCCCGCCGCGATTACGGGAAGAGGCGCCGCGTCGCAGATCTGCGGGACCAGCACCATCGTGGTCAGTTCCCCCACATGACCGCCGCTTTCTCCCCCCTCCGCGATGACAGCGGAAGCGCCCGCCTTGGTCACGAGCTTTGCCATCGCAACGGAAGCGACCACCGGGATCACCTTGATTCCGTTTGAGGTCCAAAGCTCCATATATTTGGAAGGATTTCCGGCGCCGGTGGTCACTACCGCCACCTTCTCCTCCGCCGTGACCTGTGCCACCTCGTCGGCATGCGGGCTGAGGAGCATGATATTGACGCCGAAGGGCTTATCGGTCAGGGATTTGGCAATGCGGATCTGCTCCCGCACATAGTCTCCGGGCGCGTTCCCGGCCGCGATAATGCCGAGTCCGCCTCCCTCCGAGACGGCGGCAGCCAGGCGGCCGTCGGCCACCCAAGCCATTCCGCCCTGAAACACCGGGTAGCGGATCCCCAGCAAACGACAGATTTCGGAACGAATCATGATTACGCCTGCTGCTTCTTCTCGATGAAGGCGATCAGCTCGCCCACCGTCTCAACCTTCTGGTCCAGCTCGATCTCCATGCCGAGCTCATCCTCCAGACTCATCAGCAGCTCCACGGTATCGAGAGAATCGATCCCCAGCTCAACAAAGGTGCTTTCCGGCTTTACCTCCGCCGGGTCGCAGTCGGTGCGCTCCGCAATAATCTTTGCAATCGTTTCGAGTAACATAATGTGCCTCCGTATCATCAAAAAAATATTTACCCTAATTATACCAAACCGGCGTTCCCGTCCTGTTCCTTTTCTGTTCCAAAAGCGTTCCTCGACTTTGAATTTTCTGAAAACTTGCGCGGCGTCCGCAGAAATCCGAAGCCGCCGTGCGCCGCAGAGAGGCAGCCCCTTCCCGGTTTGTCCGGGTCGCAAAACGACGGGTTCGCCGCGGTCGGAGGCTTATTTTCGGAATGCGGCAAAAAATTCTGCCGCGTTTGCCCGAAATTTAGTCAGTTTTTTTTCGCAAAGCTCTTGAAAAGTACACTAAAATGGTATACAATAGAATCGTACCAATTAAGATTATTCCGAAAGGAGTTCACATATGTCCAAATTCGTATATGCCGATCACGCCGCCACCACGCGGGTCGCGCCGGAGGTTCTGGAAGAAATGCTTCCGTATCTCTCGTCGGAGTACGGAAACCCCTCCAGCCTCTATTCGATCGGACGCGCTTCCTCGCTGGCGATTGCCGCCGCACGGGAGAAAATCGCTTCCCTGATCGGGGCAAAGCCCAATGAGATATACTTCACCTCCTGCGGCTCGGAGTCTGACAACTGGGCCATCAAGGGAGCCGCCCGCGCCAACGCCGCAAAGGGCCGGCACATCATCACGACAGTCTACGAGCATCACGCCGTGCTGCACGCGATGGATTCTCTGAAAAAGGAAGGCTTCGAGATCACCTACCTCAAGGTCGACGCAGACGGACAGATCGCGCCGGAGGCGCTGGAGGCCGCCATTCGGCCCGATACCGTTCTGATCGCCATGATGTACGCCAACAATGAGATCGGCTCGGTGCTTCCCATCCGGGAGATGGCGGCAATCGCCAAGGCTCACAAGATCACCTTCTTCACCGATGCCGTCCAGGCAATCGGCAATCTTCCCGTCAACGTCGCCGAGCTGGGAGTCGATATGCTCGCCCTCTCCGGTCACAAAATCCACGCCCCCAAGGGGATCGGCGTACTCTATGTCAGAACAGGCGTGCGCATCGCCAACCTCATCGACGGCGGCGGACAGGAGCGCGGCAAGCGCGGCGGGACGGAAAACGTCGCTTATATCGTCGGTCTTGCCAAGGCGCTTGAGCTTGCCGTGGAGGGGCTTCCCGACATGGAACGGATCGCCGCCATGCGCGACCGTCTTGCCCGGGAGATTGTCTCCCGCATCCCCTACTCCCGCATCAACGGCGGGATGGAGCATCGTCTGCCCGGAAACCTCAATGTCGCCTTTGAATTTATCGAAGGGGAAAGCCTGATCCTGCTGTTGGATATGGCGGGGATCTGTGCCTCGACCGGCTCCGCCTGCTCGACCGCCTCTCTTGAGCCCTCCCACGTCCTGCTCTCCATCGGGCTTCCTCCCGAAAAGGCGCACGGCTCCCTCCGTCTCACGCTCTCTCACGAAAATACCGAAGAGGACGTTGATTACATTCTCGAAAAGCTCCCGCCGATCGTACAGCGGCTCCGCGATATGAGCCCGCTCTACGAGCAGGTCGGAAAGAACTGATATCTCTGCGCAGAAAGGAATTGCTATGAACTACAGCGAAAAGGTCATGGACCATTTTTCAAATCCCCGCAATGTCGGTGAGATCGCGGACGCTTCGGCGGTCGGCGAGGTCGGAAATGCCGTCTGCGGCGACATCATGAAGATCTACCTGAAAATCGAAAACGATATCATCACCGATGTCAAATTCAAAACCTTCGGCTGCGGCGCCGCCGTCGCCACCTCTTCTATGGCGACAGAAATGATCAAGGGCAAGTCGGTCGACGAGGCGCTCACGCTGACCAACAAGGCCGTCGTTGAGGCGCTGGACGGACTTCCCCCCGCCAAGATCCACTGTTCGGTGCTGGCGGAGGAGGCGGTCAAGGCTGCCGTCGCAGACTACTACAAGCGGAACGGAATCGACAAGGAGGTGCCGCTCCACGGTACAGCCTGTCACGGCAACTGTGCCGCCTGCAGCGGTCACTGAACGAAACGGCGGCGCTTCCGAACACGGGGCGCCGCCTTTGCTGTTTCCGGTTGTCCGCGCCCTTCGGCGCGTCGGACGCATTCCGCGATCCATGCGAAAGGCAGGCTCATATGAAGATCTTACTGGGAATGAGCGGCGGTCTTGACAGCACCTATGCCGCTCATCTGCTGAAGGAGGAGGGGCACGAGGTCGTTGCCGCCTCCGTTATCATGCACGAGCATACCGATACCGCCTCTGCGGAGGAGGCGGCTTCGGCCGTCGGCATTCCTCATATTATCCTTGACGCAAGAAAGGACTTCGAGTCCGCCGTGATCTCCCGCTTCATCGCGGAATACAGCCGCGGCAGGACCCCCAATCCCTGCGTCGAATGCAATCCGCACGTCAAATTCGGCGCGCTCTGCCGCTATGCGGAGGAGCGGGGCTTTGATGCGGTATCGACCGGGCATTATGCCTCCGTGCTGACAGAAGGGGGACGATATTTCATCCGATGTGCCGAGGACGGAAAAAAGGATCAGAGCTATGTCCTCTGGCGTCTCAGCCAGCGTCAGCTCTCCATGCTCCGTCTGCCCCTTTCCGGCATGAAAAAGGAAGATATCCGCGAAAAGGCAAAGGCCCTCGGCTACCGCGCCGCAGAAGCCCCGGAAAGCCAGGAGAACTGCTTCATCCCCGATCACGACTATGTCGGGTATATCGAACGCGCCCTCGGCAAGCACTTCCCCGAGGGGAATTTTATCGACCGGGACGGCAGAATTCTCGGAAGGCACAAGGGGCTGATCCGCTATACCGTCGGACAGCGGAAGGGGCTGGGGATCTCCTTCGGAGAGCCGATGTTCGTCGCCTCCCTCGATCCCGACGCCAACACCGTGACGCTGGTGCCGGCCGGCGGGGAATTCTGCTCGGAGATGTCGGTGCGTGAGCTGAATTTTCAAAAGCTTCCCCCCGAAACGCAGGGCATTCTGACCGCCGATGTCCGGGTTCGCTACTCGGCTCGTCCCGTCCCCTGCGAGGTGACCCTCTCCCACGATTGCGCGATCGTCCGCTTTCGGGAACCTCTCCGCGCCGTCACGCCGGGGCAGAGCGCCGTCTTCTATCGGAACAGCGACCTGCTGTTCGGCGGGATCATTGACGCCGCCGTCCCGGCGCGTTGAGCTTCCTTCCCTTTTTCTCCCTGCGCTCCCGAGCCGCAAGCTCCTTCAGCACTGCCAGCGCGTCGCTCAAGCCTCCGATACCGTCGATCAGGCCGATTTTCACCGCTTCCCTGCCGTCGATGATCGTACCGGTGTCGTTCGCCAGCTCATCGGTCTGCAGGATCAGCCGCCGAAGCTCCTCCTCCCGCACGCGGGAATGACGGACGACGAAGTCGACGATCCGATCCTGCATCCGCCGCAGATACAGGAAGCTCTGCGGCACCCCCAACACCAGCCCGTTGATCCGGACGGGGTGCAGCGTCATGGTCGCGGAGGGAACGATAAAGGAGCGCCTCGCCGCGACCGCCAGCGGCACGCCGATGGAATGTCCGCCGCCCAGCACCAGCGAAACGGTCGGCTTCGACATACCGGCTATCAGCTCCGCCAGCGCAAGCCCCGCCTCCACATCCCCGCCGACGGTATTCAGCAGAATGAGAAGCCCCTCGATCTCCTCGCTCTGCTCCGCCTCGGTCAGCGCGGGGATCATATGCTCGTATTTCGTCGCCTTCTGGTTTTCCGGCAGATAATAATGCCCCTCGATCTGACCGATCACCGTCATGCAGCGAAAGCGCAGCCCCTCACGCTCTGCGGTAACCGCGCCGTCCTTTTCGATTTCCTCCTCCGCCGCCTTTTCTCCCCGATTCCGGATGCTCTCCTCCATTTGCCGCTCCTTTCCGTTTCTCAGACGCACACTGCGTCGTTTTATAGTTGTACAGCCGTTTTTTTCAAAAACAGGCTTTACTTTTTCTTCACGGTATAGTATAATACTTTTTGTTGAAAATATTATTGACAAGGAGAACCACAATGTCAGCAAAAGTTCTGGTCGAAACCTCGGCAAGGCATATTCACCTGACCGAAGCCCATATCGAAGCCCTCTATGGAAAAGGAGCGACTCTGACGAAGAAAAAGGATCTGAGCCAGCCCGGACAGTACGCCTGCGAAGAGCGTGCCACCATCGTCGGCCCGAAGAAGTCCATCCCGAACGTCATCATCCTCGGCCCTGCCCGTCCCGCCTCCCAGGTGGAGGTATCCTTCACCGACGCCCGCACCCTCGGCATCTCCGCGCCCGTCCGCGAAAGCGGAGATCTTACCGGGACCCCCGGCTGCAAGCTGGTCGGCCCTTGCGGCGAGGTCGATCTTGACAGCGGCGTGATTGTTGCCAAGCGCCACATCCACATGACCCCCGAGGACGCCGAAGCGGCCGGTGTGAAGGACAAGGAGATCGTCTCGGTCAGGATCGCGTCCGAAAGAAGCGCGCTGCTGGGCGACGTCGTCATCCGTGTCAGCCCGAAATTCTCCACCGCCATGCACATCGATACCGACGAAGCCAACGCAACCTGCGCCTTCGGAAAGTGCTACGGCGAGATCGTCAAATAAGATCGTCTCTGACCTGTCCGGCTCATCGGTCTGTCGGAACGCGAAAAACCGGAAGCGGCGCTTTGCTCCGCTTCCGGTTCTTTTATTTCGCTCTCATGCCGGACGATCCTCCGTCGGAGAGGGAGACTGCTCCTCTGCCGCCGGGATCTCGATCATGAAGGTACTGCCGACTCCGATCTGACTCCTGACGCCGCAGCGTCCGCCGAGCAGTCTCATGATCTTATTGACGATCGATAGGCCGAGTCCTGTTCCCTGTGCGGCGCGTCGGTGCGCCGAATCGATCTTATAGTAGCGATCCCAGATCAGCGTCAACTTATCCTCCGGGATCCCCTCCCCGGTATCGGTGACCGAGATCCTCACCCATCTCCTGCCGTCGGAGGGATCGTCATAGGTCGTCTGCTCGACCGTCACCAGCTTATCCTCCCCCGTGTAGGTGATGGCATTGTTGACGATATTGTAGAAGGCCTGCAGCAGCTTGGATTTATCGGTAAAGACGAAAACCGACTCCTCCGCGCGGAAATCGATGTGATAGCCGTCGCGGGTACGGAAGCGATTATAGCGCTCCATCCCCTGCTTCAGGGTATCGGTCAGATCGAACAACTCGGAGTTGACCGTCTGGTTGCCGCTCTCCAGCTTGGAGATATCGAGCATATCGTTGACCAGAGAAGTCAGCCGCTCCGATTCGTCGATGATCACCTGCGCATTTTCGGCGTTGTTCTCCCCCGGAATATCCCGCATCACCTCAGCATAGCCTGTAATCATGGTGAGGGGCGTCCGCAGATCGTGAGAGGTGTTGGCAATCAGCTCCCGCCGCAAGGAATCCACCTTCGAAAGCTCCGCCGCCACATGATTGAGGGTGTCGCTCAGCTCCGAGATCTCCCGATAAGACCCGCCCGTGAAACGGGTGTCATAGAGCCCGACGCCGAGCGCCTTGGCGGAATTGTTGATATCGATGATCGGCTTTGAGATTTTCCCGGAGATCACGACGGCGAGCAGCAGCGCGAGGCAGATCATGACAATACTCACCGCCACAAGCAGGGCATTGAGGGTCTTGACCGTCGCATCGACAGGCGAAACGACGGAATTGAGGATGAACAGCACGTCATGCCCGGTGTGATCGCTGACGATCACCGAGTAGATGATGCTTTCCGGGTCGCCGTTGCTCTCCCCCGCGTTGATGGCCACATAGAGATGCGAGCCCGCGTCATATCGGAAATGCTGCAGCGATCTTCCGCCGTTTTCCGCCGCCGCATCATAGAGCGTAAAGATTCCCGACATCGACATATTGTGAATGGCGCAGTTTTTGACGGCGTCGCAGGAGGCAAGCCGGAAGGCTGTCTCATCGCTGAGCATCCGAAGCACCAGAATACAGACGTCATTTTTGACCGATACCCGCTCCGCCGCTACCGAAAGCCCTTCTGCGTCGTCAACGGCGCGGGACAGCTCGGAGGCGGCCTTCTTGATCTCTGCGGTCTTGATCGTCCGATAGATGTCACCGAGAAACACCACCTGACATAGCCACAGGATCACAAAGATCACGGCGGCAAAGGCGGCAAGATAGGCAAACAGCTTCCATTTGATGCCGATTGCGGGTACGGCGGGCTTATTTTTCGGTCTCAAAGCGGTATCCGACCCCTCTCAGCGTCACAATCAGGGAGCTGTACGGACCGAGGCTCTTCCTGAGCAGCTTGATATGGGTGTCAAGCGTCCTGTCGTCGCCGTAAAAATCGTAGCCCCAGACCTCGGTGATCAGCTTCTCCCTGGACAGGGCGATGTTGCGGTTCCGACAGAGGTAGAAGAAGAGATCATACTCCTTCGGGGACATTTCGACCCGACTGCCGTCGATGTAAACCAGCCTCGCCGTGAAATCGACGGTCAGTCCTTCATAGCGGAAAATCTCCTTTTTGACCGTCTCCTCCGGCTGACCCTTGGAAAAGCGCTTCATAATCGCATCGATCCTGAGCATCAGCTCCTTCGGGGAGAAGGGCTTGACCACATAGTCGTCGGCGCCGAATTCGAAGCCGCTGATCCTGTCGTACTCCTCTCCCCTGGCCGAAAGCATCAGAATCGGGGTATCGGTATGTCTTCGGATCTGGCGGCTGGCAGAAAAGCCGTCCAGCTCCGGCATCATGACATCCATGATGATGATATCAAAGCTCTGTCCGAGGCAGAGCGTGACCGCCTCCATCCCGTTGGCGGCCTCCACCACCTGATGCCCTTCAAACTCCGCGTATTTACGGATCAGGGCGCGTATTTTTTCCTCATCGTCGACAACAAGAATCCTGTACATACCGAATCAACCACCTTTTCCGCAGCAATTTGTTCGTTAAAGCCGAAGGCAGGGAGGGCTCACGCTTCCTTCCCTGCCTTCATTATATCTCAAATCCGAGAATAATGCAAGTATAATCCGTTCAGTTCGTCATTTCCTTCAGCGTCAGCTCGATATTCAGTATTTCGCTCTGATTTTCCGCGTTCAGACGGGAGACGGTGACCGTGATGACATCCCCCACCTCGTATTTCTGAAGCTCCCGTTTGATATCGGAGGTACTGCTTACCGTGAAGGAATTCAGTGCGACGATCCGGTCTCCGGTGTGGAAATCGGGGCTTTCCGACTTGATGATATACACCCCGTAATCGGTGAAGTATTTGCTGTACTGCCAGAAGTTGTAGATGTCGGCCTTGGAGCTGATCTGGATCAGCGTGAAGCCCAGCTTGACGCGCCCGGTGACATAGCCGTTTTCGATCAGAGCGCCGGCGATCTCCATCGCGTCGTCAATCGGGATGGCAAAGCCGAGCCCCTCGACGTTTTCCCCCGCCGATTTCGCGTTGACGATCCCGATCAGCTTGCCCTCCATGTTGAACAAGCCGCCGCCGGAGTTTCCGGGATTGATTTCGGCGTTGGTCTGGAGCAGATGGTAGGAAGTGCCGTCGATTATGATATCGCGGTCGAGCGCGCTGACGATGCCGTTTGTGACGGAGCCGCCGAGCTCTCCGAGAGGATTTCCGATAGCGACGACCTCCTCCCCGACGACCACCGTGGAAAAGTCGGCAATGGTGGCGACGGGAAGACCCTCAACATCGATCTTGATGATTCCGATATCGGTCTGCGCATCGCCCGCGCTGAAGGAGGCCTCGTACTCCGTTCCGTCCTTCAGGGTGACCTTGACCTTTGACGCGCCCTCAATGACGTGCGCGCAGGTGAGGATATAGCTGCCGGCTTCGCCGGAGGAAATAATCACGCCGCTTCCTGCTCCCTGCGTGACATACTGACCGAAAATCGAATCGGTCGAAACAGTCTCGGTCGTGACCTCCACCACCGTGGCGGAGGCGATCGACGCGACATAGGCGGCGTCTCCCTTATCGGTGACCGTCGGCTTTTCGCCGATCTGCTCATACTGAACGTTCACGTTTCCCGAGTGAACCACATGATCGCCGTCAGCGAGCGACGCATAGAGCGCGGAGCCGGCAAACGTGCCGATCAGCAGGCAGATCACCATGCCCAGCGCCGTCATGCCGACGACAAAGCCCTTGGAAGCGCCGCGTTTCTCCTTTTTCACCTGCGTGTTCTGCTGCCCGCCGAAGCCTCCGTTCTGTCCGAAGCCTCCGTTCTGCCCGAAGCCTCCGTTCTGTCCGAAGCCTCCGCCGTTATATTGCCCGTAGCCGTTTCCCTCATAGGAGCTGCGGGATCCGTAATTCTGCTGATACCCGCCCGTTCCGTAAGGGGAATAGGAATTCTGACGGTTATAATACTGCTGCTGTGAGCTGTATACTCCGCCGAAACTTTCCCCGTCTCCTGCGGTCTTCCCGTCCTGCGAGGCATTCTCCCCGCGGGACGAGCCCTCCGAGGCGGACACGCGGGAGGATTCGTCGGAGGCAAATGACGCCCCGCTCTGTCCTTCCCTGCTTTCGGCTGTGCCGTCTACCCGATACCAGCCGTTTCTGGGATCGGGATTGTCTCTGCCGCTGCCATCCGGCGTTTGCTGTCTGTTGTTGTCATATTCGTTTTCCATATGATGATCTCCTTCGGTTCGTTCTATCGGAATCGTTATCATACGATGATGCCGTATCTTGGATCTTGTAATATAGTATAGAACCATATTGTGACAGCATTATGATGATTTGTAAAATATTTATTGAAAAAGACGTGATATCATGATATAATAAGAGCAGAAATCGTGAGTACCCCTCCGAATCATGCAAAGGAAGCAGATCCATGAATCCTACCGCTGTTGTCACGGGCGGCTCCCGCGGGATCGGAGCGGCCGTCTGCCGCCTCCTCGCGCAACGGGGCTATCGCGTCATCATCAATTATAACCGTTCCCCGGATGCCGCCAGGGCCTTGGAAACAGAACTGATTTCCGCGGGCGGACAGGCGATTGCCGTTCCCGCCGACGTCAGCCGCACGGAAGACGTCCGCCGGCTCTTCCGCACCGCGGAAAAGACCTTCGGCTCTGTCGATCTTCTGGTCAATAACGCCGGCATCTCAAAGCGTCAGGTGCTGACCGACGCGACCGACCGTGATTATGAGGAGCTGATGTCCGTCAACTTCGGCGGGGTCTTCCGCTGCTGCCGTGAGGTCATTCCCTATATGCTGAAGACCCATTCCGGCTCGATTATCAACATCGCGTCGGTCTGGGGGATCTGCGGCGCGTCCTGCGAGGCGCTCTATTCCGCTTCCAAGGCGGCCGTCATCGGGTTTACCAAGGCGCTTGCCAAGGAACTCGGTCCCTCCGGCATTCGGGTGAACTGCGTCGCCCCGGGACTGATCGATACCGAAATGAATGCCTCCCTGACCGAGGAGGAGCTGCGCGCGTTTTGCTCGGAATGTCCCATCGAGCGCCCCGGAACGGTGCAGGAGGTCGCGGCGGCGGTGCTTTTCCTCGCGGACAGCGCCTCCTCCTTTACAACGGGGCAGGTCCTGCAGGTCGACGGCGGCTGCGCGATCTGAACGCACCTGCGGAGCGGCTCCACCCGTCTCATCCCGGATTCCCCGCATTTCCCTTTTTGACCGAGCATCTTTCGTGATACGCGGCCGATCACCGCCCCGCGCCTTGCCGCGTCGCGGAAGACAAATACAACAATGCCCCGATCGGCATAGAATTCCGACGGTGACGCATATTAATTCTGTTATTTCAAAGGAGGTATCGTATCATGGCAAACCGATTCGTACTCAATGAAACCAGCTATCACGGCAAGGGCGCGATCGCGTCGATTCCGGAGGAGATCAAAGGAAGAGGCTTTACCAAAGCCTTTGTCTGCTCCGACCCCGATCTGATCCGCTTCGGCGTAACGCAAAAGGTCACCGGACTTCTTGATGACGCCGCCATCCCCTACGAAATCTACAGTCAGATCAAAGCCAATCCCACCATCGAAAACGTCAAAACCGGCGTTGAAGCCTTTCGGGCAAGCGGCGCGGACTGCCTCGTCGCCATCGGAGGCGGCTCTTCCATGGACACCGCCAAGGCCATCGGCATCATTGTGAACAATCCCGATTTTGCCGACGTAAGATCGCTTGAGGGCGTGGCGCCGACGAAAAACAAATGCGTCCCGATCCTCGCCGTCCCCACCACCGCAGGAACCGCCGCCGAGGTCACGATCAACTATGTCATTACCGACGCCGAGAAAAACCGCAAGATGGTCTGCGTTGACGTGCATGATATTCCGGTCGTCGCCGTCGTCGATCCCGACATGATGGCATCGATGCCGAAGGGACTGACCGCCGCCACCGGCATGGATGCGCTGACTCACGCCATCGAGGGCTATATCACCAAGGGAGCGTGGGAAATGAGCGATATGTTCCACCTCAAGGCGATCGAGCTGATTTCCCGCCATCTCCGCGGCGCGGTAGCCAACACGCCGGAAGGCCGCGAGGGCATGGCGCTCGGACAGTATATCGCCGGCATGGGCTTCTCCAATGTCGGGCTTGGAATCGTTCATTCCATGGCGCACCCCCTCGGCGCGCTCTACGACACCCCTCACGGCATTGCAAACGCCATCATCCTGCCGACCGTCATGGAGTATAACGCACCGGCAACGGGAGACAAATACCGCGCCGTTGCCGCTGCAATGGGCGTGCCGAAGACCGACGAAATGACGATTGAAGAAGCGCGCACCGCCGCAATCGACGCGGTCCGGGCGCTCTCCTCCGACGTCGGCATCCCCGCAGATCTGAAGCAGATCGTCAAGGAGGAGGATCTCGATTTTCTCGCGCAGTCGGCATATGACGACGCCTGCCGCCCCGGAAATCCCCGCGACACCTCCGTCGAAGAGATCAAAGCGCTCTACCGTTCCCTCCTCTGATTTTTCACCGGCATACGGCATACCTCACAGGTTTTTTGCGGCGGAGCAGGAGGATCTTCCCAGCGCAGCATCCCCCACAGGCTTTTCACGGCGGGCAGGAGGATCTTCCCTGCGCGTTATACAGCAAACCGGCAGAAGACCGATCACGGTCTTCTGCCGGTATTTCTGTCCGATCGATCCCCTTTTCAGAAGAAGGTGATCTGATTGGTATCGCTGAGGCCGTCAAGTGCGCCGTTCTTCTGCAGCACGTCGATGACCGACTTGGTTAGCTTGGCCTTCAGGCGGAGATCTTCGACCGACAAAACGTTTTCCCGGTCGCGGGCGTCCTGGATCGCCTGTGCGGCGCTTTCCCCCACTCCCGCCAGCGAGTTGAAGGGGAGACGGATTCTGCCGTCCTCCGGGACATAGGCAAACGCGCTGGAATGGAAGAAGTTGACGGGGAGGAAGCGAATGCCTCTGGCATAGCATTCGTTGACGAGCTTCAGCGTCGACATCATCGCCGCCTCCTTCTGGGTCGCATCATTTCCCTTGTCCTCGATCTCCTTCATCGTCCGCATCACCCCCGCCTTGCCGCTCATGGCGATCTCCGCATCAAAGCCGCCGGGGGCTGCCGTGAAGAAGGCGGCGTAGAAAACCAGGGGCATATGCACCTTAAACCAGCCGAGGCGGATGGCGGACATGACATAGGCGGCGGCGTGCGCCTTCGGGAACATATACTTGATCTTCTTGCAGGAGCCGATGTACCAATCGGGAACGTTATGCTCCCGCATCTCCGCCTCCCATTCGGGGGTCAGACCCTTTCCCTTCCGCACCGATTCCATGATCTTGAAGGCATGGGCGTTCTCCACACCGTAGCGGATAAGGTCATTCATAATGTTGTCGCGGCAGCCGATGACGCGGGAGATATCGCAGATCCCACTGTGGATCAGCTCCTGGGCGTTGCCGGTCCAGACGTCGGTGCCGTGGGAAAGCCCCGAGATCTGCAGCAGGTCGGCAAAGCTCTTCGGCTTGGCCTCCTCCACCATCTTCATGACGAATTTCGTCCCGAATTCCGGCAGGCCGTATGTTCCGAGATTGGCGTCGATCTCCCCCTTGCGGATGCCGAGGGAATCGGTGGAATTGAACAGCTCGTAGACGGCGGGGTCGTTCATCGGCACATCCATCACGCCGGTCCCGCTGTAAGTCTCAAGCCATTTATACTTGGTCGGAATATCGTGACCCAGCTCGTCAAGCTTCAGCAGCGTATCGTGAAGATAGGAAAAGGTGAAGTGTGTGGTGACGATGTCGGAATCGGGATCGTCTGCCGGATGCTGAACAGGACAGAAATCATAGATTTCGTATTCCCGCGGCACGACGACAATCCCGCCGGGATGCTGTCCCGTCGTCCGCTTGACGCCGACGCAATGGTTGACCAGCCGTTGAATCTCGGCCTTGTTCACCATCGTCCCCTTTTCCTCCAGGTACTTCATCACATAGCCGTAGACGGTCTTATCTGCCAGCGCGCCGATCGTACCGGCGCGGAAAACGTTCTCTGCGCCGAACAGCTCTTCGGTATATTTGTGAACCCTTCCCTGCACCTCCCCCGAGAAATTCAGATCGATATCGGGGGACTTGTCTCCGTAGAAGCCGAGGAAGGTCTCGAAGGGAATGTCGTGACCGTCCCCGCAGAGTTTTCCGCCGCAGACCGGGCAGGTCGCGTCAGGAAGGTCAAAGCCGGAGCCGACATGGTCGGGATTTGAGAAATCGCTGTACCGGCAGTTCGGACAGTAGTAATGCGGCGGCAGCGGATTGACCTCCGAAATGCCCGCCATCGACGCGACAAAGGAGGATCCCACCGAGCCTCTTGAGCCGACCAGATATCCCTGACTTTCGCTGAACCACACGAGCTTCTGTGCGATCATGTACAGCACCGCAAAGCCGTGCTTGATGATCGAGGTCAATTCCTTGTCAAGTCGGGTTTTGACCAGCTCCGGCAGCGGATCGCCGTATTTCTTCGTCGCGTTTTCGTAGCAGATCCGCTGCAGATCCTCCTCCGCGCCCTCCATGTGCGGCGTGAAGGTTCCCTTGGGGAAGGGGCGGATATCGGCGTCGATCATATCGGCAATGCGGTTGGTATTGGTGATCACCACCTCCTCCGCCCGTTCCTCACCGAGATAGGAAAACTCCTTGAGCATCTCCTCGGTGGTTCTGAAGTAGATGCCGGTATCCTTGTCGGCGTCGGAAAACTTCATGCCCTTGAGCAGAATCTTGCGGTAGATTTCATCATACCGATTGAGAAAATGCGCGTCGCAGGTGGCAACGACCGGCTTCCCCAGCTCATCCGCCAGCGCAATCAGCCGGCGGTTCAGTTCGCGCAGATCCTCGTCGGAGGACGCTCTGCCGTTTGCGATCAGGTAGCGGTTGTTGCAGATCGGCTGAATTTCGATATAGTCGTAATAGGAAGCGATCTCGATCAGATCGGCCTTCGAGCGGTTTTCGAGCAGGGCGCTGAACAGCTCTCCCTCCGAGCAGGCAGATCCGATGATCAGCCCCTCCCGATATTCGTCCAGCACCGTTCTCGGAATGCGGGGATGCTTCTTGAAGTAGTTAAGATAGCTGAAGGAGACCAGCTTGTAGAGGTTCTTAAGACCTGTCTTGTTCTTGACGAGGATGATCATATGGTAGGGCTTGAGTTTCAGACAATCGACCTTATCCGACATCACGGCGTTCATCCCCGACAGGGTTCTGATGCCCTCCTCGGTCAGCTTTTCCGCCATCCGGAAGAAAATGAGCGCCAGCATCTTCGCGTCGTCGGAGGCGCGGTGATGATTGAAATCCCCAAGCCCGAAATAAGCGGCAAGCGTATCGAGCTTATGCTTTTTCAGATCGGGATTGACATACCTGGAGAGCGCAACGGTATCGAGATAGGCGTTGGGAAAGGGGATGCCAAAGTCGTCGCATACCTTGCGGATAAAGCTGGTGTCAAAGCCCGCGTTGTGGGCAATCAGCGTCCGACCTCCCGCAAATCCGAGAAAGGCGCGCACCGCCGCCTCCTGGGAGGGCGCTCCCTTGACCATATCGTCGGTGATGCCGGTCAGCTCGGTGATGTTCGGCGGGATCGGCATCCCGGGATCGGAGAAGGTATTGAATACATCCAGCACCTCCCCGTTCCTGACAAGTACAGCGCCGATCTCCGTAATGCCGTCCTTCAGCGCCGACAGACCGGTCGTCTCGATATCGAACACGACAAACTCATCGGTGATCAGATCTGCGTCGCTTTCACCGTAGACAGAGCGGGCGGCATCGTCGACAAAATAGGCCTCCATGCCGTAGATGACCTTCATGCCGGTCTTGTCCGCCACCAGCATCGCGTCCTGATAGCCCTGAACATTTCCGTGATCGGTGATCGCCACGGCGGGATGTCCCCATTCATAGGCGGTTCTGACGGCGACGTCGGGCGGGATCAGCCCGTCCATGGCAGACATCTGGGTATGCAGATGCAGCTCCACCCGCTTCCGAGGCGCATTGTCCGCCCGATTGACCCGTCTGATCTCCGCGACAGCCGTGGGGGAAAGGAAAAGCTCACCGTCGAACTTATCCGTCCGTACCGATCCCAGAACGGCACAGGACTTCCCTTCCTTGAGCGCCGCGCAAAGGTCCGAAGCCTCCTCCCCCGACAGAACGGTCTTACAGTAGATAGAATAATCGTCGTCGGTCAGGGCAAAATTGATGATCGTCTTGTCACCCTTTCGGGTGTCCTTGGTTTCAACCGAGACCACCGTTCCGAGCAGACAGGCACGCCGCATCGAGGTGTGCAGCAGCTCGATATTGCGAAGCGGGATCGGATCCTCGATCGGAAACTCCCCCCCGAACAGGGGCTGCGGGGCGGAGACATCGAAAACAGCGTTCCCGACCCGATAGAAGCCCTCCTCCGTTTGCTGCGCCTCGGTCAGCTCGCTCCCGAGCAGCGGAAGCATCTTTCTGATTGGTTCCGGCTCCTTGACCTCCACGGTCACCTTATCCTGCCTGCGGAAGGAGGGCTCGGCGGGAAGGTCGAGCAGCGCCTTGGCCTGCTCCTTCTCATAGCCCGCGTAATCGAAGCTGTAGCCCTCGGTCTGTCGGATTTCGGTTTCAAAACTCAATCCGAATTCCGATTTGACGATCGCGGAGAGGATCTGAGGGGTCTCGGCTTTGTAGAGCAGCTCGATCCCGCCATCGGGGAAGCCGATCTCTATCACGATCTTATTGCCGTCAAGCCTTGCGGTATAATGCTCAAAAAAGCCTTTTGAGACCGCGCCGATGCGCTGCAGCTCGATGACAAGCTGCGGAAGATATGCCTCGGAAAAGAGCGCGGGCGGATAGCTTGGGAAAATCCTGACGGAATTGATCTGATACGCCTCGGTGATTTCCTCCTCGATCGCGTATAAAACGCTTTTTTCGACAATCTCCGGAAAAGAGGCAAAAGCCTCGATCATTTTCCGCTCCTTATCGGTTCGGATACGGTAGTCCGAGACTTTCTGCAAAATGCTTTGATGTTCCGCGCCGGGAGCATATTTTTTGAATTTTTCAAGAAAGGGGACCTGTCTGTCCATCGATCTCGCTCCTTTGTCGCAAAAATGTCAGAACCTTCCCTGCGGGGAGCGGCCGCACATCGGATCGGCTGTCACCCGACGTCCGGGGGGAGAAGCCGGTTCCCGCTCCCGTCGCTGTCCTGTCTGCCGATCGGGGCGCAGACTCCGGTTCCTGCTCCCGCCGCTGTCCTGTCTGTCGATCGGGGCGCAGAATTCGGTTCCGCGGCCCCGGAGGGTGGTCATTCGGCAAGCCGCCTGACCTCCTCAATCAGCCGTTTTATCAACTCTTCCTCCGGCAGCTTGCCGAGGATCTCCCCGCGGCGGAAGAGGAGCGCCTCCCCGTCTCCCCCCGCGATGCCGATATCGGCCTCCCGCGCCTCGCCCGGACCGTTGACGGCACAGCCCATGACCGCCACCGTCAGGGGGCGGCGCGTCTCAATCCGCGACAGCTTCTCCTCCAGTTCGGTGGCAATGGCAATCATGTCGATCTTGGTTCTGCCGCAGGTGGGGCAGGAGACGACCCGGATCGCGGACTGCGGATCGAGTCCGAGCGAGCGGAGGATTGCCTTCCCCTCCCTGACCTCCTTGACGGGATCGTCGGTCAGGGAAACCCGTATCGTATCCCCGATGCCATCGCAGAGCAGCGAGCCGATCCCGGCGGCGGAGCGGAGCGTACCGAGCCGGTGCGTCCCCGCCTCCGTCACACCGAGATGGAGCGGATAATCGCAGCGCTCGGCAAGGAGGCGGTTGGCGGCGATCATTGTCCTGACGTCAGAGGACTTGACGGCGACGATCGTATCGTAAAAATCGTATTTTTCAAGCAGGCGGATATGCCCCATTGCGCTTTCCGCCAGCGCCTCCGGAAGGGGCGCGCCGTATTTTGCGAGCAGCTCTTTTTCAAGAGATCCGCCGTTTACCCCGATGCGGATCGGAATGCCGGCGCGCCGACAGGCGGCGACCACCGCCCTGACCCGATCCTCACCGCCGATATTACCGGGGTTGATGCGGATCTTATCGGCGCCTGCCGCCGCGCTTTCGACGGCGAGACGGAAGTTGAAATGGATATCGGCCACGATCGGGATCGAAAGCCCCGCTTCCTTCAGCCGCGCAAGATTCCGCACCGCTTCGTCGTCGGGGACGGTCATCCGCACGATGTCGCAGCCCTCTGCCTCCAGCGCCTTGATCTGACGGCAGAGCGCGTCGAAATCGCCGCTTGAAACGTTGGTCATCGACTGCACCGTAATCGGCGCGTCGCCGCCGACGCTGCGGCTTCCGACCCTGATCTGACGTGAATTTCTTCTGTATCGGTTGTATTCCATCTTATTTGACCAGCTTTGAAATATCCTGGAAGGTGACAAACAGCATCAGCAGCATCAACAGCGCGAAGGTAATGAACTTAAGCATCCCCTCGGTCTCCCGCTTCAGGGGCTTGCGGCGGATCAGCTCAATCAGCATGAAGAGAATGTTGCCGCCGTCCAGCACCGGGATCGGGAGGAGGTTAAAGACGCCGAGGTTCAGGGCGATCAGCGCCGTCAGTGACAGAAGATATGCCCCGCCGTCGTCGGCCTCCACCGCCGCGCCGATCTCGGAGGTGATCCCGATCGGCCCTGACATCGCCTCGACTCCGTAGCGCCCCGTCACAAGATCGATCAGGGAATCCCAGATCATCCGGACCGAGGTCACCGACTGCCAGAAGGCGTGCTTGATGGTATTTCCGAAGGTTTTGTCCTCCCGGCAGAGGGAAAAATCCCAGCGGGCAAGGGTCACCCCCGCCACCGTCTCGGTGGGAAACCCGACATCGGGAACCACCACGCGCTCTCCGTCGCGGATGACGGTCACGTCGATCTTCTCCACCGCATCGTGGGAGATGGTATAGGACAAATCGTAATAGGTATGAATCCGCGTCCCGCCGATCTTGACGATCACGTCGCCCTCCTGAAGCCCGGAGGCCTGGGAAACGGAATTCTCGGCAAAGCCGGCAATCTCGGTCGACGCATACGCAGAGAGACGTCCGGCGATCACGCAGGTGATGATGATGCCGACAAGCAGATTCATCACCGCACCCGCCACCGTAATCAGAAATCGCTGCCAGATCGGTTTTTTGCTGTAGGAATTCTCACACTCGGAATCCTCCTCTTCCCCCTCCATACTGACGTAGCCGCCGATCGGAAGAAGACGGAGGGTATAGGCGATGCCGGTTTTTCCGGATTTTTTCTGCACCAGCTTCGGTCCCATGCCGATGGAAAACTCGTTGACCTTCACCTTGCAGAGCCGCGCCACGACGAAGTGACCGAGCTCGTGGATCAGGATCATAAAGCCGAAGATCAGGATTGCGATCAGTATATTCAACATCGTTAGAGCTCCTTGCTATAATCTCAAATGCGGGGACGGGGCGCGTACTCCCGTCTCTTGGCCAGCTCCCGGACAAGCCGCCTTGCCTCGGCATCGGCAGCCTCGATTTCCTCAAGACACGGTGACATTACCGTCGGCGCGCGCTCGGTTGCCTCGGCAACCAGCGCGGAAATCGCCGGGAAGGAGATCTTCCCGGACAGAAACAGACGGACGGCCTCCTCGTCAGCGCCGTTCATGGCGGCCGGCGTCACGCCGCCCCGCGAAACCGCCCGATATGCCAGGGGAAGCAGCGGGAAATTCACCCCGTCCGGCTGGCCGAAGGTCAGGGTGCAAAGCCTGCCGAAATCCAGCGAACCGACGGGGCTTTCAAGTCGTTGCGGGCAGGTGAGCGCATACTGCACGCAGAGTCTCATGTCGGGCAGTCCCATCTGCGCGATGACGGCGTTATCAATATATTCCACCATCGAATGGATTATACTCTCCCGGTGGACGACGACCTCGACCTGCTCCGGACGCACGCCGAAAAGCCAGATCGCCTCGATCACCTCGAAGCCCTTGTTCATCATGGTGGCGGAATCGACGGTGATGCGGCTTCCCATGCGCCAGGTCGGATGTGAGAGTGCCTCCTCCGCGGTGACGGCGGCAAGCTCCTCCCCCGATCTTCCGTAAAACGGTCCGCCGGAGGCGGTCAGGATCAGCCGCTTGATCTGCTGTCCCGTCAGACACTGAAGGATTGCGGAATGCTCGCTGTCGACCGGCAGCAGCCTGACACCCTTCTCTTTGATCAGAGCAGTCACCCGCTCCCCGTAGGTAACCAGCGACTCCTTGTTGGCAAGGGCGATATGCTTTCCGCTTTTCGCCGCAGCCAGCGTGGGACGAAGCCCCGCGATCCCCGAGACGGCATTGAGAATCGTATCGGCGGAGCAGAGCGCCGCGACCCGCTCGGCGGCAAAAGCCCCGCCCAGCACCTCGGTCGCGGTATCGGCAACGCGCACCCGCAGCACAGCGGCAGCCTCCTCGTCGGAAACGCCGCAATATTCCGGAGCGAATTCCCGGATCTGTTGTTCGAGGGAATCAATATCCCTCCCTGCCGCGAGGGCAGTCACCTTGATTTTTCCGTGCCGGCAGACATCAAGCGCCTGCCTTCCGACAGACCCCGTCGAGCCCAGCACCGCCAATCGTTCCGTCATGTCTCTGACCCCTTCATGTAAACAACCGGAGGGCCGGGACGCAGGAGGTCAGAAAATAGAGGAAGGGCGCTGTGCAGAGGATACTGTCAAAGCGGTCAAGCACGCCTCCGTGACCCGGGAATATGCGTCCGTAGTCCTTGATTCCGAATTTCCGCTTGATCAGCGACATGATCAGATCGCCGCACTGCGAAAGAAGGCTGACCACCCCCGCGACAACGGCAATACCGAGCCAATTCGGTTGAGATTCCGTCAAAGAGCCGATCAAAAGACCGTAGAGCAGCGTCACGCCGACGGCAGAGACCGTGCCCCCCACCGAGCCCTCCACCGTCTTTTTGGGGCTTACATCCGGGATCAGCTTATGTTTTCCGAAGGCACATCCGCAGAAATAGGCGAAGGTATCGGTAACCCACGGAATGATGAAGGCGAGAAAATAGATATACTCACCGTGCGGAAGATCGCGCAGGAGCAGGATCGAGGAAAAGCCGAAGGCGATATAAATCGTCGTGACGGAGGAAAGACCTGCCTGCTCCACCGACAGGCGGGATTTGGAAAAAACCGCCGCCGCGAAGGTATAGGTAATCAGGGAAAAGGAGAGCAGAAATGCCCAACCGAGCGCTCCCTCCCCAAGCTGACGCAGCAGAAACGGCATTCCCGGCGACACGGCCAAAAGCGGGAGCAGCGTCGGATAAAAACGCTCCGCTCCGATGCAGCGCTGCATCTCAAACACACCGACGGCAGCCAGACACGCGATCAGCAGGGTAAAAGCGACGGTATCCGAAAAGACAAAGAACGGAACCATCACTGCAACCATCACCACAGCCGTCAAAACCCGAGTTTTCATATCAATTCCTTTCCGAAACATGAGAGGTTCCCGACGGGAAGCGCGGGACAAAGAAGCGGCGCGTCAGATCCCGCCGAACCGGCGCTTCCGCGCATAGAAATCCGCGACGCAGAGATCGACCTGCCGCTCGTCAAAATCGGGCCACAGCACGTCAGTAAAATACAGTTCGGCGTAAGCCGCCTCCCAGAGCAGAAAATTGGAGATCCGCTTCTCCGCCCCGGTTCTGACGATCAGATCGGGGGGCGGGCTGTCCTTGGTGTAGAGATGGGAGGTGATATCCTCCTCGCATATCTCGGTGCGTCCCTCCCGGATCAGCTCGTTCACGGCGTGGACGATCTCGTCCCGTCCGCCGTAATTGACGGCGATATTGAGGATCAGCCGCCTGCCGGCGGAGGCCTTTTCCAGCGCCGTCATCCGTTTGGCCGTCTCCTCCGGGAAGACCGACTTGCTTCCGAGGAAGTGGAGTTGAATATCCTTTTGAGAAAAGCTGCGCTCCGCCTCGTCCAGATAATCGCGGAAGATTTTCATGATCGCGTCGACCTCTTCCTTCGGCCTCTTCCAGTTTTCCGTCGAGAACGCGTAGACCGTGACCGCGCCGATCCCGATCTTTCCGCAGTATTCGATGATCCTTTTAAAAACGGCGGCTCCCGCCGCGTGACCGTATGTACGGGGCATCCCCCGTTTTTTTGCCCATCGGCCGTTGCCGTCCATGATAAACGCGATATGCCGGAGCTTCCCCTCGGCATTCACCTTCCGTCCCGCGCCGCGTTTTCCCAAAAGCCGTGTGATCATCCCGTTTCCCTTCATTCTGCAAAAGGGGCTGTTTTCACCGAGCGAAACAGCCCCCGTTTTCAATCGGAACGCGCTTCCGCCGGAGCGGGACAGGCGTTCAGATCGCCATGATATCCTTGGTCTTCTTCGCCGTGATGGCGTCGATTTCCTTGATGTATTTATCGGTAAGCTCCTGCACCGCCTTTTCCGAAATCTTCTGCTCGTCCTCGGTCATTTCCGATTTCTTCTGCAGCTCCTTGCACTTGTCGTTGGCGGCGTGGCGGATGTTGCGGATGGCGACCTTCGCCTCCTCCCCCATCTTCGAAACCTGCTTGGACAGCTCCTTGCGCCGATCCTCCGTCAGCATCGGGAACATCAGGCGAAGCACCTTGCCGTCGTTCTGGGGATTGAGACCGAGATCGGAAGCCAGAATCGCCTTTTCGATCGACTTCAGCGTCGAGGCGTCCCAGGGCTGAATGACCATCGTGCGCGCGTCGGGGATCGAAATCTGCGCCATCGCGTTGATCTGCGTCGGCGTGCCGTAGTAATCGACGGTGATCTTGTCAAGCACCGAGGCGTTGGCTCTGCCGACCCGGATCGTTCCCAACTCGGACTCGTAAACCGCCGCGCTCTTTTTCATTTTTTCTTCGAATTCTTTCGTATCCAGCTTCATACTATGCAATTCCTTTCTCAGATAGGATTGTTTTTCTCTTATGCGCCCGTGACGATCGTGCCGATCTTTTCGCCCCTGACCGCCCGGACGATATTGTAAGGATCGTTGATGCCGAAGATATGCAGCGGGATGTGATTATCCTTTCCGAAGGAGGCGGCGGTGCTGTCAATCACCCGCAGCTCGCGGCTCAGAATATCCATATAACTCAACTCGTCAAGCTTGACGGCCCCTGCGTCGAGGCGGGGATCGGCGGTATAGACACCGTCGATGTTCTTTGCCATCATCACAACGTCTGCGTTGATCTCGGCGGCACGGAGAACGGCGGTGGTGTCGGTGGAGAAGAAGGGGCTTCCGATCCCGCAGCCGAAGATCACGGTGCGTCCCTTCTCCAGATGCGCGACCGCCTTGTTGCGGATATAAGGCTCCGCCACCTCATGCATGGCGATCGCCGTCATCACGCGGCAGTCCACCCCGATCTGCACGAAGGCATCCTGAAGGGCCAGAGCGTTGATCGCGGTGGCGAGCATCCCCATATGGTCGGCTCTGGTGCGATCCATTTTTTCGCCCTGCCGTCCTCTCCAGATGTTGCCCGCGCCGACCACCAGCGCCGTCTGGACGCCCATCTCGCCGCATTCCTTGATGGCGAGGCAGATGTCCCTCACGAAATCGTAGTTGAGAATCCCTCCGGTGATCCCGGTCGCCAGCGCTTCTCCCGACAATTTGATCAGCACTCTTTTATACCGTGTTGTCTGTTCCATAAACCCTCCGTTTTCCTGCAGAACGACGTTCCTCCCGATACGAGGCATGGCGGAAGCCCCGCTCCATTATCGCATAAAAAATCTATACCTATCATACCACTCTTTTGTGAATTTGTAAACACGATTTCTGCAATTTCGGCGTTTTTCATAATTATTTAACGGTACGTCCAAAAACCGTCCCGCGTGCCGCCTCCCGCGTACCGCTCTTCGGCTGCCGCACGCTGCTGTGCATCGTTTTCATATCGGCTTCCGTTTCAGGCCGCCTCCCCTTCGGCCGTCACAAGCCCCACCCCGGAGCATCGGCTGCATTATGGGTAAACACCGTAAATCATGCGCGGTACGGAGGACTTTCCCGCCGCAATTCCGCCACGGTTTGAAAAAAACACTCTTGACAAAAGGTTGAATTCAAGCTATAATGAAAGGGTATTCAGGCGATCGGATCGAGGAGTAATCGGAAACACGTCCACAGAGAGCGGCACACCCTGCTGAAAGCGCCGCGGCGAATGTCCGATGAAGTCGCCCTCCGCGCCGCGGAAAGAACGCAGCCCGCCGTCAGTCGGCCGCCCGCTGTCAGTAGAATCCGCCGCCCCCGCGTGCGGCAACGCGAAAAGAGTGCGCGCTTCGGCGCGAAATCAGGTGGTACCGCGCAATACTGCGTCCTGTGTCGACAGGGCGCAGTTTTTTTCGGCTCGTCCGACAGCGGATGCCCCGACAAATTCCGGAGATAAGGAGAAGCCAGCCATGCAAAACGAACTGTCAAAAACCTATAACCCCTCGGAATTCGAGGACAGGCTCTATCGGAAATGGGAGGAAAGCGGGTATTTCAAGCCCTCCGGCGATCGCAGTGCCCCGCCCTTCTCCGTCGTGATCCCGCCCCCCAACGTAACGGGTCAGCTCCATATGGGACACGCCCTGAACGACACGCTTCAGGATATCATCGTCCGCGCCAAGCGGATGCAGGGCTATAACACCCTTTGGGTCCCGGGGACGGATCACGCCGGCATCGCTACCCAGATCAAGGTCGAGGAGATGCTCCGCAAGGAAAAGGGCCTCACCCGCCACGATATCGGACGGGAGGAGTTCCTCAAACTCGTCTGGGATTGGAAGAACCGCTACGGGAACCGGATCATCGGTCAGCTCAAGAAGATCGGCGCCTCCTGCGATTGGGAGCATGAGGCCTTCACGATGGATCAGACCCTTTCTGCGGCGGTCAGAAAGACCTTTGTCTCGCTTTACCGCAAGGGGCTGATCTACCGCGGCCTTCGGATCACCAACTGGTGTCCCCACTGCAATACCGCCCTCTCCGACGCGGAGGCGGAGCATAAAGAGCTGAACGGCGGCTTCTGGTATATCCGGTACCCCGTGGTCGGTTCGGAGGAATTCGTCACCATTGCCACCACCCGTCCCGAAACGATGCTCGGAGATACCGCCGTCGCCGTCAACCCGAACGACGGGCGCTATGCTCACCTGATCGGGAAAATGCTGGAGCTGCCGCTGGTCGGAAGGCAGATCCCCGTCATTGCAGACGAATATGTCGAGCAGGAATTCGGCACAGGCTGCGTCAAGATCACCCCCTGCCACGACCCCAACGACTTCGAGATGGGGCTTCGTCACGATCTGCCTCAGATTCTCATTCTGGACGAAAAGGGCTGCGTCAATGCAAACGGCGGCCCCTACTGCGGAATGGAGCGGTATGAGGCGAGAAAGAAGATCCTTGCCGACCTGGAGGCGCTCGGCCTTCTGGTCAAAAAGGAGGAGATCAGCCACAACGTTGCGCACTGCTATCGCTGCGGCACGGTCATCGAGCCGATGGCCTCCCTTCAGTGGTTTGTCAAAATGCAGCCGCTGGCAGAGCCAGCCATCAAGGTCGTGAAGGAGGGCAGGATCCGCTTTATCCCCGACCGCTTCAGCAAGATCTACCTCAATTGGATGGAGAATATTCATGACTGGTGCGTCTCCCGTCAGCTCTGGTGGGGACACCGCATCCCCGCCTTCTATTGCGCCGACTGCGGCGAGATGACCGTCGCGGAGGAGGACATCGCCGTCTGCCCGAAGTGCGGAAGCACTGCGATCACGCAGGACAGCGACGTTCTTGATACCTGGTTCTCCTCCGCGCTCTGGCCCTTCTCGACGCTGGGCTGGCCGGACCGCACCGAGGATCTCTCCGTCTTTTATCCCACAAACGTTCTTGTCACCGCCTACGACATCATCCCCTTCTGGGTCTCCAAGATGATCTTCATGGGCCTTGAAAACACCGACGACATTCCCTTCCCCGATGTCTTCATTCACGGGCTGGTGCGGGACGCGAAGGGAAGGAAAATGTCAAAATCGCTTGGCAACGGCATCGATCCGCTGGAGATCATCGATCGCTACGGCGCCGACGCGCTCCGCTTCGCGCTGGCCACCGGAAACGCCCCCGGAAACGATATGCGCTTCTCCGACGAGAAGATCGAGGCGGCGCGGAACTTCAACAACAAGATCTGGAACGCGGCGCGCTTCGTCCGGATGAATCTTACGATCGACACGATCGCCCTCCCCGACCGCAGCCTTCTCAAGACGGAGGACAAGTGGATCCTCTCCCTCTTCAACCGTCTTGTCGGAGAGGTCAGAGCCAATCTCGACGGATACGAGCTTGGAATCGCCCTCTCGAAGCTCTACGATTTCATCTGGGACATCTTCTGCGATTGGTATATCGAGCTGCTCAAGCCGAGACTCAACGCCAAGGGGACGGAGGACAATGCCGCGGCGCAGCAGGTCATCGCATGGGTGCTGTCCAATACCATGAAGCTGCTGCATCCCTTCCTTCCCTTTATCACCGAGGAAATATGGCTGGCTCTGCCGCATGAGGGCGAGAGCATCATGATATCGCCCTTCCCCGTCAGCGACGACAGTCTGACCTTCCCGGAGGAGGAGCTGGCGATGGAGCGTATCATCGCCGTCATCAAGGCGGTGCGCAACCGCCGCGCCGAGATGAACGTTCCCCCCTCCAAAAAGGCAACGCTCCACATCGTCTCCGCCTACCACGACACCTTCAACGAAAGCATCACACCCTTCTTTACCCGCCTCGCCTCCGCCTCCGATGCCGTCTATCCCTCCGAATACCGCGGGGAGAACGCCGTTACGATCGTCACCGATTCCGCAACGGTCTATATCCCGCTTTCCGAGATGATCGACACCGAAAAGGAGCTGACCCGTCTGACCCGTGAGAAGAAGGGGATTGAGAAGGAAATCGACCGCCTCGGCAAGAAGCTGGAGAATCCCGGCTTCCTGTCCAAAGCGCCCGCTGCCGTGGTGGAGGCCGAGCGGACCAAGCTCGCCCGCTGTCGGGAAACCCTTTCGGGAATCGAGGCCGCCATCGCGCAGCTCCCCGTCGGGAAGGCGTAACGCATGAAAACGTATCTCGTTCCTATAGGAAGCGACGCCCTTCACAGTCCGGAGGCCGCCCTTGACTGCTTCCTGTGGGAGCAAAACGGCTACGCTCCCCGCACGACGGCACGCCTTGCCCTTGACGACGAAAAGCTCTCCCTCCGTATGACCTGCACGGAAAAAGAGCCCCTTGCCCGCTTCACGGAGGACGGCTCTCCCGTCCACCTTGACAGCTGTATGGAATTTTTCTTCGCGCCGAACGGCGAGGATCGCTACTGCAATCTTGAGATCAACGCCAACGGCTGCTATGTCTGTCGGATCGGGCGCTCCCGCCGCGACAGGATCGACGCGGATCTTCTCTACTCCCATCCCCGTGCCGTCATCGGCGCGGAGGGCTGGCAGATCGACGCGGAAATCTCCCTTGCCAAGCTGCGGGCGCTCTACGGCTTTGCCGAGCTGCAGTGCCTGATGGGAAACTTCTTCAAGTGCGGCGACGAGACCCCCTTCCCCCACTATGGAATGTGGTCGCCGGTCGCCTCCGAAACGCCCGATTTCCACCGTCCCGAATGCTTCGGGCGGCTGATTCTGCTTCAGAAAGGCGGTTTGACCGATGGAACGGAATAAAATCGAACGGATAAACGAGCTGGCAAGGAAAAAGAAGCAGTCGGGGCTCACCCCCGATGAGCAGGAGGAGCAGCGCAGACTGCGGGAAGAATATCTCCTCGCAGTCCGTCAGAACCTCACCGCCACCCTCGACAACACCGAGATCGAATACCCCGACGGACGTCGGGTCAGGCTCGGTCGGAAGAAATAAGCATTTCCTTCGCTTGAGGCGCCGAGAGGATCTCCTCGCCGGGATCCGGGTGCGCTTCCCGCTCATCGGGAACGGATCCCCCATGAATCGACCTTCCGACCGATCCGGGATATGCAAACGTCCGTTGTCGGCCCGTCTTCTCCCCGGCGCAAACGCGGAAATCCCGGCTTCAGCTGCCTCCGATTTCGGAACCGGGCTCATTTCCTCGCGTTTTTCCGCTGCCGGTCTGACGGGGCGCTGATCCGAAAAGCTCTGAAAAAGACGGCTCATCCCGCCCCCGCAGCAGAAGGCTTCCCTTCGCCGCCCGGGCGGAGTTATTCCTTCTTATCCTTCGGAAGCCGCCCCTCCGTCAGATTCGCAAGCGGGTTCTGCGACATGGCGCGGCGCATCTCCTCGTCGCTGACATGGGTATAGATTTGTGTGGTATTGAGCTGCTCGTGCCCGAGAATGTCCTTTAAAACCCGGATATCGACCTTGCCGGTCTGATACATCAGCGTCGCGGCAGTATGCCTCAGCTTATGCACCGACAGCCCGCGATTGTGAAATCCTGCGGCGTCCAGACTGCGATAGACCACGGTCTGCACCATTTGCTTGCTGATGCGACGGTGCCTCGCGCTGAGGAACAGGGCATTCTTGTGCCCCGGCTCCGGCTCTTTGTCCCGGTCGCGCAGATAGGCGGTCAGCGCTGCGCGGCAGGCGTCGTTGAGGTAGATCACCCGCTCCTTCGCCCCCTTCCCCGTCACCCGGAGCGAGACCATATCGCGGTCAATGTCCCCGAGATTGATCCCGACCAGCTCGGAGAGCCGCAGCCCGCAGTTGAGAAACAGCGTGATCATGCAATAATCCCGCGTGCGGAAACGATTTTCCGCGTCAGATCCGACGGTACGGAGCAGCTCAATGCTCTCCTCCGCCGTCAGATGCTTCGGCAGGTTTTTCGGGAGCTTCGGGGAATCGATGTGATCGGTCGGATTCTGCGGAAACCGCATCATCGTGCCGCAGTAATAGCGGTAGAAGGACTTGAGGGAGGAGAGCTTCCTTGCCCGGGTTCTTGCGTGGTTCTCCCGTCCGATCGCGGCAAAATTCAAGAACTCCAGCACCTCCGTTCTCGTCACCGAGCCGGCGAAGGCATGATCCAGCTCGGCAATGGGGAGGGTATCGAACTCCTCCCCCGAGGTGGGCAGACCGTTCCGCTTGGCCTTCAGGAATTTAAAGAACAGCATCAGGTCGATCTCATATTGCTCCACCGTTCGGCGGGATCGCCCCTTAACCACCAGCATATACTGCGAAAATTCGGTAATCGGCTCGGGAAGCTGCGTCATGCCACCACTCCTTATGATGAATTCGGGATTCCGCCGGTCAATGCGGAATTCCCCTGCAAGAAAAGCATAACAGATATCTTTATATCCGAATCGGAAAAATCTTTTCGAAAGTGTAAATTTTCTACAATCCGCTTGTTTTGTTAATAATAAGCGATTAAAATAAAAAGTGGCGGATCGGGCAGCTCCCGACGCCGATGCACAGCCTGACGGCAAACCATCCGCCGCCCGGATCGGACAGCGGCTTTTTAACGGCTTGCACTACCCTTTGTGAAAGGATCGCGGCTCACTTCATGATCAATTTTTTGAAGGATAACTCCTATCTGATTTTCAAAATGATCGTAAATCAGATCGGAATGACCATGTTCGGCCTGGTTCTGTCAATGGCGACGAGCCAGAACGAAATCCTCTTTCTCATCTCCAGCATCTTCTCAATCGTGTTTTATATGGTGCTTCTCTACACCATGACCTGGGAGATCGGCTACGCCGAAAAAATCAGGATCGACGGCAAACGGCTGAAATACCGGCCGATGAAGGGGCTGCTCATCTCCTTCTGCGCCAATCTTCTCAACCTTGTCCTCGGCATTCTGATCACGGTCAGCTATTATACCTCCGTCCTCGGCGCTCCCAACGAAGCGGGCGTGATCTTCCCTGTCGCCCCCCAGAGTGCCGTCAACCTCTTCGGCACTGCCAAAACGATCGCCACCCTGCTTGAGGGAATGTATTCCGGCGTAATCAACTTCTGGTTCCCCAATTCCCCCTGGATCTTCATCGTCATCACCCTCCCCGCCATGCTGACCTGTATGGCCGCCTATATCATGGGCGTCAAGGGAAAGCGGTTCACCAAATTCCTCGGTCCGGTCGAAAAGACCGACTGAGCCCCGGTCCTGACGGCAGCAGCGCGCCCCCGGTGCCTGCTGCTTTTTTTCTGTCAGCGCCCCGCTGCTATTGACATCCCTTCGGAAAAACGGTATAATATTGTTGATATGCCGTCATTTTACAAGGCATGAGAGCCAGCGCCGCCCCGTAACGCATATCCATCAATCCGGAACAAAGGCTGAACCAACATGATCAAAAACAACCGCGTCACGCTTCGGGATATCGCGGAAAAGACCGGCTATACCGTCAATACCGTATCCCGCGCCCTGCATCACAAGCCCGACATCTCGCAGAAAACCGTCGCATATATCAACGCCGTGGCTGACGAAATGGGTTACATCAACGACAACATCGCAAGCTCCATGCGGACGGGCAGGACCGGCACCATCGCCGTCATCCTCGCGGATATCACAAACCCGCTCTTCGCCATCCTGGTGCGGGAGACCGAGCAGCTGGTCTCAGCCTACGGCTATTCGGTCCTGATTCTCAACACCAACGAGGATCGCGAGCTGGAACGGCGGGCGATCAAAAGCGCCCTCGGGAAAAAGGTCGACGGCTTTATCCTCTGCCCCTGTCCCGAATGCCACGACAACCTCGAATTTCTCAAAAAGACCGGGAAGCCCTATATTCTCCTGGGGCGTCGGGTCGGAGAGCATCCCTCCGTCATTCTCGACGACGTGAAGAGCGGCTATCTCGCCACCAGCTATCTGGCGGAGCATTACCGCCGCAGCCGTATCGTCTTCATCAACGGTCTGCTCTCCATTTCCTGTGCGGCGGATCGGCTCACCGGTTATCGCAGCGCCCTTTCCGACTGCGGGCTTCCCTATCGGGAGGAGATGGTCTTCACCATTCCGACCAAGGCGGGGACGATCGGCCGGGTCTTTGACGAACTTGCCGGACGGGGGATCGAATACGACGCAATCTTCGCCTTTTCCGATCTGTTTGCCTATGCCGCGATCAATCTGCTGTCGGAGCGAGGCAAAAAAGTGCCGGAGGATATCCCGGTGGTCGGGATCGACCATCTGCGCAAACGTCTTTTTTATATGCCGCCCCTCGATTCCGTCGGTGCGGCCGATACCCGCATGAGTGAGGCAGCCGCCGAGCTGCTGATGAAAGCGATCCGGGACGGAAGTCCCGCCTGCACCGATCGACTCTGTCTCGACGTCAAGCTGTTTCCCGTCTGAACCACTACCGTCATCCCGGGAGGAAGCATGAATCTCTTTATCTTTGTCGCCGCCGTCATCATCATTATCTGTCTTTCCGCAGGGAAGCTCTCCTTCCGGTACGGGATCCCCACGCTGCTTGCCTTCATCGTGCTGGGAATGCTCTTCGGATCGGACGGCATCATCAAGATCGGATTTGACGATTATCCCTTTGCCGAGCAGATCTGCTCGACGGCGCTGATCTTCATTATGTTCTACGGCGGCTTCGGCACGAATATCAGAAAGGCAAAGCCCGTCGCCGTCAAGGCGGTGCTGCTCTCCTCCTTCGGAGTGATTCTGACCGCTGCCTTCACCGGGCTGTTCTGCTGTTTTGTTCTCGACATCCCGCTGCTGGAGAGCTTTCTCATCGGCGCGGTCATCGGATCGACCGACGCCGCCTCCGTTTTCGCCATCCTCCGCTCCAAAAAGCTCAATCTGAAGTACAATACCGCCTCGCTGCTTGAGGTGGAGAGCGGGAGCAACGATCCGTTTGCCTATATGATGACCATCATTCTTCTTTCGCTGATGAAGGGAGAATTCAGCATCGGACAGATGCTCCTCATGATCCTTGCCCAGATCGCTGTCGGCGCGCTGGTCGGGGTTCTCACCGCCTTTCTCGCGCTTTTCGTGCTGAAGCGCGTCCGCCTCACCGCCGACGGCTCCGATTCCCTCTTCGTATTCAGCGTGGCACTGCTCTCCTATTCCGGGGCGGCGCTGCTCGGCGGAAACGGATATCTCAGCACCTATATCACCGGCATCCTCCTCGGAAACAAGCCCATTCGGAACAAGAAGACAATGGTCGGCTTTTTTGACGGTCTGAACGGACTGATGCAGATCGCCATCTTCTTCCTGCTCGGCCTGCTCTCCTTCCCCTCGCAGCTCCCCGCCATCGCGCTGACCGCCCTCGCCATTGCGCTGTTTCTGACCTTTGTCGCCCGGCCTCTTGCGGTCTTTACCATTCTGACGCCCTTTCGCTGCCCGATCAGACAGCAGCTCCTCATCTCCCTCGCCGGGTTGAGAGGAGCGGCCTCCATCGTGTTCGCCATCGTCGCCCAGGTCAGCGCCGCCCATCTCGGAAACGATATCTTCCATATCGTGTTCTTCATCGTTCTCTTCTCGATCTCACTGCAGGGAACGCTGATCCCCTTCGCTGCGAAAAAGCTCGGCATGACCGATGAGAACAGCGACGTTATGAAGACCTTCAGCGACTATTCCGAGGAGATTCCCGTGGAATTCATCAAGCTTCAGATCCACGCGGGGCATCCCTGGGCTAATCGGAAGATCAAGGAGGTTCGGCTGCTTCCGCAGACCCTGATCGCGCTGCTGGTGCGGGACGGAACTCACATCGTCCCGAAGGGCAACACGGTGCTGCTGCCTGACGACATCGCCGTCATCAGCGCCCCCTCCATCGGAGGAGAATATCTCGGCTCTCTGACCGAGATGCGGATCACACAGGATAACGAGTGGCTCGGCAAATCGCTCTCCGAGATCGACCTCGGCTCCGATATGCTCGTCATCATGATCAAACGCAAAAACAACATTGTCATCCCGGAGGGCAAAACCGTCCTGCGGGAGGACGACGTTCTGATCATCAACCATTCCGATTGATAACAGCGCCTCTTACAAAACGATCAGCCTCCCGCGGAACCGATTCTGCGGGAGGCTTTTGCTGCGTATTTATGTGCCCGGCTTCTCTTCCGCCGAAGCCCCGTCCCGCTCCTCTCTCCGATCGCCGGAAAAGGCGTTTTCCAGAAGCTCATGCATCGACGGATCGGATCGCTTGAGGGATACGATCCTGCCGTTTTTCATGAAGCAATGCGAAGAGTGCGCCTCCGCGATCGTTTCCTCCCCGTCACGCCCGATCATCCGGTAGGAGATTTCAAAGAGGAAGCCGTTATACCGCTCCACGCTCACCAGAACCGTCACGGTATCCCCGAAGGTGGAGGGGAGCTTGTAATCGATCGTCAGCCGCACGACGGGAGAGACGATCCCCTCCGCCTCGATTTTCTCAAAGGGAAGGCCGACCGCTTCCAGATAGGCCACCCGCGCCTCCTCCATCCATTTGACATAGTTGGCGTGATGGGTGATCCCCATCTTGTCGGTTTCGTGATACTGAACCTTTCTTTCGTACCGATACATTCCCATTTCCCCGCTCCCGCGCTTCAAAGGCGCGCCGTAATGCGATTGATGATCCGCCGCATCTGCTCCTGCTTTCCTTCCATATCGGCAACGAGCCTGAACTGCGTGCGGCAGCGATCAAGATTCTGCCCGGGATAGTGGGTTTTGAAATAGACGTCGCCCTCCAGGTAATCTGTCAAAAAGCGCACGCCGCATTCATAGGTCATCAGACGGGCGGAAAACGGGAGAAGCTCCCGCTCCGCGCTTGTCAGCATATCGCCGCAGGTCTCAAGAAAGCCCTCGGCATACGCCTCGAAGAGCGTCAGATCCATCCCGACCCGACTGAGGTCCTTTTCATCCTCGGCGGCGGTGCTTGCACCGAAGCGGATGCTGTCTCCGAAATCATAAAGCACCAGCCCCGGCATCACGGTATCCAGATCGATCACCGCCGTCTCCCCGCTGTCGATGTCAAACAGCACGTTGTTGAGCTTGGTGTCGTTATGCGTGACCCGAACGGGAAGCTCTCCCCGCTCCGCTCCTTCGATCAGAACCCCTGCCTCCCCCTTTTTGGCATCGGCAAATGCGATTTCCGCCGCAACCGAGGCGGCGCGCCCCACCGCATCCCGCTTCACCGCCGCCTCAAGGGCGATACAGCGCCGGACGGTATTATGAAAGTCGGGAATCGTCTCAACCAGCGAGGAAGCGTCAAAATCCGCAAGCTGCTTCTGAAACCGCCCGAAGGCTCTGCCGAGTGCGGCAAACCGGTCGCGGTTTTCGACTGTCTGGAGGGAGACGGTATTTTCCAGAAAGACATACGCACGATAGCAGCCGTCATCGGTGCGGGCATACAGCCCGCCGTCGACCGTCGGGATCACCGTCAGCGTCCCGCGGCTGTCGTCCCGCCCCTCCGCTCTCAGGCCGGCGCGGATATGCTCGGTCACAGCTGCAATATTCCGCATCAGACCGTCGACGTCACGGAAGATATCGGTATTGATGCGCTGCAGAATATAACGCCTCGGCGGACGGCCGCCCCGATCGAACCACAGGCAGTAGGTATCGTTGATATGGCCGCATCCGTAGGGCTCTGCGTGGATCAGTCTGCCCTCAAAGGCAAAAAGCCGGCAGATCGCTTCCATCTCTTTCATCGCCACAGCTCCTCGGGATATCGCCCCTCCGCGGTCATCCGTCTGACAGCCTCCGCGACCTTCTCCTTATCCTCCCGATAGGTCATGCCGTACCAGACCTCGTCGGTGTTGTAGACCCGAACCCGATGCATACCGCTCTCAATGACGCGGGCGATCACCTTCGGGATCTGAAATTCGTCTTTTGTGATGTCGGCGGTCTCAAGGAATTCCGAAAACTGCTTCTTCAGCTCCGGGAAGATGTCGGGCTGAAGCCCCCACATATTCATCGAAACGACGGTCGATGCGGGAAGCCCGGACTCCCTCGTCAGCGCCGTATGCTCCTTGATATCGGTCAGAAATCCGTTTTCGATCTCACAGACCCCTCGCGAGACCGCGCCGTTGTCGGAAAGGGTATTCTCAAGACGATATCCCACCATGCAGTAATCCCGGCGATCCTCAAGCCCCCTCCGAATCCTGCGGAAGGCGTCCTCGCCGTAGAAATCATCGGCGTTGATCACGGAAAACGGGGAATCCACGGCATCCGCCGCGCAAAGGATCGCCTCTCCCGTCCCGTAGGGCTTCTTCCGATGCGCGGGAATCTGCTGGAACACATACTCCGTCTCGATATTGGCGGAGATGCGGTCTCCCGCCAGCGCGCGGAACTCCTTTTCAATGCTCTCCTTGATGATGAAAACGACCTTGTCAAAGCCTGCGCGCCTTGCATCGTAGACAGAATAGTCCAGCAGCACCTCGCCGTTCAACCCGACAGGCTCAAGCTGCTTCAGGCCGCCGAAGCGGCTTCCCATCCCGGCGGCCATTACCACCAGCGTTGCCTTTGCCATATTGCTCACCAATCCTTTCGGGACCGCCGGTCCCTCGGTCGGGTGGCGGACCTCTTCTCTTGTTCTGACGCTATCATTATACACCGACGCGCTTGACATTTCAATAAAAAATAGTATAATGTATAGTAAAATCGTACACAAATGATAATCCGACAGGAGGACTGCCATGAAGCAACCGGATCTCTCCTCGCTGCTGCGGGAGCTGCACCGCGCCACCGGCTTCAGAATCTCGATCCACGACCGCGACGGAAAGGAGCTTGCCTCCTGCCCGGAGGAGCCTCTCCGGTTCTGCCGTCTTCTTCACGCCTCGGCGGAGGCGGAGGAGCGCTGCCGCATGAGCGATGACGCGGCCTTCCGCGCCGCCGATCGGGAGCGGGGGCTTGTCGTCTACCGATGCCCTTTCGGGCTGTGGGAGGCGGTCTGCCCGATCTGCCGCTATGACGTACCGATCGGCTATCTGATGATGGGGCAGGTGCTGGGGGAGACCGAGGCCGAGCTTCATGCGGCGCTTGAGGCGGCATCCGTTCTTCTCGGGCAATCCGACAGCTCCCTCTCCGCCGCCGTCGGGCAGATTCCGCGGGTGGGGGAGCCGATGCTTCGCACCTATGCCAACATCATGTCGGTCTTCGCCGGCTATATCACGCTGTCAAACATTCTCCGACCGAAAACCCGCGATCTGCCGGAGACGGTTTTGTCGTATCTGTCGGAGCATTATCGCGAGAGAATTACGCTGGAACGGCTATGCGGGGAGTTTCTCTGCAGCCGTACACACCTCCTCTCCTCCTTCAAAAAGAAATACGGCTGTTCGGTGTCCGATAAGCTGAACGAGCTGCGCCTTGCGGAGGCGGAGAAGCTGATAACCGGGACAAACCGCCCCGTCAAAAGCATTGCCTTCGACTGCGGCTTCCGCGACGCGGGATATTTCTCCAAGGTATACCGAAAGGCCTTCGGGCTGACACCCGTTGAAGCAAGGGCGGGTAAGTCCTCAACCGGCGGAGGAGGCGAAACGTCGTAAGGATTTGCTTCCGGCCGGGCGGCGGAACGTCGTAAGGATTTGCTTCCGACCGGCGGCAAAACGTCGTAGAGATTGCTTCCGAACGGGCGGCGGGACGCAGACAGGCTTACAGCCCCGATGCCCTGATGCCTTCCCGCCCGCCGATCCCCGCTTCCCGCCATCGATAAAACCGCCGTCACCCGTTCGGGTGACGGCGGCAACCTTATTCCTCCGTGATCAGAGAATAGAGAACCGACGAAACGCCGTCCTCGTTGAAGACAAAGGTCAGCCTCATTCCGTCCTTTTCGAAAATCAGACTGTTCTCCCCCCGCTCTGCCGGCTCGCCGTAGGCGGCCTCCACGTCCTCCTTGCTGTCTCCCACTGAGATTCCTTCCGCCGTTTCGACGGTATCATCCTGCAGATAGATCGACAGCACCTTCGAAGGAGACGATCCGTCGGTGTAGGTGATCAGCTGCACCGAAGCGTAATAATAGGTGGTATCCACGCCGTCAAAGGCACAGGAGGGAGATTCCAGCTTATGTTCGAATTCTCCGAGAATCGAGAGCGCCTCCTCGCCGTCCTGATTGCAGTATACATCCTTGCCGTCAAACCGGAAGAGATAGCCCTTCTTTTCCGACGCCGGGGCAGAAGCCGTGACGGATGCCGTCGTCTGATCCCCCGCAGACCCGCTCTCCTCTCTCTCGCCGGAGGGCTCTCCGCAGCCGGCAAGCAACGCTGTCAGCAAAAGCGCAGACAGCCATACACAAATCCGTTTTTTCATGATTCCATCCTTTCTCAATCTTCAAAATAGGTAAAGCCCGACAAGTAGCCATTCTCGGCAAGCTCTTTCTCCTGATGCGCCTTGACCCTGTCGTGGAACGCCGCGATCCGATCCCATTCCTCCCGATACGCCGCGTCGCCGCGGTGATCGGTCAGATCGTATTCCCGCATCAAAAGCTCCCCCATCAGGCGGGTGAGCTTCTCCGCCCCCGCGAGATTCAGATGAAGGCCCGCGTCGTAGGTATCGGTCATATAATCAATGCCGGTCTGCTCCGACATTTCAAGGAAGTTGTAATACAAAAGGTCGTTTTTCTCGGCATATTCCTCGATCTGCTCATCCCACTGATCATACCAATAGGGGCTGAGGGAGGGCGCCTTGATCAGCACAAGCTCGATCCCGTTTTCGCGGCAGAGCGCCGTCATTTTATCGAGATATTCATAGCAGAGCCCGGAAAACCGATAGTCGGGCAGCTCCTGTCCCGGCGGGATGAAATCGATCCCTTTGGTATCCACCCGCATCAGATAGCCGGCACAGGAAATCTGAGGGGCGGGTTTGAACCAATATTTCAGATCGTTCTTATCCAGCTCCGACCAGCGGGAATGATAGCGTAGGAGCGGAAAAAGATAGGAGAGGAAGCTCTCCTCCTCGGTCATCGATGCCCGGACGGAGCGCAGCTTGCTCCCTGACAGTCTCATTCCGTCATGCGCCAGCCGGTTATAGGCCTCGCTCTGAGGCTCCCCGTATTTCATTGCCAGCACGTTGAAGACGAAGACATCGGGCTTCTCGTACCGCAGGGTCTCCTCCATGAGATAATAGGACATCCAGATCAGCTGCTGGGGCGAGCCTCTGACATAGGAGGAAATTCCGTATTCTCTCCACAGCACAACCGGGTCGATGTTTTCATAGACCTCGCAATCCCCGATAAAGATCACGTCGTGATTTTTCCCGGAATCGTAATATTCCGCAAGGAGATTGCCCTCCTGCGCCTCGGTGATGTATTTCGGCGTGAGCAGCGCCTGCAATGCGAAGAAGATCAGCACCGCCGACAGGCAGACCGCAACAGCCGCAAGCCGTTTTTTCATTTCGCCACCGCCTTAAAACTGCGTATAGATAAACTGTCCCGCGTCGTATCCGATGCCGTAAGCGCCGAACACCAGAATCGAGAAGAACAGCGCGCCGAAAAGCAGGACCCGGACGCCTGCGGGAAGCCGGGCGAGCTTTTCTCTGACCGATCCGCTCCGTCCCGCCATGCTGACGGCAAAGACGATCAGCACCCCGACCGCCGTCACCGCAATATCCGCCGGCTTCAGTCCAAGCTCAAGCAGCGCATCCGTCGTCAGCGCGCCGCCGTTCATGCGGGTAAAGATCGTTCCGATCGCAAAGAACGCCGCCCCGGGGGAAGCGTAGCAGTCAAGGGTGCGAAGCAGGCACATGATGCCGTTGGTGCGAAGCACCTGCACTCCGTCCCAGAAGCGGGAGCGATGCAGCTTCGGAAAGCGCTCGTAAAAGCGGCGGTATAGGGGCGTCAGCTCCTGTGAAATCAGGATGACAAGACAGTTTCCGAGTCCCCAGACGATAAAGTTCCATTTCGCGCCGTGCCACGCGCCGGTCGCAAGCCACAGGATCACGGTGGAGAGATAGACGGGGACGCGCCGCGCGACGGCAGGGCCGAATCTGCCCTTGGTCCATTTCGAAAGCTTCATCATCGCTTTGCTCGTCGACAGGGGATAGAAGGTATAATCCTTGAACCAGGTGCCGAGGGTAATATGCCAGCGACGCCAATACTCCGCAACGCTCTTGGAGAAGAAGGGGCGATTGAAGTTCTCGCTCAACCGGACGCCCAGCACCTCCGCTGAGCCGATGGTGATATCGATCCCTCCGGTAAAGTCGCAGTAGAGCTGCGCCGCATAGAGCAGCATCCCAAGCAGCACAAAGACGCCGCCGTATTCCTCGGGAGCGCCGCCGATCGTCGAGACCGGCTTGATCAGTCGGTCAGCGATCACGATTTTCTTGAAATACCCCCAAAGCATCCGCTGAAGTCCGAAGCGCACGGCTTTGGAATCATAGGCATGAGAAGCAAAGAGGGTGGGCGCCATCAGATTATAGCGCCCGATCGGCCCTTGCAGAAGCTGGGGAAAGAAGGAGACAAACAAAGCCAGCCGAAAGGGATTCCGTTCGGCTTCGTATTTTCCGAAATAAATATCCGCCACATAGCCGATCGTTTGAAAAATATAAAACGAAAGTCCCAGCGGAAGCAGCAGCCTGACCGATGTGACCGGCAGTCCCCCTCCGAAAAGGCCGAACAGCGAATCGAGATTGACAAGGAAAAAGTTCAGGTATTTGAAGGTGAACAGAATCCCGAAGTTCAGCAAAACGGCAAGCAGCAGCCATTTCCGACAGCGGGACGCCGTTTTTTCCTTGTATCTCTTTCTCTCCTCGCGGGTCAGTTCGGGATGCTCGTCAAACCATCGTCCAAGCTCCCGTCGGAGCGCCGTAAAGCGCATCGTGACAAGATATGCGGAGGCAGTCGTGACCAGAATGAAGATCAGATAGCGGGGATCGGCGCAGGCATAAAAGAAATAGCCGGCAATCAGCAAAAGCTGCCACTGCTTTTTCCCGGCCACGGTATAGTAGAGCAGCGTAAGGACGAGAAAAAACAGCGCAAACGAAAAGGAGGTAAAGCTCATTCGTCGATCAGTTCATTGACCAGTTTTCCGAGCGCCGCGGCGGAATTGAAATTCTCCGGCAGAATTCTGTCGGCGGGGATCCGCACGTCAAACTCGTCGTAAATCGCCGTCACCAGTGATACGATATCCATCGAATCGAGAATCCCGTCGTCCACCAGCGCCTCCGCCGTCTCGAAGTCGATATCGGGATGAAGCTCCCTGAGCATCGAAATGATCTTATCCATATTGTTATATTCCCTTCCCCGCAGCCGCGGTATCAGTCTGAAATCAGTCGGCGGCTCTCCTCCGCCGCTTCCTCCGGCGCGCCCTCCGTTTCCAGCCGCTTCCTGTCGATCTTCCGATTGAGCGTCAGCGGCATTTGGCGCAGCCGGATCAGCTCTGCCGGCAGCATATACCGCGGCAGCTTTCCCTTGAGATAACCGAGCAGCGTTCCTTTTTCCGTTTCGCCGGTATAGTAGAGGAGGATGCGCTTTTTCTCACGATCATAGACCGCGCAGCAGAGCGATACGCCCTCGCAGGCGGCGCAAACCACCTCGATCTCTCCCAGTTCGATCCGATACCCCATATGCTTGATCTGAAAATCCTTGCGGGTCACATAGATCAGCTCTCCCCGCTCGTTGAAGCGACCGAGGTCTCCCGTCCGATAGATGCGCTCCGGGTAGGCGTCGTTGAGAGGATTCTGAACGAAGACCTCCGCCGTTCTCTGAGGATTCTTATAATAGCCGTAGGCAAGGCCCGTTCCTTTGATGCAGATCTCGCCGAGCTCTCCCTGCGGGACGGGGCGATCCTCCTCCGAAAGGAGAAAGACGCCGGCGTTCGGAAAGGGCTTGCCGATGGGAATGACCTCCTCCGTCTCAAAGGGGCGGTCAAGCTCATAGAAGCAACAGCAGCCAGTGCATTCCGTCGGGCCGTAGAGATTGATGAACCGCGCCTCGGGAAGAGCCTTCTGCCAAAGCAGGAGCTGCCGCACGGGAAAGACCTCCGAGCCGAAGGCGACGGTGCGAAGCTCACGGGGCTTCACCGAATCAAGAGCGCCGAGCGAGGAAACGATCGAGAGCGCCGAGGCGACCCAGCAAACGGTATTGATCCGATGGCGATTGAGATACTCCAGAAGCCTGACCGGAAAGGAAAAGAGGGATTTCGGAATAAAAACCGTCGTCGCGCCGCATTTCAGCGTGGGATAGAGATCCTTGAGACAGGCGTCGGTATAGAGCGGGGTCTGATTTCCGAAGACCGATTCGGAATCGACCCGCAGGATCTGCGACAGGTGATCGACATAGTCGATCAGGGCGCGATGCGAGGTGATGACTCCCTTGGGAATACCGGTCGAGCCGGAGGTGAACAGCACATATACGGGATCGGTATCGATTCCGTGCCGTCTCACCTCATCAAGCGCCTCCTCGTCCGTCTCCTCCGCCGCGGCGGTCTCATAGAGGACCGCGTCCTCCTCCCTTCCGAGCTTTTTCAGCACGGGGAGGGAAGCGTCGTCGCAGAGGATCGGGCAATCTCCGAGCAGCCCGAGAATCAGCTCGATCCGGAACATCGGCATTTCAATGTCGAGCGGAACATAGAAGCAGCCCCCGTAAAGTGCGCCGAGGAACGCGGTGACGGCGCGCGGGCCTTTTTTCATAAAGACGGCGACCGGCCTCCGGCACACGCCGCGGCGGGCAAGCAGGCTTCCGATCGCCCGCGCCTCCTCCGCCACACGGCGGAAGGTCATCCGGCAGTCGTCGTCCAGATAGCAGATCTTATCGGGGGTCAGGCGGACCGCGTTTTCAAGGTACTCAAGAACATTCGTCATATCAACCTCATGCCGGACGGAAGCCGGTCTTCGGGAAATCGGGAAAGGTCAAGGCGCGACGGCATAGAGCGCGTCCAGCGCCGTGTCGTATTCATAGTAGCCGGAATAAACGCCCTCTTCGCCGGCGATCTGATCGGACAGCGAGGTCAGATAGGCAAGATCGCTTTTGGTCATCCTGCCGGTCATTCCCGCGTGCTGTCCCATCTTGGCGGGCAGCGGGCAGGAATCGACAAAATACCACAGACCGTCCTCGAACAGCACAAGACTCCACCAGTGTCTTGACTGCCCGTCGACGCGCCGGACCTCGACGTTTTCGATTCCGAGAAAATCAAAGAGCAGCGCATTCAGCGCATAGTAGGTATAGCAGTCTCCCCCGCCGGTCACCAGCCCCTCATAGGCAGCGGAATAGAGATCGGTTTTGTCCGACCGTCCGGTGTAGGTGATCGCCTTGCGGGTGTATTTCCATACCGCCAGGATCTTTTCGTCCCGCGTCATGCCGTCGGAAATAATCCTTGCGGCAATCTGCTCCAGCTTCCGATTGACCTGCTCGGTCGAAACCCTGACGACGGTGACGGTCATCGTTTCCCTGGCCGTATTTCCCGACGAATCGGTCGCGGTATACACGACGGAATACACGCCGGGCTTGTTGCGATTGACGGCGGAGCTGTCCACCGTGAAATCCGGCACCTCTCCGCTGTTGTCGGTCACCGTCACGCCCTTTTTATAGGAAATGCCGTCACCGACCGTAATGGTCTTATCCGATATGCCGGAAAACACCGGCGGCTCGGTATCGCGGATCACCGTCACGACCGTATCCACGGTCGCCCGATTTCCGCTATCGTCGGTCAGAAGCACCGAGACCGGGATCTCCCCTTCGCGGGAAAAATCGGGCTCTTCCGCATAACCGACGGTAATCTTTCCGTAATCCGACAGGTTTGTCACCAGAAGCGACGGATCGACGGTCTGATTCAGAAAGACGGTGACGCCCGTCACGGGATCGCCGGTGGGAGGCGTCAGGTCTGCAATCTCCAGCGCGATTTCATAGAGCTGTCCGTCGATGCGGATCTTGCCGCGGTAAAGCCCCGGCTCGGAGCGGGAGAAGGAATTGGGATAGAAGTCTACAAATTCCGCATCGGTCGCATTATTCCCGACAAAATCAGCCACCGAGATCACACGGTCGCTCCCGATGGGGAGACGAAGCAGCGAAAGACATTCGCTCACCGTCAGGACCGCTTCCCGCTTCTGACTCTGTCCGTCGAGGCTCAGGATCAGGACCACGGGGTAGCGACCTGCCCGATCGGTCGGGGGAATCGTCTCAAAGGAAATCTTCACTCCGTCAGGACGTCCCTCCGCGAAAAAGTCCTCGGCGTTCAGCGGCGCACCGCTGAAAATACTGACATCGCGGACCGCTGTCATGGACAGGATCATTTCCGTCTGTTCCGTCATGGAGGGCTCTGAACCGAGCGGTGTTCCCCTTCCCAGGGTATGAAGCATAATCAGAAGAAACACCGCCGCGACAGGCGTCGTGCCGAACAGGATTTTCTTAAGTGACAGTCTATTTTGCATCATATCTATTACTAACCTGACTTGTTTCGAGCTGAACCGATGATGATTCTCCTCCCGTTTCGCTGCTTCCGGGCGGAATCCGACATCGGTTACAATTAATAGGTACAGTATAGCACATTTGATTTATGAAGTCAATATACGGCGGTTTAATTTAGGTAATTTATGAGAAAATTCCACCCGTATCCGCCTCTCATCCGTCATATTTCATCATCTGCTTGACGAATCGACGTCCGCAAGCAGCCGCCCCGCCTGCTGACGCTGTTCCTCCGTCGGCTCGGAGGAAAAGGAGATCAGAACCAGCAGTCTCTCGTAACAGAGCAGATACGGGATCCGCCCATTCTCCCCGTCATCAAGGCGGAACGCCTCCAGCGCCCCCATTCCGTCGGATCGGCCTCACCCGCCCCGCGATCCCCGAGGAGGCAGTCTTTCCAGAGGTCATACAGCGACTGCTGCCGGACCGGCACGATCGTATAGGTCAACGTCGGGCGGTCGGAGGTCCCGTCGCGGGGATATTGACGAAGGCTTAAGCGCCCGAGCAGGGAGGACAGTGTGCCGGTGAACTCCTTGATGTCTATCCCCGCCCCCAATCCGAGCGTCTCCGCCGTCAGCGGCAGCTCCGCTTTTCGGATCATGCGGATGATACTTCCCTCCTCGTCTTTGTTCTCAAAAAAGCCGGAGGAATAGCCGGCAAAAACCCCGCCCGTGAGCAGCGCCAGTATGCCGAGCGTCGTAAGAAAGCAAACCGCCGTCGTCATCACGCGGTTGAGCGCCCCCGGCAGACGGATGCGCTTCAGCCCTTCCCTCACGCCGTACAGAATCAGCGATAGCAGCGGAAGCCATACCATAATCGTCACGCCGATCAGACGCTGCGGTCCGTCGGAATTCAGGATAAATTCCGCTCCCCAGATCAGGAAGCAAAGCAGTATCAGGATCAGCATGACCCGCTGAAAGGGACGGGTATCGGGCGTTTCCGGCAGTTCCCCCCGCTTCACCACCTCCATCGACCTTCGATACCATCCCGAATAACGAAGCAGCTCTTCCGCGCAATAGATCCCGAGCAGCCCCCAGAGAAGTCCGGAAAAGAAGTCGCCGGATGAGGAAAGGAGATCGATGGGATCGCCGAGCAGATTGGAAACCCATAGCAGAAAAAAGAAGGCGGAGAGGAGAAGGAGAATCCGATAGAGCGGCAGGAATCCCCGCTTCATCGCGGCATGGAGGGAGGAAAGCTCTGTCTGCGGATCGGTTTCCAGCGGAAGAACCTCCTCCTTCCGGCTGCAGAAAAATGCATCGATCCGATCCGGCAGACCGCCTCCCAGCCGGATGCGGCACACAGCTCGTCGAATTCCTCCCCGGCTGCACTTTGCTGCGGCGCATAGTCGGAGTTTTTCGGATAATAGCTGACGGCAAAGCGGATCTCCGACGGCTCGATGCGGCGGTAGCACCACAGAAGCCCGATGCGCTTTTCAAGCATCCATCCCTTTTTCGCCATCCCTTCCAGATGCCGCACGATCCCGCTCCGATCATAGTACGATAATAGCTCAAGTCTGTATTTCATTCCGTTTCATCCTCCCCGAAAGCCTTTCGGTAATCCTGAAGCTGCGCGCTGAGGCGCAAGCACTCCTCCTTCAGCATTTCTCTGCCCTTTTCGGTCAGAAGATAACTGCGGCGGCGTCCCTCCACCTTCGTCTCCCTGATCATGCCCGCATCGCAAAACTGCTCGAGCAGCATATACAGCGTCCCCGATCCGATCCTGACCCGCTTCCCCGTCATGGCGGGAATGCGGTCGAGGATATCCATTCCGCAGCACTCTTCCCGAAGGCATAGAAGCGTATAAAACATCTGCTCCGTCAACGTTTGAAATCTGATCCTCGCCATGCCGATTCCTCCCCTCCGATTATCGAGAATGTCAAGCGGAAACGTCTTTTGTTTACAAATAATTCATATTCAAGCCCCGGCTGACGCCCGGCACAAGCCGCGCTCTTCAGGCGCACTGCCCCTCCTGCCGGGCAACGGCTTGCCCCTTTGAAAGCGGAAAGAAGACCCGCGGCACTTGCGGGGTGCTCATAAAACAGTGAATCCGACCTATGGCTGATATAGTCCCTTAGAGTAGACACTCGAAAAAAAGTTTTCAAGACTACGGAAAGGGGGCACATCAATCACAGGTCGGATTTTATTTTCGTGTGTTGGGGCTGGATTATTCAAGCCTCCCTCTGATGAGGGAGGCTTTGGTGCGGTGCGATATCGTGCGTTATGCACTGCACCGAGGTGTATAGAAGTGCGCCCTTCTCTGTTCGATTGATTGGTATTGATTTACAACTTCTTGACAATCAGATTCACATTATCACATACCGGCAACGTTCCATCTACTCTGACGATGGGACAGCATATAGTTGATAGCCAATCGTTAACTAAGTTTTCATCTCTTGACGCGCAAAAAACATGGAATGACTTGATTTGCTTGTAAAAATCTCCGCTTCCCCGTAGGGACGCGATTTTTCATACGGATAATCAGGATTGTCTTGCCTTGAAAAGTATATATTTTCAATATCAATGAATCGACAATTCAATTTTTCGGCAAGAGCCTTTGCAAGTGTACTTTTTCCTGCTCCGTTCAAACCGCAGACTAATATCACACTGCCCATACCTATCCCCCTGTAGATTCCGATTCGTTGGTCTCTTTCATTCCATCTTATCACATAACAGGATACAATACAAGTACAGCCACAGCAGTGCATACTACTGTGGCTGATACTGTCTTATGAACACCACCCATTGCCGCGGGTCTGTTCGTTTTCCGATTCGCTGCTTCGGGAAGAGCGCAGGCGATGCCTCTCTCTGTCCCTCGGCCCGCTCTGCTCCGCTTGGGGGCGGTCGGCTTGTGCCGGACTCCCCTTCGCGTCTGTCAGGCGTTGTCTCCGAAGTCCTCTTCGGTGAAGCCGGACTCCTCTGCCTCTCTCTCCTTCTCCATCAGGGCACGGATCGAAAGGCTGATCTGATGGTTTTCCTCATCGATCCCGATGATCTCCACCTTCACCACGTCGCCCACCGTCAGCACCTCGCCGGGCTGCGCGATCTTGTGATCGGTGATCTGGGAGATGTGGATCAGTCCGTCGGTTCCCGGCACGATCTCCGCAAACGCGCCGAACGGCATCAGGCTGACCACCTTGACCTCCGCCGTGTCGCCCACCTCATACCGGCTGCGGAAAATGTTCCACGGATTGCTCTCCTCCGTCTTATATCCGAGGGAGATCCGCTTCGTCTCGGGATTGAAGTCCTTCACATATACCTTGATCACCTCGCCGAGCCTGACCACCTCCGACGGATGCTTGATATGCGTCCACGACAGCTCCGTGTTATGCACCATGCCGTCCACCCCGCCAAGATCCACGAATGCTCCGTAGCTCGTCAGCGATTTGACTTCTCCTTCGTATTCCTTTCCCTTCTCGATTTCGCTCCAGAACGCCGCTTCCTTCTGCTTCCGTTCCTCTCGCTCCACCTTCCGGATCGAGCCTACCGCTCTCTTCCGCCCCTCGTTTACCTCGATGATCTTCGCTCGCACCGTCTTCCCGGACAGCACGTTCATATCCCCTTCCTTCGGGATTCCCGTCTGCGATGCCGGCACGAAGATCCGGTTCGATTCATACTCCATCAGCACTCCGCCCTTGATGATCTCCACGATCTTCCCTTCGATCACCGCTTCGTTCTGATAGGCGTCCAGCACCTTCTTCCAGCTCAGCTTCTTCTCGATCCTCTTCTTCGAAAGCGTCGCTACCCCGTCCTTGTCGCTGACCTTGATCACCACCGCCTCGATCTCATCTCCTACATGGTACTTCTCCGTCAGCTTCACACTGCTGTCCTCGGTCGCTTCGTCGTACGGGATGATCCCCGTCACCTTCACGCCCAGGTCTACCTGCAGCTCTCCCGCCGTTACCGCCGTGATCACGCCGCTGACCGCTTCCCCTGTATTTAATGTTTTGACTGTCCCCTCCAGCATCCCGGCGAAGTCCTCTTTTTCTCCCGTGACTTCCCCGTCTTTCCTTTCCTGTTCCAGTTCACTCATCCTTTTCTTTACCTCCTGTATTATTCTTCCCGGTGTCGATGCACCTGCTGTT